>DATCGA010000499.1:0-5496 GCA_036509215.1 Trebonia sp.
GAGGACCCGATCGTCTCCTCCGACATCGTCGGGTCGACCGCCTCCTGCACGTTCGACGCGTCGATCACGATGGCATACGGGAACCAGGTGAAGGTCTTCGGCTGGTACGATAACGAGTTCGGGTACTCCAACCGCCTCGTCGACCTGACCGCCCTCGTCGCCTCCCGGCTCGGCTGAGCGCGGGGCAGAGGCAGAGAGCCAGAGAGCAGCGACATGCACAACATCGACGATCTCGACGTGGCCGGCCGCCGGGTGCTGGTCAGGTCTGACCTGAACGTCCCGTTCGACAAGTCGGGCAGCGGCGTGATCACCGACGACGGCCGCATCCGGGCCTCGCTGCCGGTGATCCGCAAGCTGGCCGAGCGCGGCGCCCGGGTCGTGGTCATGGCCCACCTCGGCCGCCCCAGGGGCGAGGACTTCGCCGAGCGGGCCGAGGGCGGCCCGTCGCTGCGCCCGGTCGCGGACCGGCTGGCCGAGCTGCTCGGCTCGCCGGTCGCGTTCGCGACCGACCTGGTCGGACAGTCCGCCACCGCGACGGTGGCCGGGCTGGCCGACGGCGAGGTCGCGCTGCTCGAGAACGTGCGGTTCGAGCCTGCGGAAACTTCAAAAGATGATGTCGAACGGACCGTGCTCGCCTCGGCCATAGCCCGGCTGGGCGACCTCTACGTGGGCGACGGGTTCGGCGTTGTGCACCGGAAGCAGGCCTCGGTCTACGACCTGCCCGCGCTGCTGCCGAGCGCGGCCGGCGACCTGATCACGGCCGAGGTGTCGGTGCTGCGGCGGCTGACGCAGGACCCGGCCCGGCCGTACGTGGTCGTGCTGGGCGGGTCCAAGGTGTCCGACAAGCTCGGCGTCATCGGCAACCTGCTCGGCCTGGCCGACCGGGTCCTGATCGGCGGCGGGATGACCTACACGTTCCTGGCCGCGCTGGGGCACGAGGTGGGCACCTCGCTGCTCGAGGCCGACCAGATCGACTCGTGCAAGGCGGTGCTGGCGGAGGCGGCCGAGCGGGGCGTCGAGCTGGTGCTGCCGACCGACATCGTGGTGGCGCCGAGGTTCGCCGCCGACGCCCCCGCCACCGTGGTCGCCGCCGACGCCATCCCGGCCGACCACATGGGTCTGGACATCGGGCCGGACTCGCGCGAGCTGTTCGCGTCGAAGCTGGCCGACGCGCGGACGGTGTTCTGGAACGGGCCGATGGGCGTGTTCGAGTTCCCGGCCTTCGCGGCGGGCACCCGGGCCGTGGCAGAGGCGCTGACCAAGGTCGACGGGCTCACCGTGGTCGGCGGCGGCGACTCGGCGGCGGCGGTCCGCTCGTTCGGGCTGGCCGACTCGGCGTTCGGTCACATCTCGACCGGCGGCGGCGCGTCACTGGAGTATCTCGAAGGCAAGACGCTCCCCGGATTGACGGCCCTCGGGGCGTAAGCTCCCTTCCGTTATGACTGAGACGAAGAATCTGCCGCTGATCGTCGGCAACTGGAAGATGAACTGCAACCACTTCGAGGCGATCGCGCTGCTGCAAAAGATCGCGTGGACGCTGCAGGACAAGGACTACAAGAACGTCGAGGTGGCGGTGGTGCCGCCGTTCACCGATCTGCGCTCGGTGCAGACCCTGGTGGACGGCGACAAAATGAAGATCGTCTACGGCGCGCAGGATCTCTCCCCGCACGCCAACGGCGCCTACACCGGCGACATCTCCGGTTCGATGCTGGCCAAGCTCGGGTGCTCGTACGTGCTGTGCGGGCACTCCGAGCGGCGGCAGTACCACCACGAGGACGACGCGGTCGTCAACGCGAAGGTCAAGGCCGCCCTCGGCGTCTCCATCACGCCCATCCTGTGCGTGGGGGAGCCCATGGGGGTGCGGAAGGCCGGCACCGAGGTCGAGCACGTGGTCGACCAGCTGAAGGGGTCGCTGGCCAAGGTGCCCGCCGAGGCGATCGCGTCGATGGTGATCGCCTACGAGCCGATCTGGGCGATCGGCACCGGCGAGGTCGCCTCGGCCGCCGACGCGCAGCAGATGGCGGCCGACATAAGGGCGTACATTTCGGGCGCGGCGGGCGCTGAGGCCGGGGGATGCGTTCGCATTCTGTACGGCGGTTCCGTCAAAGCCGACAACATTACGCCTATCATGGCGGGACAGGACGTTGACGGCGTGCTCGTCGGCGGCGCAAGCCTTGACGCCGGTCAGTTCGCCTCGATCTGCCGGTACTATCAGGTGGCCGCTGGTCGCTGAGGCGCCGGATGGTTGACCGCGGCGGACTCGACGCCGTGTAAATTAAGAAGACCGCAGCGTTGTAGGAACGTACGCGTTTCAAGGGGAGAGAAGACACCGGTGGAGATCGCGCTCTCGGTCATCCTGATCATCGTTTCGCTGGTGATGGTCCTGCTCGTTCTCCTGCACAAGGGGAAGGGCGGCGGCCTCTCCGACATGTTCGGCGGCGGCGTCTCCTCGACGCTCGGCTCCTCGTCGGTGGTCGAGCGGAACCTGGACCGGATTACGATCTTCTTCGGCGTCCTCTGGTTCATCCTCGTGGTCGCCCTCGGCTGGATCATCAACCACCCGTAGGGCGGCCCAAAACTGGGTCTGCGTGTTTTCCGTCCGCGTCGGCGGATGTGATGGTGAAATGGAATAGCCAGCGGGTGGTGGCCCTTAGGGCTGGTGCGCCCGTGGTCGATGGCTTGGTACGGCGACAATGAGGTGATCTGTGAGCAGTGGCAACGCGATCCGCGGAAGCAGGGTAGGCGCTGGCCCGATGGGCGAGGCGGAGCGCGGCGAGGCCGCGCCCCGGACCTGGGTTTCGTTCTGGTGCTCGAACGGGCACCAGACCAAGCCCAGCTTCGCGTCCGACGCCGCCATCCCCGACCAGTGGGAGTGCCCCCGGTGCGGCTTCCCGGCCGGGCAGAACCAGGCCGCACCGCCGGCCCCGCCCCGCGTCGAGCCGTACAAGACCCACCTGGCCTACGTGAAGGAGCGCCGTACCGACACCGACGGCGAGGCGATCCTGGCCGAGGCCCTGCAGCGGCTGCGCGGCGCCTGATCGCTTAAGCACGTAAAAGAAAGCGCCCGGACAGGCGAGAACTGTCCGGGCGCTTTCTTTGGTTCTTCCGGCCTCAGCGAGACACCCGGTCGAGCAGCGCCGAATGCAGTCGGCGCAGGTCGTTGCGCGCGAGGCTGTCAATGGTCAGGTCGGGAGCGTCGAGCCAGTGCAGCACCAGCGTGGGCTTCCACCGGTGGGCGGTGATCTCCGCCCCGGTGAGCTCGTCCAGGCGGCGCTGCCAGGGCGCGCGCGCCTCCTTCTGATGGCGCAGGCCCATCGCGAAGCACAGTCGCTCATCGGTGAGCACCACGTAGCCGTCGACGCCAGTGATCTGGCCGAGCCATAGTCCGACCGGCCGCTCGGCCGGCTCCAGCTCGACGCCGAGCTGCTGCAGGGTCTCGGTCATCGTCAGGTGCGGCGCCGAGCGGCGGAACAGGTGCTCGAACAGGCCCTCCTGCGCTGTCTGCGAGGTCTGCGGCCGGTCGAACCGATACCCGCAGTAGCGGCACTTCCGCGCCGCCTCGAGGACCAGCTCGGCGCAGTCCGGGCACGCCTTCATCGCGCGCTCGTCGCCGGGCGCGGCGGGCTCCGGGTGCTGCCCGCCGGACTGGTCTTGTTCGGGTGACACGTCTGCGATGTCCTATCGGAGGGCCGGGCCTGATCGGCAATCACAGCCAGCATAGGAGGTCGGGGCGGTGGAGAGTCGGCCCGGTCCGTTCGAGATGATCGATTTGAGCCTTTTTCCTGGAAGCAGAATGTCCGGGATCTTCGCTAGCCTGGCGCGATGACTGACACCCCCTGGGAACCACCGCTCGCAGGCACCGAGGCCGAGCAGCTGCTGGCGGCGCTCGAACGGCTGCGGGCGACGTTCCGCTACAAGACGGACGGGCTCGACGCGGCCGGGCTGAGCCGTCGGCTCGGCGCGTCGACGCTGACGCTGGGCGGGCTGCTCAAGCACCTGGCGCTCGTCGAGGACCATCAGTTCGGCCTCAAGCTGACCGGGGTGCCGCTCGGCCCCCCGTGGTCGGACGTCGACTGGGACGCCGCCCCGGACTGGGACTTCAGGATCACCGCCGAAGACACGCCGCGGGCGCTGTACGCGCTCTGGGACGCCGCCGCCGCCCGGTCGCGCGAGCGGGTGGCCGAGGCGCTGGCCGGCGGCGGCCTCGACCAGCCCGTGCACGCCGAGGTCGACGGGGAGCACGCCAACCTGCGACGGCTGGTCTGCGACATGATCGAGGAGTACGGCCGGCACACCGGGCACGCCGACCTGATCAGGGAGTCGGTCGACGGCCGGACCGGCGAGGACCCGGCACCGGGCTGGAAGCCGACCTCGTGACCTAGAGGTCGGTCACGATTAGCAATCGATTGGTCTATCACAGTAATGTCACTCAGCGCACGGCGGCGTGCGCGTTCTGCCATTATGCATGCGTAAATCGGCGCACCGGGGCGCCGATGCGGCCGCGGACCCTCACGCGGGTGTTACCAGCGATGGCGGCCGCTGCATTGTCACACGGGGGTGGCATCTGTGGTTACCGTCCACAATTTCTCTTACGGCCTGCTGAATCCAGCGCTCGGCTACGTCATGTCATGCGTGGGCTCCTTCCTCGGCCTGCGCTGCGTGACGCTGGCCCGGGCCTACGACGGCTACGCCCGGGCGCGCTGGCTCAGCCTGGCGGCAGTGTCCATCGGCGCCACCGGGATCTGGGCGATGCACTTCATCGCGATGCTGGGCTTCACGATCCCGGGGCAGCAGATCGGCTACAACGTGCCCATGACGGTCGCCTCCATGCTGGTCGCGGTCGCGGTGGTGGGGGCCGGGCTCTTCATCGTCGGCTTCGGCCACGGCAGCGTGTCGCGGCTGGTCACCGGCGGCGTGATCGTCGGCGTGGGGGTCGCCGCCATGCACTACATGGGCATGGCGGCGATGACGATGTCCGACTCGATGTCCTACAGCCCGCCGTTGATGGTGCTCTCGGTGGTGATCGCGATCGTGGCCGGGACGGCCGCGCTGTGGGCGGGCACCCGGGTCACCGGCACGCGCGCCACCGTCGGGGCGGCGCTGATCATGGGCGTCGCGGTCAGCGGCATGCATTACACCGGGATGGCGGCGCTGCAGATCCACCGGGCCCCGGTGCGGTCGGTGGCGGACGTGGCCGGCGCGGTCGCGGTCGCGGCCGTGTCCGGTGCCACCGCCGCCGTCTTCCTGATCCCGCTGCTGCTGGTGATCAGCATCGCCACGTTCGCGGTGACGCTGACGATCACCATGGCGCCCGGCGAGGAGGAGATCTGGGCCGACGCCGAGATGAAGCGCCGGATGGAGTACCTACAGCAGCGGCGCGACTGGACCCAGGTGCCGACCGGGCCGGCCGAGAACTGGTACGAATCCCTCCCCGACGACCGCTTCTGACCACCCCGCGGCCGGCGCCCTCACCGGCCGAACCCGTCCCGCCACGAC
>DATCGA010000500.1:0-14588 GCA_036509215.1 Trebonia sp.
CGAGCGGCGTCCCGTCGTCCGCCGCGCCCTCGAAACCGCTGTAGGCGGCCGCGTGCGCGCCCTTGCGGAACGTCTCCTCGATCGGGGCGGTGTCCAGCTCGGGATGGAACTGCGAGCCCGCCGACCCGGCCACGCAGTGCACCGGCCAGGACTTCGCGTAGTCTGGCTCGTCGGCGAAGTGGCTGCCGGGGTCGATGTGGAAGTCCTTGGTCGCGACGACGTGGTCGTAGCCGTGATCAGGCTTGGCTAGCAGTGACGTTATCCCGCGGGCCACCGCGGCCCCGCCCGCAACCGCAAGCGAGCCGCCTTCGCAGAAGTCGTTCTGCACGTCAACGATGATGAGCGCGCGCATGTGACCAACCGTATCGAGAACTTGAGCTTCGGGCGGCCCGGTGTAGATCCCCAATCGGAAGCTACTACAACCAACCGGGCAGCTCGAGCGTCTGTAGGGGAGACCGGGAAAACGGGCCCTCCGCTACGGTGCGAAGGTGTGGTAACCAGAGTGGTAAGTAGTTGCGTACTCCAGCAAGGAGGCCTGGTGGGCTCGGACGCGGGGGCGGAGACGGGCCCTTACGCCGTTGTCACCGCGAACACGGGGTCGCGCGCTGCCCTCGCGGAACAGCTGTTCACGGCCAACTACCCGAAGCTGGCGGGCTGGGTCAGGCGACTGGTCGACGACGACGAGACCGCGCACGAGATCGCGTCGGAGGCGTTCGTCCGGCTGCTGTCGAAGTGGACCAGCCCCGACAAGCTCGACAACCCGCAGAGCTACCTCTTCATGATCGCAACCAACCTGGTCAGGGACCACTGGCGCAAGGCCGAGCGGGAGCGCCGGGCGATGCGCAACGTCACCGCGGGCAGCGACCCGGAACCGTCGACCAACCCGGCCCAGGACGTGGACGTGCGCGAGCTCATCGCCGGGCTGCCCACCAAGCTGCGCGACCCGTTCCTGCTCCACTACTACGCCGGGTTCGGCGTCAAGGAGATAGCGGCGCTGGTCAAACGGCCTGAGGGAACGGTCAAGGCGGACCTGTACCATGCCAGGGCCCGGCTGAAGGAGGCTCTCGCGGAACGCGAGGGCAACGGCGAAGCGAACGACGGGCGACGGAAGGGCGGGAGGGACAATGCACGCTGACGACGAGCGCGACCCGCTTGACCGCTGGCTCAGCCAGCAGTCCCAGCCGCTGCCGCCGCCGCCGGGGACGTTCGAGCTGATCACCCGCCGGGCCCGCCGCCGCAAGCTGGGCAAGCTCGCGGTGACGATGGTGTCGGCCGCCGCGGTGGCGGCCGCGGTCGCCATCGCCGTCCCGGTCGGGCTCAACCTGCATCTGACCTCGCCCCCGACCGGGGGCACGAGCGAGGCCGACCGCGGCGCCTCGACCGGCCCGGGAACCCAGTCTCCCAACGGGAGCGCGAGTCCCGATAAGACGTCGAGCCCGTCTCCGTCGGCGACGCACTCGGCCACCGCGCCGTCCGGCCTGGCCCACCCGGTCCCGGCCAACTTCCAGCCCGCGTCGGTCACGTTCATCAGCTCGCAGGCGGCCTGGGTGATCGGCCAGGCCGGCACCCCCGGCACGTGCGCCAACAAGGACGCGTACATCTGCACCTCGATCGCGCGGACCGACAACGGGGGGCAGAGCTGGCAGGGCGGCCCGGCCCCGGACGCCGGCGGCCCGAGCGGGGCGACCGGGGTGAGCGCCATCCGGTTCCTCAACGGCAGCTACGGCTGGGCCTTCGGCCCCGAGCTGTGGGCGACCGACAACGGCGGCACCACCTGGCACCAGGTCGCCACCTCGGGAGCGCGGGTCACCGACCTGGAGACGTCGGGCGGGCGGGCCTACGCGCTGTGGGCGAACGGCTGCTCCACCCCCAGCGGCGGTTCCGCGTCCGCCTTCGCGGCCGGCTGCACCAGCTACACGCTGATGACGGCCACCGCCGGCAGCGACGACTGGACGCCGGTCGGCCCGGCCACCAGCGGGCTGGCCGACGGCGGCGCCGCCACGTCGGCCGTGCTCGCGCTCACCGGCACCAACGGCTACCTGCTGGCGCCGGACGGGGCGCTCTACTCCGGTTCCATCGGCGGCACCTGGTCCCAGGCCGGCACCTCGGCCTGCAAGCCCGGCGCCGCCCAGGCGGACGGGCTTCCCAGCGCCGCGCAGCTCGCGCTGGTCAGCTCGGACCAGCTGTGGATCGCCTGCAACGGGACGTCAGCCGCGTTTCCGCCCGCGATGTACACGTCCGACAACGGCGGCTCGTCCTGGACCCAGCCGCCCGCCGCTTCGTGGTCGGACATCACCGACCTGAGCGATTTCGGCATCACGACGTCGCTCGCGGCGGCGCCCAACGGCACGCTCACGCTGGCCACCACCAGGGGGATCTACTACCTGCCGTACAACGGCGAGCGGTGGGAGGCCAGCAACGCCGTCGGCAGCGGCGCCCCGAGCGGCGGGTTCAGCTACGTCGGCATGACCACCGACGACCAGGGCGTCGCCGTGCCCGCCGACACGTCGCTGCACGAGATCTGGATGACCTCCGACGGCGGCGCCTCGTGGGCGCCGGCGACGTCGATCACCCCCGGCAACTAGGCCCCGGCGAGGCCGGCCGCCGCGAGCAGCTCGCTGGCGGCCTGGTGCGGGCCGAGCTCGCCGTCGGCGACCCGCGCGGCGAGGCTGTCGGGCACCGCCAGCACGCCCGCGAGCTGCCCGAACGCCAGCGCGGTGACCTCGCCCCGGGCCCGCGCGAGGCGCCGCCGAGCCCGCTCGCCGCTCTCGTCGAGCCACGCGTCGTGCCGGTCAAGCTGACGCACTAGGTCGTCGATGCCCTCGTTCGCGGTCGCGACCGTGGTCACGATCGGGGGCTGCCACCCGCCGCGCGCCAGCGCCGCCATCGCCCGCAGGTCGCGGACGGCGGCCCGGGCGTCGGGCCGGTCCGCCTTGTTCACCACCAGCACGTCGGCGACCTCGAGGACGCCCGCCTTGGCCGCCTGAACCGAGTCGCCCATGCCCGGCACGACCAGCACCACGGTGGTGTCGGCGGCCGAGGCGATCTCCACCTCGGCCTGGCCGACGCCGACCGTCTCGACCAGGATCACCTGGTACCCGGCCGCCTGCAGGACCCTGATGGCCTGCGGAGCGGCGGCCGACAGGCCGCCCAGCCGGCCCCGCGACCCCATCGACCGGATGAACACGCCCGGCTCGGTCGCGTGGCCCTGCATCCGGATGCGGTCGCCGAGCAGCGCGCCGCCGGAGAACGGCGAGCTCGGGTCGACCGCGAGCACCGCGACGGTGACGCCGCGGGCGAGGAAAGCCGCCACCAGCGCCCCGGTGACGGTGGACTTGCCCGCCCCCGGCGCGCCGGTGAGGCCGATCACGCGAGCCGGGGTCTTCGGTGGCTTCAAGTCCTTTTCCACCGAACGGACGCGTGAGTCCCCGTTCTCCACCCACGAGATCGCCCGGGCGAGGGCACGCTTGTCCCCGGCTCGTATTTTTTCCGCGACCGTTTCCGGATTCAGCGCGGCGGCCTTTAGGGGACGCGCAGCAGCAGGGCCGAGCCCTGGCCGCCGCCGCCGCAGAGCGCGGCCGCGCCGAGCCCGCCGCCCCGGCGGCGGAGCTCGCAGGCGAGGGTGAGCGCGATCCTGGTGCCGGACGCGCCGAGCGGGTGGCCCACCGCGATCGCCCCGCCGTTGACGTTGACGATGTCGGGCGAGACGCCGAGCGCGTCCATGGACGCGACGCCGACGGCGGCGAACGCCTCGTTGATCTCGATCAGGTCGAGGTCCCTGACGCCCAGGCCGGCCTTGCCGAGGGCCTTGCTGATCGCGTTCGACGGCTGGTAGTGCAGGCTGCTGTCCGGGCCCGCGACGGTGCCGAACACGCCGACCTCGGCCAGGATGGGCGCGCCGAGCCGCTCGGCCGTCGCCCGGCTGGTCACCACGACGGCGGCGGCGCCGTCGGAAATCTGCGAGGACGTGCCCGCGGTGATCGTGCCGTCGCTGCCGAAGGCGGGCCGGAGCCGGGCGAGCGACTCGGCCGTGGTGTCGCCGCGTACGCCCTCGTCGGCTTTGAACGTGATCGTCTCCCGCTTGGACTTGACCTCGACCGGGACGATCTCGTCGGCCAGCAGGCCGTCCTTGGCGGCCCGGGCGGCGCGCTGCTGCGAGCGGGCGGCGAACTCGTCCTGCCGCTCGCGGGAGATGCCGAGCTTGGCGTTGCTGAGGTCGGTCGACTCGCCCATCGAGAGCCCGTTGAACACGTCGGTCAGGCCGTCGTAGGCCATCGAGTCGAGCAGCTCGACGGCGCCGTACTTGTAGCCCTGCCGGGAGCCCTTGAGCACGTGCGGGGCGTTGGACATCGACTCCATGCCGCCCGCCACGACGACGTCGAACTCGCCCAGCCTGATCAGGTCGGCCGCCTGGGCGATGGCGTCGAGCCCGGACAGGCAGACCTTGTTGACCGTGGTCGCGGGGGTCGTCATCGGGATGCCCGCCTTGACCGCCGCCTGCCGGGCGGTGATCTGGCCGGTCCCGGCCTGCAGCACGTGACCCATGATCACGTACTCGACGCCCTCGGGGGCCATCCCGGCCCGGTCGAGCGCCCCGGAGATGGCGAAGCCGCCGAGCTCGGCCGCGCTGAACCCGGACAGGGATCCGAGCAACCGCCCGATGCCGGTCCGCGCTCCGCCTATGATCACTGGGTCACGGTCGCCCACCAGGGCCTCCTCAATTACGCCTATCCCGCCTATATGTCACGATACCTACCATGTTGCTAAGAATCGATCATGTCGGCATCGCCTGCCGCTCGCTCGAGGCCGCGATTGACCGGTACGTTAGCGTGTTCGGATTCACGGTGGCGAGCGAAGAGACAAACGCCGAGCAGGGAGTCCGCGAGGCCATGCTGGTCACCGACTCGGGCGACTCGTATGTGCAGCTGCTCGAGCCGCTCGGGGACGAGACGCCGGTGGGCCGGTTCATCGCGCGACGGGGCGAGGGGATGCACCACGTCGGCTACGCGGTGACCGATGTCACAGCCGCATTGGCCGAGGTCGGCGAGGCCGGCGTGCGGCTGATCGACTCCCGGCCGCGGCACGGGTCGATGGGCGCCTCGATCGCGTTCCTCCACCCGGGCGATCTTGGCGGCGTGCTGACCGAGCTCGTGCAGCCCATGAGAGTGCATGAAACGTGACTTTCCTGATGGGTCCAAGAGGCATATGGGAAGCTTGTGACCTTTAGACTTCTCCCCGGGGGACCTATGCGGGGCCAGCCCGGGATTCTGTCGGCACAGAACGCCGATCCACCCACAGACCTGGCGAAGGCGGAGTAAATTGCCTCTCATTGGCGAGAGCTCCGCCCGCAACCCGGCCCCCGCCTGCCGTCCCCGTCTAGCTTGGATTAGGCCCACATGCAATCGGACATTGACGCTCAGCTAACAAGCTTCTTCGAAGAGACTCCGCCGCGCGACTTCGCCAAGGTTATGCGTGGCTACGATCCGCACCAGGTCGACGAGCACATACGATCGCTCGCGGTCGAGGTCCGCCGACACCAGGAAGACGCGGTCGGCGCGCGCCGCGATCTGCAGGACGCGCAGCGGCAGATCCAGGAGCAGGAGCGACCCACCTACTCCGGTCTTGGCGCCCGCATCGAGCAGTTGCTGCGGCTGGCCGAGGAACAGGCCACCGAGCTAGTCCAGGCCGCGCGGTCCGAGGCGAACGAGATCAAGGCGGCCGCCAAGGTTGACGGCGCCGAGCTGCGGGCTGCGGCCGAGAACGAGGCGGCCGAACTGCGGGCCAACGCCAAGCGTGAGACCGACGACGTGCGCGGCGCGGCCGAGCGCGAGGCCGACTCCATCCGCACCACCGCCCGGCGCGAGGCCGACGAGCTGACCTCGACCACCGAGCGCGAGGTCGCCAAGCTGCGCGCCACCGCCGACCACGAGGTGGCCGAGAAGCGCGCCGCCACCGAGCGCGACATCGCCAAGCTGCGGACCACCACCGAGCGCGAGGTGGCGCAGCTCAAGGCGGCCGCCAAGCGCGAGCGGGACGAGATCCTCACCACCTCCAAGCGGCAGGCCGACGAGATGCGGTCGCAGGCGCAGCGGATCCTGGAGGAGAGCGAGGCTCAGCGGGCGCAGGCCGAGGCCGAGTTCGAGATCCAGCTCGCCACCCGCCGCGAGGAGGCCGAGCGCCAGGAGGCCGAGCGCCTCGCCGCCGCCCAGGCCGCCACCCAGAAGCTGGTCTCCGAGGCCGAGCAGCGCGCGTCCACCGCCGAGCAGCGCGCCGCCAAGGCGTCCGCGCAGGCCGACCAGACCCGTCGCGACGCCGACCAGCACGCGCGTCAGCTGGTGTCGAACGCGAAGAAGAACGCCGACCAGATCGTCGCTCAGGCCAAGGCGCAGTCCGACCAGCTGCTGTCGGAGACCAAGTCCGAGGCCGAGCGGCGCCGCGTCGCCTCGCAGCGCGAGGTCGACGAGCTGACCCGCCAGAAGGACAACATCTCCACCCACCTCGCCCAGGTCCGCCAGCTTCTCGGCGGGCAGCTCGGCATCCAGATGCCGACGATGGAGCCGGCCGTGGCCGCCGCCCCGGTCCAGCCCGCCATCGCCGAGAGCGTCCCCGCCGCCGCGGCGCCCGCGGTCCGGCCGGCCGGGAACGGCGCCGCTCCGGCGCCGCGCCCGAACGGCGCGGCCAACGGCGAGGGCAAGGGCCCGGACGCCGAGGACTGGTGGACCGAGTAACCGCGACTGCGCCTGACGGGGCTCGTTGCGACTGAAAACGCGTGCGCCCGGCCGATATCGGCCGGGCGCACGCGTTTTCTGCGTTTTCCGCTCGGTCTAGGCGGTGGCGGTCTGGCCGCCGTCGATGACCAGCACCTGCCCGGTCATGAAGCTGGCGGCGTCGCTGGCGAGGAAGACGGCCGGGCCCGCCATCTCCTCCGCCTTGCCCCAGCGGCCCATCGGGACGTTGGCGATGGTGGCCGCGCCGCCGTCCGGCGCGTCCCACATGACCCGGTTCAGGTCGGTCGCGGTCCAGCCCGGGCAGAGCGCGTTGATCCGCACGCCGCTGCGCCCCCACTCGACCGCGAGGGTCTTGGTCAGCGCGACCACGGCGGCCTTGGCGGCGCCGTAGGGGGCCAGGAACGGCGCCCCGGCCAGCCCGGCGACCGAGGCGACGTTGATCACGGCGCCGGTCCCGCGGGCGGTCATGTGCGCTCCGGCCGCCTGGCAGATCCACATCGTGGAGTCCAGGTTGAGCCGCAGCACCTTGTCCCAGCCGGACTGGCGCATGTCGAGGAACGGCGTCACGAAGCTCGAGCCGCCCGCGTTGTTCACCACGATGTCGAGCTGGCCGAACTCCTCGAGCGCGGTTCGCACCGCGCCCTCGGCGGCATCCCGGTCGGCCAGGTCGGCCGGGATCTCGACCGCCCGGCGGCCGTGGCCGCGGATCTCCCTGGCCGTCTCCGCCAGCCCGGCCTCGGTCCTGGCGGTGAGCGCGACGTCGGCCCCCGCGCGAGCGAACGCGATCGCGATGACCTGGCCGATGCCGCGCGAGGCGCCGGTCACCAGCGCCTTCTTGCCCGCCAGGCTGAACAGCGGATCGGTCACAGCGCACCGTCCCATTCGGTCGGCAGCGCCGGGCCGGTCAGCGCCGCGGGGTTGACCACCCGCACGATCTCGTTGAGCACGACCCGGACGTACGTCTCCCCCACCCACAGGTGCTTGGCGCCGTCCACGGCGATGACGTCGGCCTTGGGCACCCGCGCGAAGCGCTGCCGTGCCTCGTCCGGCCGCAGGTAGTCGTCGAACTCGGGGACGAGCGCGGTCAGCGGCCGGCCCGACGCGGCCCACGCGTCCAGGTCGGCGTCGGTCGCCCGGTGCAGCGGCGGGGAGAGCAGGATCCCGCCGACCACGCCCGGCAGCAGCCCCCAGCGCAGCGTCAGCTCGGTGCCGAACGACCAGCCCAGCAGCCAGACGTTCGGCAGCCCGGCCTCGACCGCGTAGCGGACCGCCGCCGCGACGTCGTAGCGCTCGCTCTCGCCGCCGCCGAATTCGCCCTCGCTCCTGCCCCGCTCGGACTCGGTGCCCCGCGTATTAAAGCGTAGACACGCCACGTCGGCCAGCGCGGGCAGCCGGTAGGAGGCCTTGCGCATCACGTGGCTGTCCATCATGCCGCCCTGCGTCGGCAGCGGGTGCAGGCAGACCAGCGTGGCGGCCGGAGCACGGTCCTGGGGCAGCGCGAGCTCGCCGACCAGGCTCAGCCCGTCTTCGGTGGTGAAGGTGATCGGCGTCCGCCTGGCCGGGAGAACGGTCGCCGCCCTGATCAGTTGTGCCATATGTCCTCTGCTGTCTTCGGGGGGACGACCCCCGCGCCCCCCGATACGGGATGACTTGTGAGGCTGTCAGCCGGGGCGGCGCTGCATGCGCCGCTGCCAGCACACGGTATGCCAGTGCCGCCGGTCGGCGACGCCCGCGTGCGTCGGCCAGACCACGAGGTGCGCGGTGCCGGGATAGAGCTCCTGGTCGCAGCCGGGGCAGCGGTACGCCTTGCCCGCCGCCGCGCCGGGAACCGGGCGCACCACCCAGTCGCCGTCCGGCCAGTCCTCGACCCGCTCCGGGCCGAGCGGCGCAGGTGGATTGCCGGACTTGGGCCGCCGGCTCTTACGCGCGGTCACAGGCATCAAGGGTATCCGCGCCCGGCACCCGCCAAATCGCACTACAGTGCGTTCCTGTGCGCCTTGTTATCGCGCGGTGCAGCGTCGACTACGACGGCAGGCTCACCGCCCATCTCCCGGCCGCCCTCCGGCTGCTCATCGTGAAGGCCGACGGGTCGGTCCTCGTGCATTCCGACGGCGGCTCGTACAAGCCGCTGAACTGGATGTCACCGCCCTGCCGTCTGACCGAGCAGCCGGACAAGTGGACGGTCGTCAACAAGGCCGGCGAGACGCTGACGATCACGATCACCGAGACCCTGTCCGACACCTCGGTCGAGCTCGGCGTCGATCCCGGCCTGGTCAAGGACGGGGTCGAGTCGCACCTGCAGGAGCTGCTGGCCGAGCAGCTCCACCTGCTCGGCGACGGCTACCGGCTGATCCGCCGCGAGTACCCCACCCCGATCGGGCCGGTCGACATCATGTGCCGCGGCGCCGACGGCGAGCACGTGGCGGTCGAGCTCAAGCGGCACGCGGGAATCGACGCCACCGAGCAGCTGACCAGGTACCTCGAGCTGCTGAACCGAGACCCGCTGCTGGCCCCGGTCAAGGGCGTGCTCGCCGCCCAGACGATCAAGCTCCAGGCGCGCACGCTGGCCGAGGACCGCGGCATCCGCTGCGTGGTCCTCGACTACGACGCCATGCGCGGCATCGAGCGCGAAGGCACGCTGTTCTAGGAATTCCGGTATTCACCACTTGTCTTGTCTCCCATTCGGCGCTGCCTTTCCGGCCACCGGTATTTGTTATTCGAGATGCTAGCTGCGAGGATCGGCTGCCGAAATGCTCGGCGAATGTGGATGCCTTAGGAGCGCCATGAATTCGCGATTTATGAAATTCCGGGAAAAACCCAAGCCAACCGGACTCCGCTTTGTTCTCGCTAGCCTCGCCGCCCTCGCGGTGCTCATCGGGATGGCGGTCCCGGCCGGGGCGACTGACGCCTTCCCCACGACCAACGACCAGTCGACCACCATCGCCACGGCGCGCTGGTGGTATTACGGGGAAACCGCGAGCCAGGTCAGCGCGCTGGCCACCAAGCACGACGCGAGAATCACCGAGATCCGGGTCATGGATCCGTCCGTTCCGACGTTCGCGGTGACGATGGTCGCCAACAGCGGTGCCTACGCCAGCGGCTGGTGGTGGTACTACGGGCAGACCGCGAGCCAGGTGACTGCCCTGCTCAGCGCCAACAAGGCACGGCTGATCAGCATCGACCCGTACCCGACGAGCGCGGGCCTGCGCTTCGCGGTGGTCATGGTGCCCAATTCCGGCGATCAGGCCCGGTCCTGGTGGTGGTACTACGGCATCACCGGCGCCGCGATCGGGCAGCTGCTCAGCCGGGAAAATGCGCGCCTGATCGCGCTGCGGCCGTACATGGATGACGGCCAGCGCGTTTTCGCGGTGATCATGATCTCCAATACCGGCGTGGGCTACGCGCCCTCTGAATACTGGTACGGCGTCCCTATCAGCACTATTTCGTCGCATGTAAAAGGCGACAATATGCGCGTGGTCGCGCTGGCACCGGACCCGGCCGGCGGCTGGGATGCGGTCCTCGTCGCGAGCGAGGGCGAGGAGTGGTACTGGTGGTACGGCATCAGCGCGGCAACCGTGGAGAGCAACATCGCCAGCCACGGGACCCGCCTGATTGACCTGTCGCCCTACTACGTGGATGGCGTGCTTAAGTTTGCCGCTGTCGAATTCGAGGACAACAACCCGCCGCAGGCGCCCGTCAACACCGCGAGCAAGCAGATCCAGGGCTACGCGGACGCTCACGGATGGGGCGGCGGATACCACGGCGCCTACTTCATCTCCTCGACCCCAGGCGCCAAGCCCGTCGTCGGCGCCAACTCGAACTTCCGGTACGAGCCGGCCAGCTCTATCAAAGTGCTGTACCTGCTTTACACCCTGCAGTCCGGCGTCACGATGAACTCGAAGATCACCTACTACTGGCCGAACAGCAGCCCGCCCGACCCCGACGCCTGCCCCGCGAACGTGCCCCAGACGCCCGCCAACGCGCACACCACGACCATCCTCACGGCGCTCACCGGGATGATCCAGGATTCCAACAACATCTACACCCGGGGCTTCGCCATCAAGTGGGGGCTGGCGAAGGTCCAGGCGCTTGCGAACCAGCTTGGCATGACGAGCACGCACCTCGACCAGCCCTACATTGGCTGCGGATTCCGCGGCGGCGTCCGCAACGAGCTGACGCTGGCCGACGCCGCCCGGCTGTACGCCTCGGTCAGCAACGGCCATGCCCTGACGGGCGCCGCGCGGACCCGGTTCTTCAACATCCTGGCTGGCGGCACGGCCTCAGCGTCGAGTCCGTGGGGCCAGATCGTCACCCAGGAGGCGGCGAGCCTGGGCAAGTCCTCCGTCGCGGGCAAATTCCTCAGCCGGCTGAACGTGCGGTGGAAGGCGGGCTCCTACGAATTCTGCCTGTCCAGCTCCGGCTGCCTGCCGTACAAGCTGGACCTGGCGCTCACCGGCTGGGTCAGCATCCCGTTCGTGAGCAGCGGGAAGGTGGTCGCCCGGACGTACGAGTTCGGGGACTTCGTCAATGACCTGCCGGAGACCTGCACGAGCTGCGCGGCGTCAGATGACGCCTTCAACCTGCTTGAGGAGGTCGGTGCCCGCGAGGCGCAGAGCTCCATCAGGCAGGCCCTGACGACCTGGCCGTAAAGTCGTCATCGCCGGGCACGGCCGTCGGCTGCGGCGGCCGTGCCCGGCCCGTTTCAGGGCCGATGCCGTTGAGTATCGCCTGCTCGACCGGGCTGAGCGGGGCCGTCAGCGGGAACTGGGCATGCAGGGCCACGCCCGGCTGCGCCATCATCCGCGGAAGCCGACCCCGGTGCGGCCACGAGGCGGCGTGGACCAGGAACGGGTGGCACAGGAACACGTCGCCCGCGTCGCCGGTGGCCAGCGCCGTCGGCCGGCCCGCGCTCGCGTCCGCCGCCGCCGACGCCGCCTCGGCCCAGGGCAGCCCGTCGTCGCCGGCCGGGGCCAGTACCCAGGCTGCGTCACGGTGCGAGCCGGGGCGGATCCGGGTCGGCGCGCTGGCGTCGTCGACGTCGCTGAACAGGTACAGCACCAGCAGCCCGCGAGCACGGGAATGGACGTTGACCCGCTGGTGCCCGTCGCATTCGTAGCTGGCCTCGATGTGCCAGCCGGCGTCGCCGGGATCGGCCAGGCTGGGGAAGCGCACCGGGATGGTGCCGCCGACACCGGGCCGACGCCACCAGCGCCCGGGCCCGATCAGCTGGTCGAAGGCCTCCCACAGGGCCGGCCCGGTCCCGGCCTGGGCGAGCGGGCCGCCCTCGGGGCAGGCGATCCGCACCACCGGCGCCGTCCAGGTGGCCGGGTCGCCCGCCGCCATCCCGTGCCGACCGAGTTCGGACCAGATCATCTCCTGGCAGTCCCGCACCACATCGGCGGGCACCGCGCAGCGGATGGCGACGTAGCCATCGGCGACGAAGGACTCCACCTCGCTGGCGCTAAGCATGGCGACAGGATCGCACCGCCGCAGGTGACGCCGCCACTCAATAAGCGCGCCACCGTGATGGCCTCAGTTCCTGTCCCGCCTCGGCCGGGGCGAGCCGGAACTGGGCCGCCAGCGGGAGGAAGAGGTCGTCGACGATTGAAGTGATCCGCTCGGGGGGGACCGGGCGGAGGGTCATCAGCAGGTCATGGCGCATGAGGTCGAAGGGCATCGACAGGACCGCGGCGGGGGTGTGGTCGAGATCGATCTCGCCCCGCTCGTGCGCGCGGCGGTAGACCTCGTGCGAGCGGACCGGGCGGTCGTCGATGATCCTGGCCCGCACCTCGGCCGGGGTCATGCCGCTGCCGCGTTGCAGGCCGGCGAAGGCAGCGGTCATGACCGTGGTGAAGGACGACCGGCCGTCACTGAAGCCGCCGAGGAGCGCGAGCAGGTCGCCGCGGAGGGTGCCGGTATCAGGCGTCGCCACCGGGTGCGTACGGCGGTAGTGGTCGATGGCGGCCAGCACCAGCTCGTCCTTGTTGGACCAGCGGCGGTACAGCACCGCGACGCCGGTCTTGGCCCGGGCGGCGACGGACTCCATCGTCAGGCTGGCGAACCCGACGGCCGCCATCTCGTCCCAGGCGGCGTCCAGCAGCGCGCTCTCAAGCTCCTCGCCGCGTCGACGGTGCCTGACCTGATCGGGCATGACCACAAGCGTACTCATCTCATTTTAAGAGAGGATTGCTTTCCTTATTTTCCTAGCGTAGCCTCCCAAATAAGAAAGGTAAACAACTCTTATTTGGGAGGTGGGTCGCATGGCCGCGACCGCCCCGGCCGACAAGGTCGACCCGAAGGTCATCAAGACCGGGCTCATCCTGGTGGTCGGCTTCATCGCCGTGGTCTTCGACACCACCATCGTCAGCGTCGCCCTGCACACGCTCGCGACCCAGCTCCATACGTCCGTCTCGACCATTCAGTGGGTCACCACCGGCTACCTGCTCGCCCTCGGCATGGCAGTGCCGCTGTCCACCTGGGCGCTGCGGCGGTTCGGGGGGAAACGGCTGTGGATGTTCGCGCTGGCCGTGTTCCTGGTCGGGTCCGTCGGCTCGAGCCTGGCCTGGAACGTCGACTCCCTGATCGCCTGGCGGGTCGTCCAGGGGGTCGGCGGCGGCCTGCTCTTCCCAGTCCTGACGACGCTGATCATGCAGGCGGCGGGGGGCAAGGCGCTCGGCCGGACCGTCACCCTGATCGCGCTGCCGGCGCTGCTCGGGCCCATCCTCGGCCCGCTCGTGGGCGGCGCGATCCTGACCCACCTGAGCTGGCGGTTCATGTTCTGGGTGAACGTCCCGTTCTGCGTCGCAGGGCTGGTGCTGGCCGCCCGGTACCTGCCGAGGGACGCCGCCGCCGCAGTCAAGCCGAAGCTGGACGTCCTCGGCTTCGCGCTGCTCGCGCCCGGCATCGCGGCGCTCATCCTGGGCCTGTCCAACGCGGGCGCCGCGGCCGGCTTCGGCCACCCGGACGTGATCATCGCGCTGGCGATCGGCGCCGCCCTCATCCTCGTCTTCTGCCTGCACGCGCTGCGCAGGAGCGAGCCGCTGGCCGACATCCGGCTGCTCGCCAGGCGGCCGGTGGCATCCTCCTCGGCGGTGCTGTTCTTCTCCGGCTTCGCGCTCTACGGGGCCATGCTCCTGCTGCCGCTGTTCTATCAGGAGGCGCGCGGCGCCACCCCGCTGAGCGCCGGCGTCATGCTCATCCCGCAGGGCATCGGCGCCCTGCTCTGCCGCGGCATCGTCGGGCGGCTGACCGACAAGATCGGGGCGCGGCCGATCGCCGTGTTCGGCGTCGTCGTCGTCGCCGCCAGCACGATCCCGTTCTGCTTGGCCGACCCGAAGACCAACGCCTGGCTGCTCGCGTTCTGGCTGCTGCTGCGCGGCGTCGGCCTCGGCACGGTCACGATCCCGGTCATGGCGGTGGCGTACCTGGGGCTCGACAAGGCCGAGATCGCCCACGCGAGCGTGCTGACCAGGACCGCCCAGCAGATCGGCGGCTCCTTCGGCACTGCCGTCCTGGCGGTGATCCTGGAGAGCGCAGTCGCCTCGCACCACGGCGACCTCACCGCCGCCTTCAACATCGCCTTCTGGTGGGCCGTCGGCTTCGCCGTCCTCGCCGCCCTCCTCTCGTTCTGGCTGCCGGGACGGCCGCCAAGCGCGCGCCCGCCGAGCGGCCGGCCGCTGGGAGCGCGGCGGTCGGCCCATCGGGACCGGCTCAGGCGGTCCGCCAGTAGTCAATCGCGTCACGCTACGCCGACTCGTCCGGCGGGACCTGCCGACTGCGCCACCGACAGAACGGTGTCTCCCTGTCGACTACGCCATCGACCCGGAACGGATCCTGTCGGCTACGCCATCGACATCGTCT
>DATCGA010000501.1:0-63757 GCA_036509215.1 Trebonia sp.
ACCTGGCCGCCCCGCTCTCGGCCGGGGCGACCACCACGGTCAGCCAGGCGCCGGGCGTGCGGGCGGCCATGGCGGTCTCGGTCAACCAGGTGGCGACGCCCTCGCAGGTAGTGGCCATCGACGCCGCCCAGGCGCCTAAGGTCGCCCTGCTGCGGGCCGATCAGTCGAGCCTCCCGCCGGCCGCGCTGCTGCGCTCGATCACCCCGGCGCCGTCGTCCGGCGGGCTGCCCGTCAGCGGCAGGCCGCAGGCGGTTCACTTCACCGTCACGATGAGCCGCGCTCCCGAGCTCGACTCGGTGACCGCGCAGCTCACCATCACCGACGCGACCGGCGCCGCCTTTCAGCTCTCGTCGGGGCTGTTCACCGCCGACGGCCGTCCGCACGTGCTCACCGCCTCACTCGGCGGTGCCCACGCCGCCTACCCGCTCCGGCTCACCCAGGTGACCCTCTTCTACACGATGCCCGCGAAGCAACTGAAGACCCCGATCACGCTGACCGTCGCCGGGGCGACCCCCACGACCTGGACCGCGGACGCAAGCTCACCCGAGCTCGACTCGCAGCTCAACGTCGGCGAGATCTTCGGCGCGTCAGCCGACCCGGCGGTGACCGGCTGGCAGTCCGCGCCCGGCGGCGCGACGCTCACGTTCACCCCCGGCTTCGGGCGATGGTCGGCCACTCCCGGCGCTCCGCCGTCGCAGGTCATCACCGAGCCGCTAGCCGGGCAGGTCACGCTCTCCGCCCCGGTCGCCGTGCCGACCGCGGTTCCCACCATCGCGACTCGGGCGTTCGACAGCGCGAACAACGCCCACGTCGGCACGATCGTGCAGGCCACCATCAACGGCATAACCGTGCCGGCGAAGATCGTGGCCGTCGCGAACGCGTTCCCGACCGTCGACGGGGCCGGCCTGGTGATGGACCTGCCGACCCTCGAGGCGTTCCTGATCGGCCACAACACCGACCCGGTGGCCGTCACCCAATGGTGGCTGTCCACCGCCGGCGGGCAGGTCCCCGCGTCCCTGGCGCGGGCGATGCCGCCCGGCGCGACGATCACCGGCAGCGCCGCCCTCGCCGCCTCGACCGTGGCCGACCCGCTGTCGGCCGCACCGCAGCAGGCGCTGCTGGCCATGGCGGTGGCGGCCGCGCTGCTGGCGATCTCCGGCTTCTGGGTCTCGATCGCGGCGAACGTCAGGCAGCGGCGCGCGGAGAACGCGCTGCTGGCGGCGCTCGGCGTCAACCAGCGGTCGGCCGCCGCGCAGTTGTTCATTGAGAAGCTGCTCCTATCGGTTCCGGCGGCCGCGCTCGGCCTGGTCCTCGGCTCGGTCGTCGCCCGGCTGCTGGTGCCCGCGGTCACGCTCAGCTCCACCGCGCAGATCCCGGTCCCGCCGCCGGTAACACTGTTCGACCTGCCGCAGACGGTCCCGCTGGCGGTCGCGGTGGCGGTGCTCCCCGCGCTGGCGGCCGCGCTCGTCATCTTCCGCCGGCCCGATCCGGCCGCCGAGCTTCGCGCAGCGGAGGTGGCGTGAGCATGAGGAACCTCCGCGTGCGCGCCATCTACCTCGCGCTGGCGCTGCTCACGTTCTTCGCGGTGTTCGCGGCGACCGCCGGCGCGCGGGAGGCGCTCGCCACCAGGACGCAGGCGGTGCGGCAGACGATCGCCGACAACCCGCCGACGTCGCGGACCATCACCGTCGCATCGACCTGGAACGACGTGCAGAGCGCGCTCGCCTCGACGGTCCCCAACGGGCTGCCGCCCACCGTGGACTCGAACACGATCGACAGCATCAGCGGTGAGCTGCGCGCGGACTTCGACCAGGGCCCGGTCACCCTCAGCCCGCCCAGCGCCGACCTGTCGCTGATGACAACCAGGCTCAACCTGGTGCCGGCCGACCTGCCCGGCACGGGCGAGACGCCGGTCAAGATCGAGATCACCGAACGGCAGCCGTTCCCCGAGCAGATGCGGCTGGTATCGGGCCGCTATCCGGTGGCGACACCCGCTCCAGCGCCCACGACCAGCGCCGGCATGCCCGTCGTGACCCAGCCCGGCGCCAAGCCCATCGTCGTCAATCCCAGCACCGGCAAGCCCATCAAGCCGGGCAGCAAGCAAAAGGCGCCGGCCCCGAAGGTGATCACCCTTCAGGTCGCGATGAGCACGAAGACCGCCGCCAGGTTCCGCCTGCACGCCGGCTCGAAGTTCGTGCTGACCGGCCCGGAGCAGGAGTCGACGGGCAAGGTCGCCCAGATCACCATCCTCGTCACCGGGATCGTGGCCCCGATCGACCCCGCCTCGAACTTCTGGTCAGTCGACCCCGCCATCCTCGCCCCCGCCCTCCAGGGGCCGACCGACAATCCGTACTGGGCGGGCGCGGTCATGGTCGGGCCGGGCGAGACCCAGGAGCTCGAGCAGTACTTCCACACGGCCAATCTCCAGCTGGAGTGGGTGTTCCCGCTCGACACGAGCTCCCTCAGCGGCCAGCAGGTCCAGCCACTGGCCACCGCGCTTGGCACGATCACCACTCAGGTGCCGACGCTCGTGGGCGTCCTCGCGCCGGTCGCCCCCACGCTGACGACCTCATCGAACCTGCTGTACGCGCTCAACCAGTTCATCGCCACCGCGCAGTCGGTGGACACCCTGCTGTGGCTGCTCTACGTGAGCCTGACGATCACCGGCCTGGCCGTGCTCGTGCTGGCCGCGCGGATGGTCGCGATGCGCAGGCGAGGCGAGCTCACGGTCATCAGAGCGCGGGGAGCGTCGCTGCGCCAGATCGCCGTCGGCACCGGGGCCGGGGCCGCGCTCGTCTGCGTGCCCGCGGCCGTGATCGGGGCCGTGCTGGCGATCGTCGCCGTCCCCGGGGCCGACTCGGCCCAGGGCGCCGGCGCGGCCGGCGGCTGGTGGCCGCCGGCCGCGGTGCTGGTCGTCGCCGTCTGCGCTCCCGCGCTCATCGCCGCCTGGCAGCACCGCCTGCCCAAGCCCGGACTGCCCGACCGGCGCCAGATCAGGGCCAGGGCCCGGCTGATCATCGAGGTGACGCTGATCGCCGCCGCGGTGGCCGGCATCGTCGTGTTCCGCAACCAGGGCAGCCAGGCCGGATCCGGCGTCAACTTCTACACCAGCGCCGCGCCGGCCCTGGTCGCCGTACCGGTCGTGATCGTCGTGCTCCGGCTGTACCCGCTGGTGCTGGGCGGACTGCTCCGCCTCTCGACCCGCACCAGCCGCGCGCCCGCGTTCCTCGGCCTGGCCCGGGCCTCCAGGACCGCGCTCACCCCCGCGCTGCCCGCGTTCGCCCTCGTCCTCGCGCTCACGGTCGCGGCCTTCGCCGGCATGGTCAGGGACGCGGTGACCAACGGCGAGGTCGCGGCGTCGTGGCAGTCGACCGGCGCCGACGCGACCGTCACGCCCGCACCGGACCTCATCATCCCGCCCAACGTTGTGCGGGACATCGCCAGCGTGCCCGGCGTCACGCACTCGACCGCGGTATGGAACCTGCTCTGGGAGACCTCGGCCGACGCGCAGCTCAACGTCCTCGCCGTGGACCCGGCCAGCTACGCGGCGCTGGTGGCCGGCTCGCAGGGGTTCCCCGGGGTGGACGCCGGATCGATCGCGGTGCCGCGCGGGGCGGGGTCGCCGCAGCCGGTCTTGGCGTCTCCCCAGGCCGCCGCCGATCTCGGCCGCGGCGTGGTCTCGCTCAGCACCGACCAGGCCGTCGTCGCGCCGGTCCGGGTCCGGGTGGCGGGCGTCCTGTCGAGCACCCCCGCGCTGCCCGGCGGCGGCGCGTGGGTGATCATGCCGGTCGCCGCGATCAGGTCGACCGCCACCCCGCCGGTGCCGGCCCCCACCACCGAGATGCTGCTGAACGGCGGATCGATCGACCACGCGAAGCTGTCCGCGCTGGTGACGCGCACGCTGTTCGGCGGCACCGTGACCTACCGCTCCGACGTGCTGTCCGGGCTCGCCAACGGTCCGCTCCAGCACGGGGCGTTCATCCTGTTCACGCTCGCGGTCGGGGTCGCGGCCATCCTCGGCCTGGCGGTGATGCTCCTCGAGCTCGCGCTCGGCGCCTCGGAACGCGACGCGACGCTGGCCCGGCTGGCCACGATGGGCCTCGGCGAGGGGCAGCGGGCCTGGGTGGTGGCGCTCGAGGTGCTGCCCGCGGTGATAGCGGCGGCGGCGGCGGCCTGGGCCTGCGCCGTCGCGCTGCCGAGGGTGCTGGCGCCGGACGTCAATCTGTCGGTGTTCACCGGGTCCTCCGTCTCGGTGCCGCTGGCGGCCAACGTCGCGGCCATCGTGGTACCGATCTTCGGCCTCGCATTGGTCGCCGTGCTGTCGCTCGGCCTCGAGATAAGGTGGGGACGCCGACGCGGCGCGGCTTCCCTTCGGGTAGGCGAATGAACGGGAGAACGTGGTGACACAACCACAGCCGTCCCAGTGGACGGCCAGGCCCAACGGATCCGGCGCAGACGGCGATAACGCCACCGTCAGCACGCTCCAGGAGGACGTGGTGCGGGCGCACTCCGACTACGGGGCGGGCTCGCTCATCCTGTGCGACCGCCTGGTCAGGATCTACACCGCCGAGGGCATCGAGGTGCAGGCACTGCAGGGCCTTGACCTGCTGGTCGGCACCGGCGAGCTCACCGCGCTGGTCGGCGCGTCCGGCAGCGGCAAGTCGACGCTGATGAACATCCTGGCCGGCCTCGACTCCCCCACCGCCGGGGGCGTCCGGGTGGCGGGCCACGACCTCGCGTCGATGACGTCACGGCAGCGGCTGGCCTACCGGCGCTCGGTGGTCGGCTTCATCTGGCAGCAGACGGCGCGGAACCTGCTGCCCTACCTGACCGCGACGCAGAACGTCGAGCTGCCGCTCCGGCTGGCCGGGACCGGCCGTCCCACCCGCCGCAAGCGCGCGGCCGAGCTGCTCGAGCTGCTCGGCGTCGGGCACTGCGCCGGCCGGCGGCCCGACCAGATGTCCGGCGGCGAGCAGCAGCGGGTCTCGATCGCGGTGGCGCTGTCGAACTCTCCCAACGTGCTGCTAGCGGACGAGCCGACGGGCGAGCTCGACAGCGCGACCGCCGCGTCGGTCTTCGGCGCCCTGCAGACGGCCAACTCCGAGCTGGGCGTGACCGTGCTCGTGGTGACCCACGACCCGGCCGTCTCCTCCATGGTCAGAAGGACGATCGCGATCAGGGACGGCCGGACCGCGACGGAGACGCTGAGGCACGCGGCCGACGGCTCGGGCGAGTTCGGGCACGCGGTGGAGTACGCGGTCCTCGACCGGGCGGGCCGGCTCCAGCTTCCCCGGGAGATGACAGAGACCCTCGGCATGCGCGACCGCGTCCGCCTGGAGGCAGAACCCGACCACATCGGCGTGTGGCCAGACCAGCCGGGCGCCCCGGCGGCCGAGGCCGACCCCTCCGAGTCCGAGGACGGTGCCGCGTGAGCAGCCCAGCCAGCGGCGACCTGTCGGCGTCCCCGTCGACGGTCGAGCGCGGAGTCATGGTCGACGTGCGGGACGTCACCCGCACCTACGGCAGCGGCCCGACCGCGACCGCCGCCCTGCGCGGCGTCACCTTCTCCATCGGCGAGGGAAGGCTGGTGGCGCTCCGCGGCCGGTCCGGTTCCGGCAAGACCACGCTGCTCAACGTCGTGGGCGGGCTCGACTCGCCCAGCGGCGGCACGGTCCACGTGGCCGGCCAGGACGTGACCGGCATGGGCGAGCGGGGCCGGATGCGGCTGCGCCGGGAGACCGTGGCCTATATCTTCCAGTCGTTCGGCCTGCTGCCGGTGCTGTCGGCGTCGGAGAACGTCGGCGTGCCGCTGCGGATCGCCGGCCTCGCGCCGCGCGAGCGGGAGGAGCGGGTGGCGCTGATGCTGTCGATCGTCGGCCTGGCCGACCACGCCAAGCAGCGCCCGGGCGAGCTCTCCGGCGGCCAGCAGCAGCGGGTCGCGATCGCCCGCGCGCTCGCCAGCAGGCCCAAGCTGCTGCTGGCGGACGAGCCCACCGGCCAGCTCGACCAGGAAACCGGGAAGCAGATCATGCGGCTGCTGCGCGCGGTCGTGCGCTCCGAGGGCGTCACCGCGCTGGTCGCCACCCACGACCCGGTCCTGATCGGCCTGGCCGACGAGGTCCTCAGCCTGGAAGACGGCCGGATCACGGCCGCCTGACGGCGGCTCGCGGCCCGTCTAGGCGCGGGCGGTCAGGCGACCGTGGTGCCGGCGCTGGCCGACAGGTCCGCGTAGAGCCCGGTCAGCTGCTTGGTGACCGGGCCGGCCGCGCCGTCGCCGATGGAACGGCCGTCCACCGAGACCACCGGGGCCAGGCCGCCCATCGTGCCGGTGACGAAGACTTCGGACGCGTTGTAGAGCTGCGGCAGCGTGTAGTCGCCCTCGGCCCAGCTGACGCCGCACGACGAGGCCAGCCGGAGCACGGTCGCGCGGGTGATCCCCTCCGGGCATGCGGCCGTGGTCGGCGTCGCGAGGGTTCCGCCGGCCCCGCCCGATCGGTCACCGGGCAGCACCATGAACAGGTGGGTGGCGTTGGTCTCGGCGATGAAGCCGCGGTTGTCGAGCATGACCGCGTCGTCCGCGCCCGCCACGTTCGCCTCGATCTTCGCCAGGATCGAGGTCAGCAGGTTGTTGTGGTGGATCTTGGGGTCCAGCGAGTCCGGGGCGGTGCGCCGCACACTCGACGTGATCAGCCGGATCCCCGCCAGGTCGTACACCGGGTCCTTGAACTCGGCCAGCACGATCAGCGTCGGCCCGGAGACGTTCAGCCGCGGGTCCATCCCCGAGGTGAGCTTGACGCCGCGGGTGAGGGTCAGCCGGATGTGCACGCCGGAGTGCATCGCGTTGGCGGCCAGCGTGCGGCTGATCTCGGCGATGATCGACTCGTCGGACGGCACCGAGGCGAAGCCCAGCGCGTGCGCCGACCGGCGGAGCCGGGCCAGGTGCTCGTCAAGGGCGAAGATCCGGCCGTTGGCGAGCCGGAGGCCCTCCCAGACCGCGTCCCCGCCCTGCACGACCGAGTCGAACGGGGACACCCCCGCCTCGTCCCGGTGCGACAGGCGGCCGCCGACGTTGACGATCAGGTCGCGGTTACGCTCGTCGAACTTCTGCAGCAATGCATTGCCCCCAGAGTCAGCCGCTACCGTTCGGGATATCGATGTTGATCTTATTTCCGCTGAGCCGCTCGTAGTAAGGCAGGCACTGCTCGAGCAGCGGCTCGAGCGACGGCGCGAGCTCGGCGGGCGGCCCCGGTGTGACCGGGGCGAACCCGGTCGACCGCCAGACACTGTCGTACCAGTAAGGCGCCCACACCCCGTCAGTGGCACGCGCGCCGGCCGGCCACGACAGCATCGCCGCAGAAAACGGCACGCCGAGGGCCGCGCACAGCGCCCGCAGCCCCGCCTCCGGGGCGGCGAGCAGGTCGGCGGAGTCGATGACGGGGCCGCCGAACTCCTCGAACAGCCACGCCTGCTGCCGCAGCCCTAGGTCGTCCCGGGTCGGCGCGGACCGGACGCGGGCGTAGGAGGCCAGCAGCGACCGCGGGTCCCTGATCAGGAACGCGTGCCGGAACGGCGCGAACGCGGTCAGGTCGACCGACGGCAGCACGTGGTGCGTCATGTGCTTGGCATAGCCGATGGCCGCCCCGGGCGACAGCGGATCATCGGCCAGCGACGACACCACCGCCTCCCACGACGTCGGCTGGCTCGCGATCACGTCGTCCCGGCCCGGATGGTCAAGGCCGGTCGACGACAGGTAGTACGCGTAGAGCGGCTCGTCGAAGACGACCGTGTCGGACCGGTTCTCCCAGGCGCGCATCATCGCGGTGGAGACGGTTCGCGGCCCGGACCACATCGCGATCCGCGTCGAGCCGGACGGCGTCGCCGCCGCGGAAGCGGTCAGAACAGCACCACGCTGCGGAGGACCTCGCCGCGCTCCATCTTGTGGAACGCCGCCTCGACGTCGCCGAGGCCGATCGTCTCCGAGACGAACTTCTCCAGCGGCAGCCGGCCGTCCAGGTGCAGGTCGACCAGCATCGGGAAGTCCCGGCTGGGCAGGCAGTCCCCGTACCAGGAGGACTTGAGCGCGCCCCCGCGTCCGAACACCTCTTGCAGCGGCAGTTCCAGCCGCATCTCCGGTGTCGGCACGCCGACCAGCACCACGACGCCGGCCAGGTCCCGCGCGTTGAACGCCTGCGTGTAGGTCTCGGGCCGCCCGACCGCGTCGATCACCACGTCGGCCCCGAAGCCGTCGGTGAGCTCCCTGATCCCCTCGACCGCGTCGGCCGACCGGGAGTTGATCGTGTGCGTGGCGCCGAAGTCGCGGGCCCAGCCGAGCTTCCTGTCGTCCACGTCGACCGCGATGATCGTCTTCGCGCCCGCCAGCCGGGCGCCGAGCACGGCGGCGTCGCCGACCCCGCCGCAGCCGATCACCGCGACCGTGTCGCCCCGCGACACCCCGGCCGTGTTGATCGCCGCGCCCAGGCCGGCCATCACCCCGCAGCCGAGCAGCCCGGCCGTGGCCGGGCCGATGGCCGGGTTGACCTTCGTGCACTGGCCGGCCGCGACCAGCGTCTTCTCGGCGAACGCGCCGATGCCGAGCGCGGGCGAGAGCGGGGTGCCGTCGGCCAGCGTCATCTTCTGGGTCGCGTTGTGGGTGGCGAAGCAGTACCACGGGCGGCCGCGCTTGCACGCCCGGCACTGCCCGCAGACCGCGCGCCAGTTGAGGATGACGAAGTCACCCGGGGCCACATCGGTCACGCCGTCACCGACGGCCTCGACGACCCCGGCCGCCTCGTGCCCGAGTAGGTACGGGAAGTCCTCGCCGATGCCGCCCATCTTGTAGTGCAGGTCGGTGTGGCAGACACCGCACGCCTGGACGTTGACCAGCGCCTCGCCCGGGCCCGGCTCGGGCACCAGGATCTCGGTGACCTCGACCGCCTCGCCCTTGCCTCGCGCCACCACGCCACGCACGCTGATCGCCATCCCGGGCTCCTCCTCGTTCTTGAAAAACCAAGATCTTCCTATCGAACGGACCGTGTCTTCGCCTGGCCCGCCTAACGCATTCTGGTACTCCGACAGCCGACTCGTACAGCACCAGCCAGCAACCAGCCCGCTACCCGGACCCCCGGTCAGACGCGGTCGGCGGCGGGACCGCGCCAGGAGACCGCGCGGCCCGAGTAGTGGCGGCGCGCGGAGTCGGCCGTCATCGCGGCGTACAGCAGCGCGATCAGCGGCAGCGCGGGCGCGCGCAGCGGCGACAGCCGGTAGAACCGGAGCATCGGCAGGTAGCTCGCCGTCATCAGCCCCCAGCCGAGCAGGCCGGCGATCCCGGTGACGGCCACGTCGGCCCCGGCCGAGCCGACGCCGACCGCGATCAGCGCGGCGATCACGCCCGCGGGCGGCACCGCGTAGAGCAGCAGCAGGCCGGCCAGCGTGCCCGCCAGCAGGGCCGGGTTGTACCGGAGCTGGACGTAGGCGGACCGGGCGATCATGTGCCAGAGGCTGCCCAGGCTCGGGTACGGCCGGTCGGACCTGATATCGGTGGTGAGTCCGAGCCAGATGCGGCTGCCGTTCTTCTTGAGCAGCGTGCCGAGGGCCACGTCGTCGATCAGCGCGCCCCGCATCGGCTCGAGGCCGCCGGCCCGTTCCAGCGCCTCGGTCTTGATCAGCATGCAGCCGCCCGCCCCGGCCGAGGTACCGCTCCCCGGGTCGTTGACCTTCCTGAACGGGTAGAGCTGGGCGAAGAAGTAGACGAAGGCGGGGACGACCACCCGCTCCCAGGCCGTCTCCGCCCGGAGCAGGGCCATCTGGGAGACCAGGGCGCGGTCGTCGTCTTCCGCCGCCTGGACCAGGTCCCGCAGCGCGGTCGGCGCCCAGGCGATGTCCGCGTCGGTGAACAGCACGTAGCCGGGGCGCGCGGCGACCGCGTCCCCGGTCCCTCCGGTTCCGGCCAGGCTCCCCGCGCCGACGGCGGCCGCCAGGCCCTGGGACATCGCCCAGACCTTGCCGGCCCAGCCGTCCGGCCGGGGACGGCCTGCGACGACGGTCAGCGCCGCGCCGCCGTCCCGCGCCGCCTTCTCGCCGAGCTCGGCCGCGACGACGGCGGTGCCGTCGTCGCTCCGGTCATCGACCAGGAAGACGCGGAACTGGCCGGGGTACTCCTGCGCCAGCAGCGCCGGCAGCGTCCCGGGGAGAGAGTCCGCCTCGTTGCGGGCAGGCACGACGGCGACGACGGCCGGCCACGACGCGCGGCCGGCTCGGCCCCGCTGCGGCGGCAGCCGCTCTCCGGTCCGCCAGAAACCCCCGTGCGCCGCCACCAGGTAGACCCACGCGGCGGCGCTTACCGCACAGGCGATCGCGAGTCCAAGCACGCCAGCAGCTTGGCACACGCTGCTAGCGGTGTGCTCCCGGCCCTTCGATAGAGATCCAAGACAAGGTGTCGAGGATCGTGTCGTGGACCCCGGAGAGCTGGATGCTGGCGGGCACCTCGAACTCGCGCCTGACGGCTTCGAAGTCGATCGGCTGCCCCAGGCGGCACCGCCAGCCATCGGGGTTCATGATGAATCCTCCGTCCACGGCCACATTCCCGATGCGAAGGATGTGGTCGGCCATCGGAAGGAGGTTCGCGTACGGCTCACCGGCGATTGCCGACCGCCGTTCGATACGCGTCACCGCATGACTCGGTTCTGCACGGCAGAAGCCTGGCACATCCCCGGCGCAGCCGGACACCCGTAACAGCCTCCTGTTGCTACGCGGCCACCTACATGGCCACCAGGCCGCGCTGGCCGTCATACGCGCGGGCCTGGATCCGCGCAGGCCGCTTCGGGCGCGTTTCGCGCAGGTAGGCGGGCACGCTGCGGCTCTCGGCGGGATGCCGGTCCGGATGACGCAGCACGAGCCAGAGCGGGACGCCGACCCAGACACCGAATGCGAGGGTCATCAGCGGGATGTTCATCCACAGAACTTGAGCGGTCATCATTGCCTCCTCGACCCGCTTTCCTGACGCGGGCCTTCATCGCCACGTCCTCACGATGCCCGGCCCGTCTCCGCTGGCCCCGTAGCCGGGCTATGCACCGGCTCTGCATGCCGACGGTTCCTCTGAGCCTCCTCTGCGTGCGTACGGAAAGCCCGACAGCATGAACGATCAGAGATCCGCAAAGAATTGCGCAGCATCATAATTGGCGATGAGGCGCGCCAAGCCCAAAGGGCTCTGGCCGCTTTTGTTAACCAGGAACGGATCCGCACCGCGCTCCCGAAGCAACGCGATAAGTTCGCCCCGGCCTCGCGAGTTGAAGACCGCGACGAAGAGCGGCGTGTTACCGAAATGGTTTGCGCGATCGACTTCTGCACCGTGGTCGAGCAGCAGGCGGGCCGTCTCAAGCGCGCCCGCTTGGGCCGTCAGATGCAACGGCGTGAAACCGAGCCTATCGCCGCAGTTTGGGTCGTCTCCCTCAGCGAGCCTTGCCTCGGCTTCGGCAACGTTGTTCGCCATGGCCGCATAATGCAACGGCAGTCGACCCTCACGATCAACGTCAGCCAGATCCTCTAGCCGCCAGTCGTTCGGCACCGGAAGCAGATCAGGACGCTCTCGTCCGACCCATGGGATCACCTCGTTCAATGCGACCGGTGTCAGATCGTGAAGCCATGCCGGATCCAGTCGACCGGATCGCACGAAGATCCGAGCGAGGGACTCACCGCAAGAAGCGACTACCAGATCATGCTCGGCGGGATCGCTCGCGATCTGCAGCAAGGCAGTGAGCGCGGCATCGTCATCGCATTGACCGAGATACATAGCCGCATCATCGCGCTCGTCAATGCGCGCCGTACGATCCTGCAGAATCGCCGCCAACGCAGCTACGTCCGGTCCTGTCGAATGCCCCGACAACGCCACTCCCCGGCGCTAGGATCGTTTCCCGACAACGCGCTGCTGCGCAGGCGGATGAACTCTTCAGCCGATTCAATCATCACGCACCTCCGACCCCCGGCACTTGCTGGATCAGCATGATGAGCCCGGGCTAAGGACGATCCCACCACTCGCCCAGCTCGATCGGCGCCGAGTACTCACGGCGCGCGGACTCGATCAAACGGGCCAAGACGCTCAACTCGATGTCAACCGCGTCGGACAGCATCGCCGCAGCCATCTCGTCGAACAATCGCTCGACGGTGCGCATCTTTCTCGCACGAACGGTCCGTACGGTCAGCCCCGCGTCCGCCCAGCCCAGAACCGCATTGGCCGCCGACCCGGCGTCCGCTTCCATGACCAAATAAGCCGAGGCCTCTGACACCGACAACAGCGGCCGCGGATCACTCATGGCTTCGTCGCGTGCGAGGCCGTGCGGGCGCTTCTTGTTGAGGCACGTACGGACACGGCGCGATCTTATAGGAGAAATGTTCACTTTTGCGGCTGGACGCCATTCGCGGGCAGGCGATCCAGCATCGCCCTGCGCACGCCCCAGCGGTAACAGCCGTTTCGTTATCTTCTTGACGCAACGCCGGAACGTGACGCGATGTCTTCATTAGAAGAAGATGCAGCTACAAGAATGATCGTGTTGTAGAAGGGCGTGAATGGCATGGGTGCAGTGAAACGCGGCAACCGCCTGGCGCGGATCGGGGCCACCGCGATCGCGGCGGCCACCGTCGCGGCCGCGTGCACGGCTGCGGCCGCGTCGTCGGCCTCGGCCGCGACCTCCGGGCCGGCCAGGGCAACGACGGCAGTGACATCGAAGACGGTCTCGGCGCGGAGCGCGACTCCCGCCGCCTATGTCCCGCCTAGCGGCACCCTGGCCGAGGGGTCGTCGGGTGCCGCCGTCAAGGCGCTGCAGCAGCGCCTGGCGTCGCTCAAGTACGTCCTCGGAACGATCGACGGCCATTTCGGCGCCAACACGGAGGATGCCGTCTGGGCGTTCCAGGCCGTCAACGGGGTGAAGGTGACCGGCGTGATCGACGCGGCCACCAAGCGGGCGCTCGTCCACCCGAAGGCGTACGGGACGCACGACCCCCGTCAGGACGGGACCAGGATCGAGGTCAACCAGGCGCTCGAGGTGCTGGTCCTCTACAAGAAGGGCCAGATCTCGCTGGTCAGCCACGTCTCGACCGGCGGCGGCTACTGGTACAACTGCGGCGGCGGCGAGTGCCAGGCGATCACGCCCAACGGGAACTACCGGACCACGACCTACATGCCCGGCTGGGTCAAGGTGCCGCTCGGCGCGATGTACAACCCGGTGTTCTTCATCAGCACCGTGTACGCCATCCACGGCGACACGTACGTTCCCGTCTTCCCCGACTCGCACGGCTGCGTCCGCCTCCCGATGTTCATCGCGGACTTCTTCCACACCCTGGTGTCAGCTCACGGCACCGAGGTCTTCATCTATGGCAAGGCGCAGTGGATGAAGTAGCCCGCTAGCCTATCTGGACGTGCCACCGCCGGCCGGGAGATAGTGGGAAGCGGCGTGACCGCGCCGCGCCCGGCCGGCGTCCGGGTCGTAACTGCTGGTAAAGGTGGTTTTATGCTGCAGGCCTTCGTCTTCGAGCGAGTTGGCGTCGTCGTCGGCGACCTGTACTTCCTCGACCCCAACCCGCACCCGGGCCAGGAGGGCGCCGAGCACGGCGTCCGGCTCGAGCTCCGGGTCTTCGAGCACGGCGACCTCAAGGGGACGATCTACTCGGCCATACCGATCGAGGTCGGCCGCCCTATCTGGCGGGTCGACCTGCTCGAAGCGGTGGACGGCAAGCCCGGCAGTTTCAACAGAACCCACCACCACCCCAAGTTCAACGGGTGGGACCCGTCGCCGCGCCAGTTCCTGCGTGAGCTCTCCTCCGACCCGCTCGGCTGGGTGGCGGGACAACTGGCCGACCTGCCGGCGGTGCTCGACCGGGCCGGCGTCTCACCGGAGGTGGCCGACCCCTCCGACGCGGCCTCGCTGCGGGACATCGCCCCGGCCATCGTCGGCGTCGCCGGGATGATGCTGGACAAGGTCCGGGCGGGCGAACTCGGCCTCCCGCCCGCCGACGACGCGGTGGACAGCATCAGGAACGGCTGGCTGTAACTTCCCGTCCGGGGGTCCCCCGGTTGGCGGACCCCCGGAGGGCGGAGAGGATGGCCGCGATCACCATGAAGCCCACCGACTCGTAGAAGGCCGCGTGCAGGCCGGTGGTGAACGCGGCCGCGGCCGCGCCGTGCAGCGACGTGGAGCCGACGAAGATCGCGAACGCGAGGTCCCGCGAGATCGACCGGGACGCGACCAGGATGGCCACCGCGAACGAGAACACCATGCCGATGTTGGCGAACGTCCGCAGCATCCCCGACGCGATGCCGAACATGTCCGGCGGCGCCGCCTTCATGACCGCCGAGCTGTTGGCGGGGAAGAACATGCTGGTCCCGATCCCGTTGACCAGGCTGATGGCGACGATGACCCAGAGCGGGGTGGAGATCGTGAGCTGCGCGTAGCAGATCAGCGCGATCGCCTGGATGCCGAGCCCGAGGGTGGCGGGGAGCACCGGGCCGCGCCGGTCCGCCAGCCTGCCCGCGTACAGGCCGACGCCGCCCGACACCAGGTAGCCGGGGACGAGCAGCAGCGAGGCGTGGATCGGGGAGAGGCCGCGCGGCCCTTGCAGGTACATCAGCACCAGGAAGAGCACCGCGAAGCTGGCCAGCCCCTGGAACAGCGAGGCGCACAGCGACGCCGCCATGGTCGGCACCCGGAAGATCTTGAGCGGCAGCATCGGCGCGGCGACCCGTGCCTCGATCGCCGCGAACAGGCCGATGAGCACGACGCCGCCGACCAGGAAGCCGACGGTCGAGGCGTCGAGCGGCGCGTTGGCGAGCTTGGTGATCGCCCAGAGCACGCCGAACAGGCCGAGCCCGAGCGTGACCATGCCGAGCGGGTCAAGGCGCTGGCGGGACCGCTCCCCCTTGTCGCGGAGCACCCGCAGCGCTCCGACGATGGCCAGCACCCCGGTCGGCACGTTGATCCAGAAGATCCACCGCCACGACACGTAGGTCACGATCAGCCCGCCGAGCACGATGCCGAGCATCGCGCCGATCGTCCAGCCGAGGGCGGTGAACCCGTACGCCCGGCCGCGTCGCTCGCGCGGGTACAGATCGGCGATCACCGCCCCGCTGTTGGCCATGATCAACGCGCCGCCGATGCCCTGCACGACCCGGAAGACGATGATCGACAGCTCATTCCAGGCCAGCGCGCACAGCAGCGAGCCCAGCACGAAGACCGCGAAGCCGGTCTGGTACATCCGCACTCGGCCGAACATGTCACCGAGCCTGCCCACCTGGGTGGCGAGCAGCGTGATGACCAGCAGGAAGCTGATGATCACCCAGACCACGTCGGTCAGCGGGACATGCAGGCTGCGCTCGATCTCCGGCAGCGCCAGGACCACGATCGTGGTGTCGACGGCGGTCATCAGGACGCCCGCCATGATCACGATCATGGCGAGGCCGACTCGTTCCGGCCGCTCGCCATCGGGGTCGGCGCCGCCGGGGGCGGGGGAATTCGGCTGCAGCCGGGAGAAAGTCACTTACTTAGCCTAACGAACGGTGGTTTTTACGCCAGCCGAGACTAGGCTGTATTTCCGGTGTTCCAACTACAGGAGCGGCAGTGTTGTGGCTCGCGACGAATCCGCGATTGGCGCGATAGGCGTGATCACCTTGGCCACCCGTGGCCAGGCGGGCTGCGGCGAGGTCAGGATCAGGATTCGCGGCGGTTCGGAAACCTTCATCGCCTGGTCAGACGCGCCCCTGCCGATAGGCACGACCGTCCTCGTCACCGACTCCCGAGGCAGGCGTACGGTCGATGTTATGGAATGGACCGACCCGCTCGGCGAAGCCCCCACCATCCCCCGTTCTACTGAAGTTCCTCGCTCAGGAGAGTGAAACGATGTTCGGTTATCGAGTTCCCGCCCCCGATGAGGCGATGCTCATCTCCGGCGGTACGCGCGGCATGAAAGACCAGCCGTTCCGGGTCGTCACCGGGCACGGCGCCTTCGTCACGCCGTTTTTCCGCAAGGTCCGTTACCTGACGCTGGCCATGCGGGAGGCCGAGGTCGCCGAGACCTGCGTCACCAAGCAGGGCATCTCGCTGAGCGTCCGCGCCGTCATCGCGTTCAAGGTCGGCAACGACACCGAGTCCATCGTCAACGCCGGCCAGCGGTTCCTCTCCGACCAGGACCAGATGTCGGTGCTGACCGGCCGTATCTTCGCCGGCCACCTGCGCTCGATCATCGGTTCGATGACCGTCGAGGAGATCGTCACCGAGCGGCAGAAACTGGCCTCCGAGGTGCTCGACGGCTCCAAGTCCGAGATGGTCTCGATCGGGCTGACGGTCGACTCGCTGCAGATCCAGTCCATCGACGACATGGGCGCGGGCTACATCGCGGCGATGGCGGCGCCGAACAACGCGGCCATCCAGCGGCAGGCCAAGATCGCCCAGGCCCAGGCCGACCAGGCGTCGGCCGAGGCGGTGCAGGCCTCGGCCCGCAAGCAGGCCGAGTTCGCGCGGCAGACCGCCGTGGTCCAGGCCCAGTACAAGGCCGAGGTCGACAAGGCCCAGGCTGAGGCGGCTCAGGCCGGCCCGCTGGCGCAGGCCGGGGCCCAGCGCGCGGTGATCTCCGCCCAGACCGAGCTCGCGCAGCACCAGGCCGACCTGCGCCAGCAGCAGCTCGTCTCCGAGGTCATCAAGCCGGCCGAGGCCGAGGCCGAGAAGGTGAAGATCCTCGCCATCGCCGACGCGGAGCGGACCCGTATCGCGGCCGAGGCGGCCGCGTCGAACAACCGCGTCGCGCTCGACCAGCTGCTGATCGCGCAGCTGCCGCAGATCGTCAAGGAGGCGGCCGTCGGCCTGCAGGGCGCCAACGTCACCGTGCTCAACGGCTCCGACGGCCTCGGCGAGATCGCCGCCGGCCTGGTCAGCCAGGGCCTGACGATCCTCGAGTCGGTCCGCCGCGGCGTCGGCGTCCCGCCGACCGGTGGCAGCGCCGCCCAGAACGGCCCCACCGCCATCGGCAACGGCAAGTCCCCGAAGGCCTAGCCGCCGGGGGCAAGCAAAGCCGCTAGTTCCGCGGCGGGCGAGCCCTCGCGCAGGGTCCCGTGCACCAGCTCCACGCGGTGGACCAGGCGAGGGCTCGCCACCCGAACGGCGGTTACTCCGGGCGCGGGCAGGGCCGTCTCCGGCAGCAGGGTGAGCCCGTGCCCGGCCGCCGCGAGCTGAAGGAGTGACCTAGAGTCCGATCCGTCGTAGCGGAAGGCGGGCCGGAACCCTTCCACGCCGGCTAGCCGGCGGATCTCCGGCAGCGGCGAGGTCACGTCGGGCGCCTCGATCCATCGCGCGTCGGCCAGGTCCGACAGGCGCAGGCCGGCTCGCCCGGCCAGCGGGTGATCGCCCGGCAGCACGATTACGACGCCGTCCTGGCTGATGCGGACAGCGGTCAGCGGCGCGAACTCAGGCAGCGGATCGCCGGGGGCGGTCAGGCCATCGGCCAGGCCGACGTCGAACTCCCCCCGCGCGACCGCGGTGAGCACGTGCGTGCGCGGTCCCACCCGAACCGCGACGTCGAGCCTCGGCCGCCGCCGGCGGAGCGCGGAGAGCGCCTGCGCCAGCCCGGGCGAGCCTCCGGCCAGCGGGGTAGCGCCCACGACGAGGGTGGCGGCCGGCGGCTGGGTCATCCGCGTGACGTCGGCCCTGGCCGCATCGAGCCGGAGCAGCAGCGCCTCGGCGTGCTCGAGCAGGCGCGCGCCCGCCTCGGTCGGCGACACCGGGCGGCGGTTGAGCAGCGAGACCTTGAGGTCGCCTTCCAGCGCCGCTATCTGCTGGGAAATGGCGGCCTGGGTGTAGCCGAGCTCGACCGCGGCGGCCGAGAAGGAGCCGAGCCTGGCCACGGCGACGAAGGTCCGAAGCAGTTGCGCTTCCACGTGATAAGCATCGCTTATCGAAGTACAAGAAACCATCGTTGGCGCTTAACCGGGTGCCGAGGTCATCATGGCCGTATGACGCATCCCATGGCAAGGATCGCCCTAGTCGGCGATCGTTCAGCGAACGTCCGGGCGCACGCCCGCATCCCGGCGGTCATCGACGCGCTGCTCCAGCGCGACGGAATCGCGCTGGACGCCTACTGGATCGCGACGCCGGACGTCGCCGCGTGCGACCTCGGTCAGTTCGACGCCGTCTGGCTGGTCCCCGGCAGCCCGTACGACAGCGCCGAGGGGGCCATCGCCGCCGTGCGCACCGCCCGCGAGCAGCGGATTCCGTTCCTCGGGACGTGCGGCGGCTTCCAGTACGCCCTGCTGGAATTCGCCCGAAACGTCTGCGGGCTCTCCGCCGTCGAGAACGCGGAGGTCACCCCCGAGGCCGTCGAGCAGCTGATCGTGCGGCTCGAGTGCTCGCTGAAGGGGCACGAGGAGGCGGTCATGATCGTGCCGGGCACGCGCGCGGCGAAGATATCAGGACCCGGGCGCCGGACCGAGCGATACCACTGCGACTACGGCCTGAACTCGGACTACCTTGAGCGACTGTCCCAGGGCGGGCTGCGGTTCAGCGCCTTCGACGACAGCGGGCAGGTCAGGATCGCCGAGCTCCCCGGGCACCCGTTCTTCATCGGGACGCTGTTCCAGCCCGAACTGCACGGCGACGGCACCCAGCCGCACCCGGTCATCGTCGCCATGGCCGCCGCGGCAGCGGAGCACGCCGCCGCGCCGGCCGAGGCGGCCGCTCAGGCCCGCTAGGCCTCGGGGTCCCTGAGCAGGACGAAGTTGATCGCGGTGACCTTCATGGCCAGGTCGCCGTCCTGGTTGACCAGCTCGGCCAGCGAGCGGACGATGCCACGGTCGGGCTTGCTGTTCGACCGCCGCGCCTCGAGCACGGTGGCACGGGCGCGCAGCGTGTCGCCCGGGCGCACGGGCCTCGGCCAGCGGATCTCATCGACGCCGACCGCCCCAAGCCCGGACTCGGCGCTGACGAAGTGCTCCACCAGCAGCCGCATCATCTTGCTGGTGGTCTGCCAGCCGCTGGCGATCAGGCCGCCGAACGGCCCGTCCTCGGCCGCCACCGGGTCGACGTGAAAGGGCTGCGGGTCGTACTCCTTGGCAAAGGCGATGATCTCCCCCTCGTCAAGGGAGAACGCGCCGCAGTCCACCACGAGCCCAGGTACATAGTCCTCGAAGTAGCGGATCACGCGCTCAGGATGCTCAGTCACGTCGGCAAGTATCCCAACTGGGGCCGCTCCCCGTCACCAGCCGGGCTAACTCTGTCCATGACACGACGCATTTGTCCGAATCACATCACGACACGATCAAGAAAAAGACTCGAAATGCCTGCGACTCGCGTTCGGCGCCTGCCATAGTTCCATCGAACGGTACGGCGGGACAAAGTCCAATAAACGGTCCGATACCGCAACATAGCGGGCAGTTAGCCCGATCAGAGCGTGTAGGCCTGCCGAGAGGCTCTAGCAGCCGCGTAGACGGGCGAGGCATCGAAACATGGGGAGAGCATGACCGCTGGGCACAATGACCGCCGCCTCGTGAAGATCAGGCGCCGGGGCAGGCACTCAACCCCCTCCCAGGTGGAGCGGGTGGCGGTGCAGGCCGGCAAGGCGGCGCCGGCCGTGGCCATCGCCGGCGCGCTGGTCGCGGTCCCGGGGGCGCAGTCCGCGTTCGCCGCGCAGGACTCGCCCGCCACGGTGTCGACGCAGGCGCACGAGGCCGTGCACGCCGACCAGGCCGCGCACACGGGAACGCAGTCCGAGGCGGCGACGCTCGACTCGATCTCCACCCGCGCCGTCACCGTCGCGTCCGCCGGCAACGCCAGGCACGCAGCGCAGGTCAAGTCCAGCCACTACACGGTCCGCAGCGGCGACACGCTGTCGAAGATCGCCGAGCGCTTCTACAACAAGGCCGCCGACTGGGGCTACGTCTTCCACGAGAACGCCAAGACGGTCTCCGACCCGAACCTGATCTTCGCCGGCCAGAACCTGTACATCCCGGCCACCGTGCCCGCCGACTACAAGCTCACCGACTACTACACGCCGAAGCACGCCGCCCCCGCCCCGGCCGTCACGGAAACGGCCTCGGTCAACACGACCCATCGCTCCGGCAGTTCCAGGAGCTCCACGGGCGGCAGCAGCGCCGTGGTCGTCCAGTCGGCCGGCCAGGGCAGCAGCGGCGGCTCGTCCGGCGGGCTGAGCGGCACGCTCAGCTGCTCCGGGCTCGAGCAGCTCTGGGACTCGGCCGGGGGCAACCGGGCAGACGCGTTCATGGCCGCCGAGATCGCGGAGGCCGAGTCCGGCGGCAACCAGTACGCGCTGAGCCCGACCGACGACTACGGCTACTGGCAGATCAACGCGTCGAACGGCTCGCTCGCCACGTACAACGCCTACGGCAACGCGCGGTCCGCGATCATCCTCTCGGACGACGGCAGCAACTGGAACGCGTGGACCACCTACCACTCCGGCGCCTACGAGGGCCGCTGCTAGCCGAAGACCTGCTCCAGAAGCCGATCAGGCCGCGCTCCCCCGGGCGCGGCCTGATCGGCTTTCCCCGTCTTGACCGGTTAGCGCGGAGTGGCCAGGACGTCGGCGATGCCCTGGCGGGCTAGCTCGTCGGCGCGCTCGTTGCCGGGGTCGCCTGCGTGGCCCTTGACCCAGTGCCAGGAGACCTGGTGCGGTCCCATCGCGGCGACGAGGCGCTGCCATAGGTCGACGTTCTTGACCGGCTGCTTGGACGCGGTCTTCCAGCCGTTGCGCTGCCAGCCGGGCAGCCACTTGGTGATCCCGTCGAGCACGTACTTGCTGTCGGTGTAGAGCTGGACCGAGACCGGCCGGCTGAGCGCCTCGAGCGCGGAGATCGCGGCCAGCAGCTCCATCCGGTTGTTGGTGGTGGCCCGGTCGCCGCCATGCAGCTCCTTCACCACGGCGCCGTAGCGCAGCACCACGCCCCAGCCACCCGGACCCGGGTTTCCGCTGCATGCCCCGTCGGTGTAGATCACGGCCTCGTCCATGCCGCACAGGCTATTCCTTCCGGCGACTCCAGGAGCCGGAAGGCACTGGCCAGCGCGGAGATACGACTTATCGGAACTAACATGAGATTCCGGGTCGTCCTGTGGCAATCCGAGGCAGAGCCTCCCCGCGAGGACTGAACGCCGGGAAGAGGACCTAGGTGCGGCGGATCCGGCTCAGCGCGCTCCAGGAGCGCGAATTTCGCCTGTTCTTCACGGGACAGCTGGTGTCGCTGCTCGGCGACGCCGTCACGCCGTTCGCGCTCGCCTGGGCGGTGCTCGACCTGACAGGATCGGCCCGCGACCTCGGCTTCGTGATCGCCGCGAACACCGCCCCGCTCGTCATTTTCCTGCTCGTCGGCGGCGTCTTCGCCGACCGGCTGCCGCGGCGCGGGGTGATGCTCGCCGCCGACGTCGCGCGGATGGCTGTCCAGGCGGCGACCGCGGCCCTGCTGCTCTCGCACACCGCGCGCATCTGGGAGCTGATTGTGCTGCAGGCGCTGGCCGGGACCGGGACGGCGTTCTTCAACCCCGCGTCGACCGGGCTCACGCCGATGACCGTGAGCGCGGGCCGGCTGCAGGAGGCGAACGCCCTGCGCGGAATGTCGATGGGGCTGGCCCAGTTCGCCGGCCCGGCGCTGGCCGGCATCCTCATCGTCACCGTCGGGCCGGGTTACGCGCTCGCCATTGACGCGGCGAGCTTCGGGGTGAGCGCGTTCTACCTCGCCCGCCTGCGCCTGCCGCCGCACGTCAGCCTGCCGCCGCAGTCGTTCGCGCGCGACCTGCTCGACGGCTGGCGCGACTTCGCCGCCCGCACCTGGGTCTGGCTGATCGTGGTCAGCGCGTCCCTCGGGAACATGACGGGCGGGGTGTGGCTCGTGCTCGCCGCGGTGTGGGTCAAGAACGGCCACGGGGGCGCCGGCGCGTGGACGGCGATCCTCGTCGTCTCGGCTGTCGGGGGGCTCGCCGCCGCCGCGACGGCGCTTCGCCTCAAGCCGCGGCGCCCGCTCCTGCTTGCGTCCATCGCGGTCGTCCCGAATTCCGCGCCGCTCATCGCGCTCGCGCTGAGGCTGCCCTGGGAGGCCCTCGTCGTCACGGCGCTCGTCACCGGGTTCGGGAACATGCTCTTCAACACGCTCTGGGAGACGACGCTGCAGCAGCACATCCCGCCGGCGTCACTGTCGCGCGTCAGCGCCTACGACTGGTTCGGCTCCCTGCTGTGCCAGCCACTCGGACTCGCCCTGGCAGGAGTGGCGGCGGCCGGGATCGGGATGAGCCAAACCCTCTGGATAGCGGCCGCAGTCGACCTCGCCGCAGTCGCCGCGATAGTCGCGGCGCCGAGCGTGCGGCACCTGCAGCGACTCGACGAACCCGGCGGTACCATCCCGACTTATGACCACATGGGGAAACCCGGCTGAGTCCCCTGGCCGGGCCGCGCCCGTCCGCGCGGGGGCCGGCCAGGGCGCGGAGCTCGTCCTCGTCAGCGGGAAGATCCGCACCCCCGCCCATCCGTCCGGTTTCGTGCAGGCGGCCGCGATCAGCGGCGGCGTGGTGGTCGCGCTCGGCCGCGACGAGGAGCTCCGCGACCTCGTCCGCCCGCTCACCCGGGTGGTGAACCTGCGCGGCCGGCTCGCGATCCCCGCCTTCGGCGACGCGCACGTGCACCCGGTCCAGGGCGGGCTGGAGTCCCTGCGCTGCAACCTGGCCGGCCTGCGCGCCAGGCAGCAGTACCTGGACACGATCGCCGCCTACTGCGCGACCCTCCGGCCGGGCGCCTGGGTCCTCGGCGGCGGCTGGTCCATGTCGGCCTTCCCCGGCGGCAAGCCGAACGCGGCCGGGGTCACCGCTCGCACCCCCGACCCGGCCGACGGCCGGATCGAGCGCGACCAGGCCGGCGCTCCCACCGGCGCGCTCCACGACGGCGCGATGCGGCTGGTCGCCGACTTCGTGCCGCCGCCGGGTCAGGCCGAGATGACCGCCGCCCTCCTCGCCGCCCAGGCCCGACTGCACTCCCTCGGCATCACTTCAATCCAGGATGCCTGCATCGGCGACGCGGGCGAGCTGGGCATGCCCGACGCGTTCGACACCTACCGGCGCGCCGCCGCCGACCGGCTGCTGACCTGCCGGGTGACCGGGGCGCTGTGGTGGGACCGGTTCCGCGGCCGCCACCAGCTCGACACGCTGCAGGCGCGCAGGGAGGCGGCCGACGGCGGCGGCTACTTCCGCTCTCCGAGGCCGTCCGCCTGCTCGCCGCCCTCGGGTTTCAGCTGCACTTCCACGCGATCGGCGACCGGGCGGTGACCGCCGCCCTCGACGCCCTGGCCGAGCTCCCCGACGGGCTGCGCGCCAGCGGCAGGCACCACATCGCGCACCTGCAGTTCGTCCGCCCGTCGGACCTGGAGCGGTTCGCCGAGCTCGGCGTGATCGCGAACTTCCAGCCGCTCTGGGCCTGCCGGGACGAACAGAACGACCAGCTCACGGTGCCGTTCGTGGGCGATGAGCGGGCGGCGTGGCAGTACCGGATCGGCTCGTTCCTAAGACTCGGTGCGCGGGTGGCGTTCGGCAGTGACTGGCCGGTGTCGAGCGCGGACCCGCTGCAGGAGATGCACGTGGCGGTCAACCGGATGCTCTCGACCGAGCTCGGCCAGCCGGGGTCGGTCGAGACGACCGAGCCGCTGCTGCCGGACGAGGCGATCACGATCAGCGCCGCCGTCGACGCGTTCACCCGCGGCGTCGCCTACGTCAATCACGAGGAGGACGTGGCGGGCACGCTCGAGCTCGGCAAGCTGGCCGACGTCGCCGTGCACACCCAGGACGTCTACGCAGTCCCGCCCGCCGCCATCGGCCACACAACGGTCGCGCTGACGGTCGCCGGCGGCCAGATTGTGCACGGCGACGAATAGCGAACAGACCGTGAACGGGCCGTGAACGGGAACAAGGGAACGGGAACAACCGCCCGTACGATGGGAAAGGCATTTGAACCGGGCGGCAGCCGGCCGGTGAACACCCGCCCCCCGCTCGTGACCTGGCGGCATTGATGTGTTGTATTTATAAAGTGATCAACGCGCTGCCTTCGCCCGGCTCGGATGACCCTGCCGACCTCGCCATCCTGGCCGGGCTGACCGTACAAGACAACGAAGACGACGATCCGGTCCTGCTCTGGCCGGACGGCACGCAGGTCGATACCTGGCGCGAGGACTACCCGTACGACGAGCGGATGTCGCGCGAGTACTACGACCGCGCCAAGCGGCTGCTCCAGATTGAGCTGGTCAAGCTGCAGAACTGGGTCAAGGAGACCGGCCAGCGGATCGTCATCATCTTCGAGGGACGCGACGCGGCAGGCAAGGGCGGCACGATCAAGCGGTTCACCGAGCACCTCAACCCGCGCGGCGCCCGGGTCGTGGCGCTGGAGAAGCCCAGCGAGCGCGAGAAGACCCAGTGGTACTTCCAGCGCTACGTGACCCACCTGCCCTCGGCCGGGGAGATCGTGCTGTTCGACCGCTCCTGGTACAACCGGGCCGGCGTCGAGCGGGTGATGGGGTTCTGCACCCCCGAGGAGTACCTGGAGTTCATGCGGGAGGCGCCGGAGTTCGAGCGGATGCTGGTGCACTCCGGGATCTCGATGACGAAGTTCTGGTTCTCGGTCACGCGGTCCGAGCAGCGGACCCGGTTCATCATCCGGCAGGTCGACCCGGTCCGGCGGTGGAAGCTGTCCCCGATGGACATCCAGTCGCTCGACAAGTGGGAGGACTACACCGAGGCGAAGGAGGCGATGTTCTTCTACACCGACACCGCCGACGCGCCCTGGACGGTGGTCAAGTCCAACGACAAGAAGCGCGCCAGGCTCGAGGCGATCCGTCACATCCTCGAGCAGTACGACTACGACGACAAGGACGAGGAGGTCGTCGGCAAGCCGGACGGGAAGATCATCGGGCCGCCGGCGCTGCTGTCGGAGAACTCCGCGATCCAGACGTTCACTAGATTGTGAGGGTGAGCGTTACCGAGAAGGGCATCATCGAGACCACCACCACCGAGATCACCTCCGAGGACGAGCTGCGGGAAGCGCTTGGCGGGTTCCCGTCCGGGCGCGCCGCCAGCAAGGACCGGCCCGCCCTGCACCCGCTGCAGATCGAATGGCTCCGCAGGTCGCCGTTCTGCGTGCTGGCCACGTCGGACGCCGACGGCAACTGCGACGCCTCCCCCAAGGGCGACCCGGCCGGGCAGCTCATCCACGTGCTTGACCCCCGCACCGTCGCCATCGCCGAGCGCCCCGGCAACAAGCGCGCCGACGGGTACCTCAACATCCTCGCCAACCCGCATGTCGGGCTCATCGCGCTGATCCCCGGCCGCAACGACACGCTGCGCATCAACGGCCGGGCCAGGATCGTGCGGGACGCCCCGTTCTTCTCCGAGCTGGCCGTCCGCGGCCAGCGGCCGGTGCTGGCGGTGGTGATCGAGATCAAGACGGTGTTCTCGCACTGCCCGAAGGCGTTCCTGCGATCGACGCTGTGGGAGCCGACGTCCTGGCCGGCCGCCGACGCGCTGCCATCGGTGGCCGCGCTGACCAAGGCGGTGCTGGACTCACCGGAAACTCTCGAGGAGCTGGAGGCGTACTACGCAGGGCCGAACTACTCGAGGCTGTTGTACTGAGCCCACAGGGCCGGGATCGTCACCCCGAGGCCGCCGAGCAGCCCGCGCAGCAGCGGCAGCGAGATGCCGATCACGTTGTTGTGATCGCCGTCGATCGATTCGACGAACCAGCCGCCCAGTCCCTCGATGGTGAAACCGCCGGCCATGCCGAGCGGCTCGCCGGTGAAGACGTAGGCGGAAATCTCCTCCTCGGTCGGAGTGCCGAAGCGGACCGTCGTCGCGGCCACGGCCTCGACCCGCTTCCCGGTCGAGGCGTCGATCACGCAGTGCCCGGTGTACAGCGTGCCCGTCCGGCCCGACATCTCGTGCCAGCGGGCGGCCGCCTCCACCAGGTCGGCCGGCTTGCCGTAGACGCGGCCGTCGAGGTCGAGCATCGAGTCGCAGCCGATGACGATCCCGTCGTCCAGCGACGCGGCGACGGCCGACGCCTTGGCCGAGGCGAGGACTGCGGTGAGCTCGTCGGTCGACTCGGCCGAGAACGCGTCCTCGTCAATACCGCTGACGATGACCTGGGGATCGAGGCCGGCCGCGCGCAGCACTGCGAGGCGAGCCGGGGAAGCTGAAGCTAGTACGAGGCGCACGCAACAGAACATACGGCAACAGATGCTGGGGCGTAGCATCGTTGCCATGCGTTTTGGCCTCGTTGGTACCGGTCACTGGGCGAACTCGGTGCACGCGCCCGCACTTGCCACCGCCCCGGGGGCCCGGCTGGCCTCCGTCTGGGGGCGGAACGCGGAGGCGACGGCCGCGCTCGCGGCCGGCCACGAAGTGACCGCCTACGACGACTTCGACGCGTTCCTCGCCAGTGTGGACGCGGTCTCGTTCGCGGTGCCGCCGGACGTGCAGGCGCCGCTCGCGATCCGCGCGGCCGAGGCGGGCAAGCACCTGCTGCTCGAGAAGCCGGTCGCGCTGTCGGTGGCGGACGCCGACGCGGTCGTCACCGCCGTGGAGAAGGCCGGCGTTGCCTCGGTCGTGTTCTTCACCTGGCGGTTCAACCGCGAGATCCGGGCCTGGCTGGCCGATGAGCAGGCGCGGGGCGGGTGGTCCGGCCGCGGCTGGTCGGGCGGGGTCGCGGTCTGGCTCGGCACCGCGCTCGCGGACGACTCCCCGTTCAACACGCCCTGGCGGCAGCGGAAGGGCGCCCTCTGGGACCTCGGCCCGCACCTGGTCGGCATGCTCTGGGCCTGCCTCGGCCCGGTGACGTCGGTGTCGGCCGTGCGAGGCCAGGGCGACGTGCGGCACCTGGTCCTCCAGCACGAGGGCGGCGCCTCCTCCACCACGAGCACCGCGCTGGACGCCCCCGAGCCGGCCGAGGGGTTCAACCTGTTCGTCTGGGGCGCGGCCGGCCGCTCGGTCATGCCCGCCACCCCGGACGACCCGGAGCAGTGCCTGCGGGTCGCCGCCGCCGAGCTCATCGGATGCGTGAACTCGGGCCAGCCGAATCATCCGTGCGACGTCCGCTTCGGCCGTGACATCGTCGCCGTGCTGGCCGAGGCCGAGGCGCAGCTCTCGCGGCCCCAGACTCGACATTAAGTTCCGGTAGCAACCAGGAATGGCACTGTACCTACGTGCGCGTGTCCGCCTAGGCTTTACCGATATGAGTAGCTCGCCCGCCGTACCCGACCCACAGCACCTGCGCGCCTCCGACGCCGACCGGGAGCGCGTCGCGGAAACGCTGCGCGAGGCCGCCGGCGACGGGCGGCTGACGATGGACGAGCTCGACGAGCGGCTCGACGCCGTGTACGCGGCCAAGACCTATGCCGAGCTGGTGCCGATCACCCTCGACCTGCCCGACCACAGCGGCGCCGCGTCCGTCCCGGCGCCGTCCCGGCCGGCCTCGAAAGACGTGCGCCAGTACGGCGGGGAGCCGACGTCGCACACCGCCGTCGCCATCCTCGGCGGCTTCTCCCGCAAGGGCGACTGGGTGGTGCCGAAGACGTTCAACGCCTTCATGCTGCTCGGCGGCGGCGAGATCGACCTGCGCGACGCCCGGTTCGCCGAGCGCGAGGTCTCCATCCACGTGGTCGCGATCCTGGGCGGCTGCGAGATCACCGTGCCCGATGACGCCACCGTCAACGTCAACGGCGTCGGCATCATGGGCGCGTTCGAGCACTCGGCCCAGGGATCCCCCAGCTCGGGCGACGGACCGGTGATCAACATCAGCGGGGTCGCCTTCATGGGCGGCGTCGACGTCACCCGCAAGCCCCCGAAGCAGTCGAAGCGCGACAAGCTCGAGGCCAAGCGCCGCCGCGAACTCGAATAGTGGACCGCCTCGACACCTGGCTGAACGCGCAACGCGGCTGGCGGCGCTTCGGTCTGCTCCTGGTGCAGATCGGCCCGATCGCCGTGCTGCTCGCCTTCTGCGTCGTGAGGGTATCCGGCCCCAGCCTCCCTCCTCTTGGCCTGGCCTTCGCCGGAGTCGTCGCGCTGGGCCTCGCCGGAGCTGCACTGCTGAGCCTTCTCCGGCTCTGGCTCCACGCAAGGCGCGGCAGGGACGACCGCAAAAAGCAGGTACCCCTGCTCACATGGCGTGCCATCGCTTACTCCCCTGTCATGATGGGCCCCTTCATCCTCATAGTGAGCTTCAATAACGCATCGCCCGAATGGCACCGACAGCACCACCGCGTGCTGGATATTGCCCTTCTCATTCTCTTTCCCTGCATGATCTTCGTGATGATAGAGCAATCCCGATACATGAAACGCCTGCGCGATCGGCAGAATTACTACATGACGTAGTAGAGTTTCGGGTATTCACGCTGAGCGTCGGCGGAGGCGGGTTCATGGGTGCAGACGAGCTGACGGCGACGGTTGTCGGCGGCGGGATCGCGGGGCTGGCGTCGGCGGTCGCGCTCGCGCAGGCGGGCTGGCGGGTCACCGTGCTCGAGCGCGCGGCGGCGTTCGGCGAGGTCGGGGCCGGGCTGGCGACCACCGGGAACGGGATGACGGCGCTGGCCGCCCTCGGGCTCGGCCAAGCCATCGGCGAGGTTGCCTACCAGACCGGCACGGCCGGCCTGCAGGACCAGGCCGGCCGGTGGATCATGCGGATGCCCGACACCCGGTCCGACCCGGCCGCGGTCACCACGATCTGGGGGCTGCAGCGGCAGCGGCTGCACGGCGTCCTGCGCGCGGCGGCCGAGGCGGCCGACGGCGTCGAGCTCGTGACCGGCGCCGAGGTCCTCGTCGTCACGCCCGGCGCCCTCGGCGGCGAGCAGGCGACGGTGACCTGGCGCACGGACAACACAGGCCACAAGGCCAAGATGGCGCTGGTCGTCGCCGCCGACGGCGTGCGCAGCGCGATCCGGGCGCGGCTGTTCCCCGCGGCCGCGGCCCGCTACAGCGGCAGCACCAGCTGGCGCGCGATCATCCCCGACACCGACTCCGAGGACCGGCTGGTCCAGGCGTGGGGGCCGGGCACCGAGTTCGGCTCGCTGCGGGTGAGCGCGGACGAGATCTACTGGTACGGGTACTTCCGCAACCCGGAGGGGGCGGTCTTCGCCGACGAGCTGGCGGCCGCCCGCGAGCGCTTCGCGAGGTGGGCGCCGTGGGTTCGGGCGATGGTCGACGCCACCCCGGCCGACCGGCTGATGCGGCACGACGTCTACCACCTGCCGGGCGGCCTCCCTGGCTACGCGCACGGACGGGTCGTCTTGGTCGGCGACGCCGCCCACGCCATGCTGCCCACGGCCGGCCAGGGGGCGGCCACCGCGCTCGAGGACGGCGTCTGCGTCGGGCGCCTGATCGCCGCGCCGGTCGGGGCGGGCGGCGACCTGACGGCGGCGCTGGCCGCGTTCGACGGCGCCCGCCGGCCGCGCTGCCGGCGAATCGCCAGGACCGCGATCATGACCGCCCGGTTCGGCTGCGACCTCGGCGGCGGCTGGCGGCAGCCGGTCCGCAACGCGATCTTCCGCCGCCTGCCGGCCGGGCAGCTGGTCAAGGCGGGCCAGTCGATCGTGCGCTGGACCGCTCCCTAGCCAGCCCGCCCGACGGGGCAATGCGGCGGCTGAGAGTCGCCCGGGTCCGTTCGATAAAACGATTTTTGGGCTTTTAGCGGGCGGCGTAGTCGGGGGCTACCGCCAGCCGAGGCCGGGGGCCACGTGGGTCAGGACGGACTCGATGACGTGCGCGTTGTACTCGACGCCGAGCTGGTTGGGGACGGTGAGCAGCAGGGTGTCGGCGGCGGCGATGCCCTCGTCCTCCTTGAGCTGCTCGATCAGCTTGTCGGGCTCGGCCGCGTAGCTGCGGCCGAAGATCGCCTGGGTGCTCGCGTCGATGTGGCCGATCTGGTCCTCGTCGGTGCCGCGGCCGCCGAAGTAGGCCCAGTCGCGCTCGTCGGTGAGCGCGAAGATGGACCGGCTGACCGACACCCGCGGCTCGCGGTCGTGGCCCGCTTCCTTCCACGCCTGGCGGTAGCCCCGGATCTGCTCGGCCTGCTGGACGTGGAACGGCTTGTCCGACTCATGGTCGACCAGGGTCGAGCTCTGCAGGTTCATGCCCATCGTCGCCGCCCACTTGGCGGTCTTCTGCGATCCGGCGCCCCACCAGATCCGCTCGCGGAGCCCGGCCGAGTACGGCTCGATGCGCAGCAGGCCGGGCTGGTTGCGGAACATCGGGCGCGGGTTCGGCTGGGCGAAGCCCTCGCCCTTCAGCGCCGTCAGCAGCACCTCGGCGTGCTCGCGGGCCATGTCGGCGTCGCTCTTGCCCTCGGGCGGCTGGTAGCCGAAGTACCGCCAGCCGTCGATGACCTGCTCGGGGGATCCCCGGCTGATGCCAAGCTGGAGACGGCCGCCGGCGATGAGGTCGGCCGCGCCGGCGTCCTCGGCGAAGTAGAGCGGGTTCTCGTAGCGCATGTCGATGACGGCCGTGCCGATCTCGATCTTGCTGGTCTTGGCGCCGACGGCGGCGAGCAGCGGGAACGGGGAACCCAGCTGCTGGGCGAAGTGGTGCACGCGGAAGTAGGCGCCATCGGCGCCGAGCTCCTCGGCCGCTACCGCCAGGTCGATCGACTGCAGCAGCGAGTCAGACGCCGACTGCACCTGCGAGCCCGGCGCCGTCGACCAGTGACCGAACGAGAGAAACCCGATACTCTTCACGCCCCGCTTGAACGCGGGCCCCTGTATCCGCATTCCTTGACGGGATAACACGCCGACGTGGCCCTGCCCACACCTGGTGCACGCGCGCCGCGCGGCGTCTTGCGAGCCGGGCGGTCTACCCGTACGTCGGATGCTGCGGCCAGCCGGCCGGCGAGTCCTCCCAGTCCTCCTGCCGGCCGTACGGGGCCAGGTCGAGGAGGTTGTTGACGAACAGCAGCCGGTCAACGCCGCGGGCCTTGGTGAAGTAGGTCTGGTACACCCCGTCCTCGTCGCGGAAGAACATGCTGAACCCGAAGAACCCCTCCGTGCCGCAGTCATCGGAGAACGTCGTGCCCCGCGACGACACGAACGGCATGGTCCAGCCCATCTTCGCCTTGTACGCCTCGATCTGGGCGATCGGCATGTTGGAGACGGTCGCCCACGCGACGCCGTTCTCGGCCAGGCCGTCCAGGTTGACGACGTTGCTGGTGAACCACGTGCAACCCGGGCAGAACTCGTCCGGGCCGTTGTCCATGAACTGGTAGACGGCCAGCTGCGCGTGATCGCCGAACAGATCGCGCAGCGTGGTGGTGCCGTCCGCAGTCTCGAACGTGTAGTCATCGAACTTGACCATCGGCAGCCGGCGCCGCCTGGCGGCGATCGCGTCCAGCGTCCTGGTGGCTTCCTTCTCGGCCTTGAGCAGCTCGTCACGGGCCTGCTGCCACTCGGCAGCCGACACGACCTTCGGTTTAGCTATCCCTGTCATGGCGCGTGGCCTCCGTGTTAGTCCTCACCTAAATCCCAGACTGCGCGCTCGCGGGTTTCTCATCGGTCGGCCGCCGCCTAGATCAAATTCTTTATCTCGAACGGACCGTGCATGACTCCCCGAGCTCACAGGTTCCTGGGGCCGGGTCCCTGGCGCCCGAGGATGTCACCGGGGTTGATGAGCTTGCACAGGTCCAGGGACAGGCACCCGCAGCCGATGCACCCGCTGAGGTTGTCGCGCAGGCGCTGGAGCCGGCTGATCTGGTCGTCGAGCTCGCCCCGCCACGCCTCCGACAGGCGCTCCCAGTCCCGGCGGGTGGGGGTGCGGCGGTCGGGCAGCTGGTCGAGCGCGGCCTTGATGCGCGCCAGCGGGATCCCGACGCCCTGCGAGGCGCGGATGAACGCCACCCGGCGAAGCGCCTCCCGCGGGTACCGGCGCTGGTTGCCGGCAGTCCGCCGGCTGGAGATGAGCCCCTGCGCCTCGTAGAAGTGCAGCGCGGAAACGGCCACGCCGCTGCGCGCGGCCACCTCGCCAACGGAGAGCTCTCCCGCCACGGCCGCCTGTTCCCTGTCCATGAGCTTGACCTGAACATTACTTGAGGTCTTAGCGTGGTTGCATGATCCTCACCGACGCCGAGCAGCGTTTCCTCGCCCGCCAGCCCCTGGGCCACCTCGCGACCATCGGCCCCGACGGAACGCCCCAGGTGAAGCCGCTCGGGTTCACCTGGAACGCGGCCCTGGGCACGATCGACATCGCCGGCTTCAACATGGGCGCCAGCGCCAAGTACCGCAACGTCCGGGCCAACCCCCGGGTCGCCCTCGTCGTCGACGAGATGACCGAGGCCAGCATGGAGGGAGCCCACTTCCTGGAGATCAGGGGCGTCGCCGAGACCGTCATCGGCCGGGCCTCGGCCGACGGCCACCTGGCGCCGGAGATCATCCGCGTCCACCCGCGGCGGGTCATCGCCTACAACGTCGATCCGGAGCAGCCTGGCCTCCAGTCGCGCGATGCCGGGGCCGGCGACTCCCAGCCGAACGTGGCCTGAGCCGGTGCGCGTCATCTCGGTCGCCCGGTTCGGCGGCCCGGAAGTGCTGATGCCGGCCGAGGCGCCGGACCCGGTGGCCGCCCCCGGAGAAGTCGTGATCGCCGCCAGCGCCAGCGACGTGATGTTCGTGGACACCATGATCCGTTCCGGGCGCGGGGCCGGCTTCTTTCCGATCCGGCCGCCGTACGTCCCCGGGGGCGGGATCGGCGGGGAGGTGATCTCGGTCGGCGGCGGCGTCGACGCCGGCTGGCTCGGCCGGCCGGTCATCGCCCACACCGGCGGGCCCGGGGGCGGCGGCGGGTACGCCGAGCGGGCCGCGGTCAGCCTCGAGGACACGGTCGCGGTCCCCGACGGCCTCGACCCGCTGCTGGCGGTGGCGATCGTCCACGACGGGCCGACGGCGCTTCGCGTCGCCCGGCTGGTCGACGTCCGGCCTGGGGAGCAGGTCCTGGTCCTCGGGGCGGCCGGCGGCATGGGCATCCTCCTCGTCCAGCTCCTGCGAGCGCGCGGGGCGCGGGTCATCGGCGCCGTCCGGGGCAAGGCCAAGGCGGACGCCGTGGCCGAGGCCGGGGCCGACGCGGTGATCGACTACGGCCGGCCCGACTGGACGTCCCTGGTGCTGGACGCCACGGGCGGGGCCGGCCCGGCGGTCGTGCTCGACGGCGTCGGCGGCCAACTCGGCCTCGACGCCTACGGGATCATCGCCGACGGCGGCCGCTTCTCCGCCCACGGGGCGCCGAGCGGCGCCTTCGCCGCGATCGACCCGGGCGACGCTGGCCGGAGGAAGGTGACGGTCACCGGTCTCGGGGACCTTCAGGTCCGGCCGGGCGAACGGGCCGACCTAGCCCGTCAGCTGCTGCCCGAGGTCGCCTCGGGGAAAATCCGCCCGCTCATCGGCCAGAGGTTCCCGCTCGCCGAGGCCGCCCGCGCGCACACGCTGCTCGAAACCAGGCAGGCCATCGCCAAGACCCTGCTGACATCTGTCTTATTCGGCTTCGGCTTCGGCTTCGTCTTGGTCGAGGTAGAGGCAGAACGGGTGGCCCGCCGGGTCGTAGAGCACGCGCACGTCTTCCTGCGGCTGGAACTCGGCCAGCGTCGCGCCGCGTTCGATGGCGCCGGCGACGCCGGCCGCCAGGTCGTCGACCGCGATGTCGATGTGCATCATCATCCGCTGGCGGCCCTCGGCGGCCGGCCAGACCGGGGGAACGTAGTCGGGCGCGTCGTCGAAGCTCAGGTAGGACGAGGTCCCGGGTACTTGAATCGCGGCGCCGTTCGGCTCCCGCACCGACACCGGCCACCCGAGCAGGTAAGAGTAGAAATCGGCGAGCGCCTGGGCGTCGGGCGCCTCGAGAACCACGCCCCACCAATCTGCCCTGGACCGTCCGCGCATACGGTCATTATTCCGCTTCTGCGGGCACCTTGCCCGGGTCGGCGGTCACGCCCAGGTCGCGTGCCGCGGCCGAAATCTGCCGGGCAAGCTCGACGTCGCGCGAGCTCAGCCCGCCGACGTCGTGCGTCATCAGGCGCACGACGACACTCGGGTACCGCAGATCAACATCGGGATGGTGGTTGGCGGCGTCGGCGAGCTCGCCGATCGCGTCGACCAGTGCGACCCCGGCCCGGAACGACCCGGTCCCGAAGTACGCGCAGGCGGCGCCCGACACCACCCGCCAGTCGCCGACGCCGTCGGCCTCGAGGAACTCTTGCGGGCTGATCCGTTCAGTCATGCCCGCAACCTACCCGTCAGCGGAGCCGGGGAACGCGGCAACGCGCGCGCTCAGCGGGACGCGCCGCGCGCGGATTGTCAGAGCGGATTGTCAGAGCCGCGCCCTACTATCCGAGCGTGACCACCGCTGCCGTTGAGGACGTCCGCGTTGCCGGCGCCATGATCACCTGCGCCTCGATCGTCTTCGCGTGCGCGCTGGCCGCCGGGCTGGTGCCGACGATCCGTCGCATCGGCTAGTTTCCCGGTGTGGACTGCTCGGACGCGCTACGGGCAGCCGTCTCCGGCGGCCTTTAATGGTGTTATGCCGGATATATTGAGATTTGCGCTGACATCAGATTCAACAATGCTAATTTATTATGTATTGAACTAGCGCTCCTGCTATGTTGCGGTGATTGCGAGTAGGCCAACAGGACCACATCTTCGTTCTGGAGTTGTTATGCGCCGTCTTCCGCTAATCGCCGCCATCTATACAGCGGGCGCAGTGCTTACCGCCTGTTCAAGCACTACTTCGACCGGGCCGGCCGTCGCCGCATTGTCCTCCGGAACTCACCAACCATGCGCATCGACCTTGGCGGCGTGGCAGCACGGTCCTGGCGGCAGCGCCCTTCGCTCTGCGCTAACCGCCAGTTCGGCCATGGGCGCCGCACTGGAAAGCGGCAGCCGCACACGGGTTACCGGAGCGGCACAGGGGCTGGATTCCGCCGCAAGCCGCGCCGATAGCCATCTGCCGCCCGTTTGCGCGGATCATGGCTCCGCTTATCAAATCGCCATGCATGACTGGATGATCGGCGCGTCGGACGCGAGGGATGGCAGGCTCGAGGAAACGTCTTCGAAGATCGCCACCGGAGCGCACGTAATTGACGCGGTCACGATGCTCCAACGGCTATCGCCAACCCTGCTCAAGAGCCTGTCACGGCCGGTGGCGATCCCAACCGAGTCTGCTCCGCCGCCGCCCCCGCCTGCGCCTGCGCCGCCGCCTTCGCCTGCCGCCACGACGGCCGCTCCGTCAGCTGCGCCCGCACCTGCAACCACCCAGGCCGCGGCGACGCCTGCGGGCTGCTACCCGATCAGCGATGAAGGGACGTGCTACAAGCCCGGCGAGTACTGTCGCGACGACGACCACGGAACCTCCGGTGTAGCAGGCGATGGTGAAGCGATCACCTGCGAGGACAACGACGGGTGGCGTTGGGAGCCGTCCTGATCACGCTGGCCGGGGCGGTCAGCGCCCTGGTTCGATGACCTTCGCAAGCCGGAAGGTCTCGAAGACGCGAGGGTCCTGGAACACCACGTTGCGCGCGATCCCGCCGGTGGTCAGGGTCAGCACCTGGAGCGTGTGCAGGCGCAGGGTGCCCGTGTCGTCGGGGCAGTAGGCCGCCAGGGCGGGCTGGCCGTTGGCCCGGGCCGGGATCATCCGCCAGCCGCCGCCGCGCATGGCGAAGACGCGGGCGATGAAGCGGCCGTAGTTGACCCGTCCGGCGTACCAGAGCGGGACCGGCGGCATCTCCAGGATCGCGTCATCGGTGAGCAGCGTGACCAGAGCGTCCACGTCGGCGGATTCGAACGCGCGGATGTAGCGCTCGATCGTCTCCCGGACCGCACGGTCGTCGGGCGTGAGCACCGCGCTCTCCTGCGGCGCGGCCGCCGCGATCGCGGTCCGCGCCCGCTGCAGGGCGCTGTTGACGGCCGCGGTCGAGGTCTCCAGCTGCCCGGCGACCTCGGCCGCGCTGAACTGGAGCACGTCCCTGAGCACGAGGACGGCCCGCTGACGGGCTGGGAGGAACTGCATCGCGGCGACCAGCGCGAGCCGCACGCCGTCGCGCTCGGCCGCGCGCGCCAGCGGGTCGGCGTGATCACGACGCAGGTATGTCTCGGGCAGCGGCTGGAGCCACGGCACCTCGAAGTCGGGCACCAGCGGGGTGTCCGGGTCGTCGCTGGCCGCGCCCAGGCCCGAGGGCAATGGCCGCCGGGGCCTGCTCTCGAGCGCGGTCAGGCAGGCGTTGGTCGCGATCCGGTAGAGCCAGGTCCGCAGCGAGGCGCGCTCCGCGTCGTAACGGTCGCGGGCCTTCCACGCCCGGATCAGCGTCTCCTGGGCAACATCCTCGGCGTCATCCACTGAGCCCAGCATCCGGTAGCAGTGCACCACCAGCTCGTGCCGGAAGGTGGCGGCGGCGGCGTCAAAGTCCGCCTCGACGGTGATGTTCACGCTCGCTCCCGTGTCCTTCCTCGGCTGCCAGGCGTCGGTTCGACGGTATCCCCCGCCGGCCGATGAGTTCAGGGTCCGCCCCCGGTATGTACATCCGACCACGAGACGCGCCGGGCCACGTCGGCCTGAGCCCAGGAGGCGAACCATGAATCGCATCATCGTCATCGAATTCATCACCCTCGACGGCGTTACTGAAGACCCCGACGGATCGGCCGGGTCACCGGGCGGCGGCTGGGCATTCCGGTTCGGCCCGGAGGCGGTGGCCGGGGACAAGTTCAGGCTCGGCTCTCGTCTCGACTCCGGCGCGCTGCTGTTCGGGCGCGAGACGTGGCAGCTGTTCGCCGGGATCTGGCCGGGACGGTCCGACGAGTTCTCGACCCGGATGAACACGGCCGACAAGCGGGTGGCGTCCCGGACGCTGGCCGACGTCAGCGGCTGGAAGAACTCCAGGCTGATCGAGGGCGAGCTGACCGGTGAGGTCCAGCGCCTGCGGGGCGAACGGGACGTGATCGTCATCGGCAGCGCTAGCGTCGTGCGCGCGCTGATGGAGCGCGACCTCGTTGACGAGTACCGGCTGCTTGTCTTCCCGACTGTGCTCGGCCACGGCGGCCGGCTGTTCACGGGCGAGGCGGCGGTCGGCGATCTGCGCCTCATCTCGGCCGAGCAGAGCGGCGCGGCCGCCCTGCTGCGCTATGAGAAAGCCGAGCGATAACGCGCCGGCCGACCGCGCCGTGAATAAGTTCGGCGGCGTGAATCACCCCGGCGGGGTGATTCGGGCCGCCTGCCGCGTGGATACGGTCCCCCTTGGTATTCGGACTCCACGCGATTGTTGATGCTGAGGTGCCATGGCGATTCAGACAGGCAATCCGGGCTCATCCGCGCTCACCGAGAAGCAGACCGCGCAGGTGCGCACCCGGGTCCGGCTGCTCATTGACATCACCGCCCGGGCCGGCAGCTATCGCAAGGGGCTGCAGGCGGCCGCCGCGCAGCTCAGCCCGGAAGAGGCGGCAATCATCGTCGACCTGGAAGACCACGGGCTCCAGGTGCCGCAGCTGCGTGACCTGCTACGGGGCGGGCACGTGCTCGTCGATGACCCGCAGCTGTACGAGAAGTGGCGCTTCGCGAAGGCCAGTCACCCGCGGATATCCAGTCATCACCGCGATATCGACAAGAAGCTCTACCCGGACCTCGGGATGCGCGGACCGGTGGTCCGGGAGAAGCTGCACGGCCGGACCGCCCGCGGCACCTGGGTGCAGCTGGAGAAGACCCCGGCCGCGTTCGGCAAGGGCAAGCTGCCCAGCCTGGACGACCTCCGGCACCTCGTGGATTACGTCACCTACCGGATCACCCGCAGCAACGTCGGACCGTGGGGTCTGTCGCGGATGACGGAACGGCATCCGATGTACCTGTCGCCTGATCTGGCCGTGCCCACCCCGCTATCCACCGAGGTCGCGGCCTCACTGACCTCCGCCCTACGCCGGATCGAGGAAGCGGACGACACCACGGCCGCCTCGGCCGACCTCGCGGCCGACTTCCCGCCCCCGGACCGGGCGGAGCCGGAGACCGAGCTCGGCCAGATACTGTCCGGGCGGTCCGGACGGGGGCTCTTCGGCAACTCCGACGTATGGGTGACGGAGACCGCGTCCCAAGTGGCGGCCACGATCATGGATCAAGCTCGCACGGACCCGCCGACGGCGGGTCTGTGGGCGGAAGCGGGGCTGATGTGAGCGATACGGCAGCGGCGGGCTCGGCCTCGCCGGCACCAGGCCCGGGTCAGGCCGCCGTTCCCGAGGGTCTGGTCTCGGCCGTGGTGGAGCTGGTCAATACCGGACCGGTGCTGCTGGGCGCCTACACCCTGGCGGAGCTCACCGCGGTGGACGCGATCGTGGATTTCCTCGAGGCCCGGCCGTCGGATGAGGTTCTGGCCGAGGCCGTTCGCTCGCTCTCCGCCCGTCAGCTCCTGGTGACGGGCTCCGCCGGACAGCAAGTGCAGGTACGGGGAGATCTAGGGATCGCGGTCGCCTTCCAGCAGCGGGCCCGAATGGTCCTCGACGCCCGCGCGACCGGGACGGCGCCCGGAGAGCCCTGGCGGACGCTCTTGATCCCGCAGCCCGAGGACATCTTCCTCGTCGTCAGAATCGACGCTCTTGGCGTCCACGAGCTCGGTCTTTTCCCGTCCGACAAGACCTTCGACGACCTCATCGACTGGCTGCCGAAGGGCGACTTGGCCGAGGCGGGCGCGCATGAAGACACAACCGCCGTGCTTTCCTCTTCTTCTCGGGCCGCGCTCGTCACCGTGACCAAATACACCGCCGAGGGATCCGCTGAGACCGCCGCGTCAAGCAGCGACCTAGTCCTCGCCCGCCACGAGGACCAGCTGCACGTCTACGGCCGGTCCCCGGACAACCCGGCCACGCTGATCCCCCGGCAAATGGACGGCAAGACCGTACGCGACACGCTCACCGACCTGCTGTCTTAATATCCCGCGACCTCGTCACGCGTCGGCTGCCTTTTGGAAACGGGGCCGATGCGCGTAGCCTGCCCCTGGGCGAGGTCATCAGACGGGAGAGGTAGCTAAAGGTTGACGGCCGCATGGTTTGCCTTGGGTGGTGCTCTCATCGGAGTTCTGGGGACCGTTCTTACCGAGTTCGCCAGAGGGCGAAGAGACGATCGAAATGCGTGGCGAGAGGAACTCAGATCTGTCTGTGCTGAATTTGTGAGCGAAGTCTCTCACATCCAGGATCTTAGCCACGAATTGCGCAGGACCCCGGAGGACTCCGAGGTTCAACGCGCAGCGCAGGAAACGCACTCACGACTGCGGGCCCTCCAAGACAGGCTGCGTCTCACTTCCAAGTCTGTGGCAACGCAGGAAGCCGCCAGACGGCTTCAGCACTACAGCTACTATCAATGGCGCTCCACGCTAGGGGGCCGAGGCGAATTCTGGCAGGCTCACGAAGAAATCCGCACCTGGTTGACCACATTCAACATTTCGGCCAGGAAAGAGCTCGGCCTAGAAGGCTCGTCCGTCTACCAGGATCCCCCCGAGGGATTCCCCATTCCGGGCGACAAGCCCCGGAGCGTGGCCGGGTCTGAAACTGACCCGGCCACCCCGTAGAAGGTTCCTGGCTTTGCTTACGCGGCCAGGGGCTGGACCGTCAGCTGGCAGTCCTCGCGGATGCGGCCCGTCTCCCCAAGGAAGAGGAAGACGCGGGCGGCCCACGCCACCTCTCCCTCGGGGGTGCTGAGCTGGACCGAGAAGGTGACGATGTCGTCGTGCCTGCTCACGTCGTCAGCCACGGTGACGTTGTACTTCCCGCTCCCCACGAACGCCTCATAGGCGTGAGCGATCCGGTCGTCGAGCTCCTCGTGGCCGCGGAACTGGGCGCCCTCCACGTACTCGACGCCATCGGGCTCCCACAGGTTCCCGATGGCGGCCCGGCGAGCTTGAGCATCGTGCTCGTTCCACACCGCCACGTACCGGTCGGTGATCGTGCTTGCCGCTGCCTCAGTCGTTTCGGTCATGGCCCTGCTCCCGTCGTTCCGGCTACTTGCTTACCTGTCAGCAGGTTGAGCCCTCCCATTACAGGAGGGTCAAGCCGCTGGACCGGGGTGTTGGTCGCCACGGTCCGTTCGAGATCATGGGTTTGATCTGCCCGGGCATCCTCGGCCCCCACCCAGACGGGTGAAGGGGAGAATGAATGGCCGAGTTGGTGACGGTGAGGGTATGGATGGTGACATCCTGTAAGGAGGCCGCGTTCGTCGAGGCGCGGGCCGTCGCCATCTCGGGGACCAGCCCCGGCCCGCAAGAGAGCTGAGACGCCATGCCCAAGCACATTGTCATCCTCGGCGCCGGGTTCGGCGGGCTCGAGCTCGCGACCCAGCTGGCGGAGTCGGTTCCCGACGAGGCTCGCGTCACGCTCATCGACAAGAGCGCGGCCTTCATGTTCGGGTTCTCCAAGCTCGACGTCATGTTCGGCCGACGACCGATATCCGAGCTGTGGCACTCCTACCGCGACATCGCCAAGTCCGGCCTTGAATTCCGGCACGAGACCGTCACCTCAATCGACCCCGAGAATCGCCGGGTCGTGACGAATGCGGGGAGCTACGAGGCTGACATCCTGGTCGTCGCGCTCGGCGCTGATTACGACGTCGACGCCACCCCGGGCCTGGCCGAGGACGGGTACGAGTTCTACTCCCACGCCGGCGCCGAGCGAGCTCGCGACGTGCTGGCCGGCTTTGGCGGGGGTGCTGTCGTCGTCGGCGTGCTCGGCGGGTTCTTCAAGTGCCCGGGGGCGCCCAATGAGACCGCGCTGCTTCTGCACGACTACCTCTCCGCGCGCGGGCTGCGCGAATCGTCGAGCATCCACCTGGTCAGCCCGCTTCCGATGCCGATCCCGATCTCGAAGCGGACCTCAGCGGCGATTGCGGCGATCCTTGAGGAGCAAGGCATCGAGTACTGGCCCTCATCCCGGGTAAGCCGACTTGACCCGGATCGTCACGTCGCTCATCTTGATGACGGACGGGAACTGCCCTACGACGTCTTCCTCGGCATCCCGGTCCACTGCGCCCCCGAGGTCGTCGCCGCGTCCGCGCTGGCCGAGGACGGATGGATTCCGGTCGACCCGGCCACGTTCGCCACCAGGTTCCCCGGCGTCTACGCGGTCGGCGACGTCACCAGCGCCCCGGTACCCCGGGCAGGGGGAATCGCCGAGGGCGAGGCGGCCACCCTGGCCCAGGTGCTCATCTCCCAGCTCACCGGCGGGAGCGCGGTACCGCCCTACGACGGCGCGGCAGCGTGCTACGTCGAGCTGGGCGAGGAACTGGTGGGGCGCATCGACGTCAACTTCCTGTCCTATGACACCCCGGTCGCGAAGTTCACCGCCCCCGCCACGGCGCTCACCAACGAGAAGCGCGAGTGGGGAGCCGCTCGAGCCGCACGGTGGTTCGGGCACCGGTAATAATCGAGCGGCCCGAAGGTCATCGGATGTCCGATGCCTCAATGCGCATCAGGTCGTCTTTGCTCCAGGGCCGTAGTGGTTCGGCCGAGAGGCGATAGGCATGGCGGAGCCGGGCTTCTTCAAGCGCGTTGCGGACGCTGCGGGCGTTGGCAAAATGCGGATCTGGCATCTGCGGCGATAGGTAGTCGCGAAATGCCACCGTCGCCTCATCCGACAAGTAGTAGGACGACCGGTCGAGGATGAGCTCCCCGATCGCGAGCAGCTCGTCGGGCTCGTACGCGGCGAAATCCAGATGGTGCGCGACGCGCGACCGCATACCGGGGTTGGACTCGAAGAAGCGGTCCATCCGGTCCTTGTACCCGGCCAGGATCACCACGAGGTTATCCCGGTCGTTCTCCATCACCTGCATGAGGATGTCGACGCATTCCTGGCCGTAGTCCCGCGAGTCATCGGCCCGGTACAGGGAGTAGGCCTCGTCGATGAACAGCACGCCGCCCATCGCGCGCTCGAGAACGTGCCGCGTCCTCGGCGCGGTCTGGCCGATATATTCGCCCACCAGGTCATCGCGCATGGCGTGGACGAGGTGACCCTTCGGCAGGTAGCCGAGCCGGCGCAGCAGGTCGGCCATCATCAGCGCGACGGTGGTCTTGCCGGTTCCGGGCGGACCTGTGAAGCACATGTGCAGGTTCGGCCTGGACTCGGCCGCCAGCCCGAACCGCTGCCGCGCCCGGTCAACCAGCAGCAGCGAGCCGACTTCCGCCACCCTCTTCTTCACGGGGGCGAGCCCGATCAACTGGCCGTCCAGGGCGGCGAACAGGTCATCGATGCCCGATGCCTGTCGTTCGCCTTCGAGGGTGATAGTGGCGTCAGACTGGAGTATCTCGCCCTTCCTGTGAGCTCGTCCGCTCCTGACGGCCTTCGGCGCGGCGGCCGGAGAGGCCGCGGGGAGGCGGCTGCGGCGCGGCGGGGAGACTGCCCGCACCCGGCCGCCGCTGACCGTCGGCCCCCGGCGGAGGACGGGAGGGAGAAATGGCGAAAAATCCCGGCGCAGGCCCGGATCCATTACCCGCAGGTTGCCGTCGTCGGGGTTGATACCGCGGGCAGCAAGGTTCGACAGACTGGTCTGCCGCATCCCGTCCCAGGTGATCGCGAACAGCACCAGGGTGATGACGACCGTGCTCGCGGCGAACACGAAGATGGGAAGGCTGAACAGCAGCCAGGTCAGCAACAAAGCGCCAACGAGGCCTAGCATGAGTAGGCCAAATCCGAGATAACGCAGTTTGCCGTTCCACATGACACGAGTGAGGTTAGCCAGCGACAAGCTGCAGGTCAACGCCTCCCCTTCCAGACCCGTGAGCGGCCCGTCCGGCGTGATGGAAAGCTGTGTCAGTGCGAAACGATGAGCCATCGTGATTGGCGATGTGTCAGTGCTGCTTGCCGCTGGTGTTCTGGCTGGCATGGCGGGCTCGGCCGGAGGCATCGCTTCGCTGATCTCCTATCCGGTGCTGCTGGCGGTGGGACTTCCGGCCAAGCCCGCGAACGTCGCCGACACGATTGCCTTCGTCGCGTGCCTGCCCGGCTCGGCGCTGGGCTCGCGGCCGGAACTGCAAGGGCAGCGCCACCGGATCCTGCGCCTTGCGCCGCTAGCCATAGCCGGGAGCGCCGTCGGCGCCACACTGCTGCTGCTCACTCCGGCGGGGGTCTTCGGGCGGATCGTTCCGTTCCTGGTTGCCTTCGCCGCGGTTGCCCTGCTCGTCCAGCCGAGAGCCTCCGCGTGGCTGGAGGAACGATCCGGCGCCGGCGGCTGGTTCTGGCCTCAATGCGGCCTGCTGGCAGTGTGGGTCTTCGACGGCTACTGGGGCGTCGGAGCCGGGGTGATGGCGCTGGCCGTGCTTACGCTGGCCGTCGAGACAGGCCTTCCACGGGCCAACGCCCTGAAGAACGTGCTGCTTGGCATGGCTGATGTTGCCTGTTCGATCGTCTTCATCCTGTTCGGGCCCGTCCGCTGGGCGGCGGTGGTGCCACTGGGACTCGGGGTCCTTGCGGGCAGCTGGATCGGCCCGTCGCTGACCCGGCGGATACCGCCGGGCCTTCTCCGCATCGTGGTCGCGTTCGTCGGCTTTGGGCTCGCGCTGGATCTTTGGCTGCACCCCGGCTAGCGTGTGGCGCCGAGAGGCGGGGACGATGAAGGCAAGGCTGCGCATCCTTCGCACCGGGGCTGCGGAGTTCAGGTGGACAGCGGAGTTGCACAGCTATCGTGACGCTGATCTGAGCTATCACCGGTGCGTCCGGGTCCGCGTATGGGGCGGCGGCAAGAACGGGTGCATGCTCCGCGTGGACCTAGTCGCACCCGACGCTCAGGGCCTGTGGGGCGACGCGGGGGACGCTTTCTATCCCACTCCTCGTGTCTTGCGCGCCATTATCGAATACGCCCTGGAAGACGGCTGGGAGCCTGCGGTCATCGGCGGGTGTCACGAACTCGGAACCGATGCCCGGCTGGAGCTACCAGGCTTCTGTACCACTGACGAACTGCGGGGCGTGCAGCGTCTTCGGTACTGACTACCGCATCGGTCATCGACCGGGCAATCCACAATGTCTGGTCCCCGCCGGAGGCGCCGAGCTCGGCACTGTGCGACGAGACGCGTCTGTCGATACGTGTGAGGATCTCGCCATGGTGGATCTGGATCTTCGACCCGGAAGGCGTGAGCTCGTCGCGGCGAGGCTGGTTGCCGAGCTTGAGAGTGCGGTTGCAGGAGCTACCGCCGGCCTCAGGGACTCGCTTGCCTCCGGCTCAGCCGACGGGTTCAGCGATATCGACGTGCTCTGGATCGTGCCCGACAATATTCTGCCCGTGTTCTGGTGGGTTGACCTTGACGTCCGGGCAAGCTCCGTCGGCCGGGATGACCGTTACGACGATGACAATCCTGCTGCTCACAGCGACGTCGGCTGGTCCCGCCCGGGCAGCGCGATTGAGAACGCCACGGCGGCGGTCAAGGCGGCGGTCCGCCATCAGGACGACACCGCCGCGGGGCTGCTCGGTCGCGGTTTCGCCCGAATCGGGCGAGACCCTGGCCCGCTATCGGACCTTCCCCTTGCCATCACAGCCCTGGCCGATCTCTGCGCCACCGACGATCCGGCGCTGGCGGGCAGGGCGGCCGAGTTGCACGAGATCGTTGACGCGCTCGTCAGCGCGGGGCAACCGCCATCCTTATGATCCAGAACTGGGGTAGAGCGCCTCGTGAGCCGAAGGCAGTACGTAGCCCGGGGAGTTTCCGGCGGCTACCGCATCTGGGACAACAAGCGGCGCCGATGGTGGGGAGACCCATACGAGGTCTGCCCCGATGACCTCCTGGACGAGCTGAACGGCGAAGCCGACTACCAGAGGATCACCGCCCTGCTCAAGCGCTACCGGGCACAAAAGCGCTAAGCCACGCGACCCTAGAGATCGCCGCGAACCGTGAATCGCGCTGCTAGAGAGCCGCCTCGATCATTGCGCCGGTGGCAAGCAGCAATGCCTCCGCGCTCGGCCGGCCGATCAGCTGCAGACTGGCGGGCAGCCGCTGCCCGGTCGGCGCCGGCAGCGCCAGCGCCGGGAAGCCGGCCAGATTTACGGGGCTGGTGAGGGCCAGGTAGCCCGGCCTTACAGCGGCCTTCAGCAGCGGCGGAAAGAACGGAACGGTCGCAAGCGCGAGCGCGTCGACCCCGTGCAGCGCCACCGCCATGGCGGTGCGCCAGCGTTCCTGTTCGGTCCGGGCTTGCCGCACCTGCGCGGGCATCAGGGCCTGGGCCTCGGCGAGGCCCGCCCGCACCCGCGGGGTAAGCAAGACGCGGCGGGCAGGATCGGTCAGCAGGGCCTGGTTGGACACCGCCGCTTCGGCGTCGACAATGACATCGCACGTTCTCCTGGCCGAGTTCCAGCCGGGCAGTTCAACCTCGATCACTTCCACGCCGCAGCGTGCGAGCGCATCGTCCACCGCCGCGTCGATGACCGGATCCACGTCCACGTCGGCCGGCCTGATCCGGCCGATGCGCGCTGCAGCTGCCGCATCGGATGAGAAACCCGGCTCGAGCAGCGCCAGGCCTGCCGCGACGCCCGCCACATCGCGCGCCATCGGGCCGATGGTGTCCATGCTCGGCGCTAGCGGCCACACCCCGGCCAGCGGGATCCGGCCGTGCGTGGTCTTCAGCCCGGTAATGCCGCACAACGCGGCCGGGATCCGGATCGAGCCGCCGGTGTCAGAGCCATATGCCAGATCTGCTTCACCGCTGGCCACCGCGACCGCCGATCCGCTCGATGACCCGCCTGGAACCCGGCTGGGATCAAGCGGATTTACTGGCGTGCCGAAATACCCGTTCACCCCGCTCGCGCCGAACGCCAGCTCATCCAGGTTGGCCTTGCCCACACCCCGCGCACCCGCGGCTCGCGCGCCGACCATGCACGGCGCGTCCCTCTCAGCCGGGGCGGCGGTCGCAGCCAGCGCCCGGCTGCCCGCCGTGGTGGGCACGCCCGCGACATCGATCAGATCCTTGACTGCCAGCCGGATCCCGTCCCCTGAACTCGGCATCCGCGTGATGAAGGTAGTCACCGGCACACCCTACCGAGAACCGGAAGCGTGCGGCAGAACGGCTTTCATCGGGTCAATCTTGCGTGGTACTGACGTCTGCAGAAGTCCTATAGTGCGCATATGGAATTGGCCGGCAGGTTCCATGACGAGCGTTTCCGCGATCCGTTGGTGCGGTTGTGGGAATTCCTCGGCGAGATCCTCGTGCGCTGTCCTCGGTGTGGCCGGCGGGCGTCCGTTCTGCCTGCTCCGCAGACGGCTGGGGTATCTCGCAGGCCATGGACGCGACGTAGCGTGAGCTGCCTAACCTGTAGCTACTCGGCGCATGTGCCCGGGCCAAAGGGCAACCGGGGGACAATTAGCCTCGGTGGCTGCAGTGATGCGTACTTCGGGTTGCCTCTGTGGCTGACTACTGAATGTCGGGGCCACGTGCTCTGGGCGTATAACACCGAGCATCTTGACCTTCTGGAAGCCTTCGTGTCCGCGCGATTGCGGGAGCGCGGACCAATTCCCGGCACCATGAGCATGGTTGAGCGGCTTCCTGCCTGGATTAAGGATGCGAAGCACCGTGATGACGTCGTAAGCGCGATTCACCGGCTCCGCGCTATGGCGGCCTGACCAAAACTGCCGCGCCGGCCGAAGTCCTCGGGGAGGATCCTGACGGCGAGCCCTGGAACCAGCTTGTTTCCGCTGCGTGCCGTCAGGACGTCCGCGTGCCGGTGAGCGTTCCGGATGCCAGGACATGCCCCTTGAGAGCTGACGGCAGACGCTCGATATCGGCGACCTTCGTGAAGTCGACGTCGGCGTCGAGGGCGTAGAGGTGAAACCGGTACCGATGCGTGCCGTGGCCGGGAAGCGGCCTCGGTCCGAGGTACTTGGCGCTGCCACGGTGGTTGGGGAGAAATCTGATGCCCGGGTTGTCCGGTGTCAGAGCGCCCTCCGGCAGCCCGCCTTCGGTCGGCGCGAAACCGGCGATCGTGTGGATGCCCGGCACGGCGCCCGGGTTGTCGAGGTCCTCGAGCGCGAAGACCAGGTCGCTCGTCCCCGCGGGAAGGGCATCCCACGCAAGGGCGGGCGAGATCTCCTCGCCGATGAACTGCGCACAGTGCTTCGCGGGGATGACCTGCCCGTCGCGAAAGCTGGGGGAGGTAAGGGCGATGCGGTTCTCGGTCGCGAGCTCGGGAGCGTTGGCGACGCTTGCGGCTTCGTCCGGGCGTCGGTTGCGCAGCGCCCAGCCGACTGGAAGGAGGATGAATTCGACGGGGTGCCTTACACGAACGTCGGCTCGGTATCTGTAAAGCGAGTGGTCGCAACCGCGGCGGTGGTCGCGGTGGCGACAGCGGGGATGTTCACGGCGCTCGTCCACGCAAGACGTACCTGGTCCTGACCAGCCATCGGCTGATCGTTCTTGATGGCGGGACGGCTTCGGGCCGGCCCGGAAAGATCGTGTTCACCTTGGGCAGGGGAGGCGTGTCCGTCGCGGGTGGCCGCAAGGGCCTGGTGAGCCTGAAGGTGGACCCCAAGGACAAGAAAAGGGATTGCGGCTCACCTACCCCACGGTGACCCGCAAGAGCGGTGAGGCGATCGCCGCGGCACTACAGGCGAACGCCTCCCTTAACGCGACGAACGTTTGAGAATCTCGGCCTGATCGGTCGGTGGGGGCTCCGGTTGGGAAAACGCACACGGACCGGCCGGGCTACGGATCAGCATCCAGTCCCGGCCGGTCAGCGTGCGTTGATCAGGCCGCGAGGCCGTTGAGCCAGTTCTGCCACGCCTCTGTCTCGGTCGACGGGTCGCGGTCGTCGAAGTAGTGCGCGGTCGCGAAGACCATGTCGTTGTAGCCGTGGATCAGCATGTACATCGCGTCGCCGGTACGCATGCCCACGAAGCTCGGCGAGCCCGCGAACTCCACCGTGCCGTCGACCGGCTCGATCCCGGGCACGCTGAGACGGGCCGGCTGGCCGTCCGCCGCGTCCGCGCCGACGCCGACCGCCGCCGTCATGGCCTCCCACGAGTCCTTGGTGATCGGCCCCGGCATGAACAGCGAGTTCTTCGCGGTGCGCGGGGCAAAGTGCTCGAGATAGACGACAAGTTTCGTCATGTAGGCGTGGTCTCCGACAGACAGGCCGTTGTACTCGGCCTCCCAGTCGTCGCCGAGAAGGCCGCTGTGCACAACGCGCACCACCGCACCGCCGCCGTCGCGCGACTCGATGAGCCACTCGTAGGCCATGAACGTGCCGTCCGCGTTCTTGTGTTCCTGCGTCGCGTAGCGGTGACCGGGTTCCCAGGCTGTGATGCTGGCGGTGGACACCTGGCCGAACATGCTGAACGTGGCGGACTTTCCTGCGCTATCGATTTCGCTGCGCCCCATGAGCCAGGAGTCGACCGCCGGCCCCGACGTGATCGCCTCCCACACCTCGTCCGGCGTGGCGTCGACGGTGAACTCTTCGCGTACCTCGAATGGATGCGTCATGACTGCTGCGACTCCTTCGCTGGCGGGTCGGCGTCTTCGGTGATGCTCGGATGCACCGCGACGATAAGGCGGTGCGGCCGACCAGTTTGGGTGTTGTATTTGCTGATGATCTCGGTGATCGCGTCCGTGAGCTCGCCTACGAACGCGGCGCGGTCAGCCGGCTTCGCGAATCTCACCTCGGCGTCGAGGCCGAACGTGGCGAGCGGCTTGTTGGCCCGCGCCGCCCCGTTGATGAGCGTTCCCGTCTCCCGCACGAGCCGCGCTGCGAGTGCAAGCAGCCAGTGCGCGGACAGCCGGTCGGGCGATCGGGCCGGATCGGGCGCGACCGCGGCGAGCGCGGCCGGCGAGATCACGTAGGCCGCGGCGGAAGCCCGCACGACCCGCTCGGTCATGTTGCCCTTGCGACGCTCCTCGACCAACTCCACCAGGCCGTGCTGCTCAAGGGTCTTGACGTGGTAGTTGACCCTCTGCCGGGCAAGCCCGAGCCTGGCCCCGAGTGTGGTCGCGGTGTGCGGCTCGGCCAGCTCCGCGAGCATCCGAGCCCGGATCGGATCGAGCGAGACCTCCGCGGCTGCGGCATCCTCGATCACTGCGACCTCTTGCATGCCGCAACTCTCTCACCGAAAACTTTTGTTGTCAAGACAACAAGAACTGTCGGTGGGAGATACCTTTAGCGCGTCATCCACCCCGGGAAGGAAGCAGCGCATGGCCTCACTGGTCCTGAAGATGTCCGTCTCGCTCGACGGCTACGTCGCGTCGGCTGACGGGAGCACCGGCTGGGTCGCCGCCGGACGCTCCGGTGACGGCCTCAGCTGGACAGTCGAGACCGTGAGCAACGCCGCCGCGCACCTCATCGGCGCCGCCACCTACGCGGGCTGGGCCGGCTACTGGCCCGGCGCCTCCGGGCCGTTCGCCAAGCCGATGAACGAAATCCCCAAGATCGTGTTCTCGAATTCGCTCGCGTCCGCCGACTGGGGCGAGACGACGATCTCCGCCGGAGACCTGGCCGAGGCCGTCACGCGGCTCAAGCAGGAGCGCCCCGACGGCTACCTGCTCGCCCACGGCGGGGTACGGTTCGCCCGGTCCCTGGTCGAGACCGGCTTGATCGACGAGTACCGCCTCGTCATCCACCCGGTCGTCCTGGGGGGCGGGCGAGCGGCTCTTCCGCGCGCCGCTCACCATCGAACCGGTGAGCACCACCGTCTTCACCGGCGGAGCGGTCGCCCACGTCTTCGCGGCGCACCCGTGATCGTGCCTGACCGGCAACCGGGGAGCGGACACTGCCGCCTCGTGTAGCTATTGGCGAAGTCGCCGTACTTCCGCGATGAGGCGGGGACGTCGTGCGCGCCGCCATATCGGAGATCGAGCAGTATGAGCGGATCGCGGTGAACATCCAGCCCGGAGTCCTCATCACCGGCCGCGCTGCGAGCGACGTTGTGCACCTCGCGGCCGAGTTGATCGAGAACGCGACAGCCTTCTCGTCGGCCCAGGTGCTGGTCACTGCTGGGATGCTGAGCAGCGGCGGCGCGTTGGTCGAGGTCACCGACGAGGGACTGGGCATCGCGGACCAGGATCTGGCGGGCGCGAACTGGCGGCTAGACCATCCACCAGTGATCGACGTGGGGGTCTCACGCCGGATGGGCCTGTTCGTGGTGGGGCGCCTTGCGGCCACGCACGGCATCCGGGTGCGGCTAAAGCAAGTCCAGCCCCGCGGCCTGTCGGCCCTGGTGTGGCTCCCGGAGTCGGTGGCCCAACTGGACGCTGCGCCGGTGAGCTCACCGCGGATGCGGGCCGACTCCGGCGCGTACCCCACTGCCGCCCCCGTCCCACCTTGCTCGGCCTCGTTTACTACGATCCCGGCCCCGTCATCCCTCCCCACCTCAGGTGACCTGGCAAGTGCGGTAGCAGCGCACCCGGCCGGGCCGGGCTGGTTCGGGCGCGGCGACGGGCCGAGCGCGAACCTTCTTCATGGCTCCAGAGACCGGGTCGATAGTCAGCATGGCGAGCGGCAAGGGCGCTTGGCGGAAAGCGGCCAGCAAGCCGCGATCGCTCGCCGCCGATCGCCGGGACAAGTGCGCTGTCGCCTGTCGGAATTCCAGCACGGGGCACGTCGAGGTCGCTCGGATGCACCGCGGATCTCTGGAGCCGATGAAAAGTGAAGACGACTGTGCAGACACGAGAGGAAAGCCCGTGAGTACCCAGGGGCATCCCCCGCAGGACCTTAACTGGCTGGTCACGGACTTCGTCGGGCGGGTTCCTGACGTGGCCCACGCAGTGATCGTCTCCTCTGACGGGCTGGTGGTGGCGGTCAGCGCCGGATTCCCGGAAAATCGGGCCGAACGGCTGGCGGCGGTGACTTCCGGGCTCTCGAGCCTCGTGCATGGAGCCGCGGGCATATTCGAGGCCGGCCGCGTGACCCAGACGGTGGTGGAGATGGACGCCGGGGTACTCGTAGTCATGACCATCAGTCACGGCGCGAGCCTGGCCGTGCTGGCCGGACCCGACGGCAAGATGGGTCTGATCGCCTACGAGATGACCCTGCTGGTCGAGCGGGCCGGACGGATGATCACTCCGGCCACCCGGGACTCGGACCAGGCCGCCATCGTGCCCAGCGGGCGGTGACCGGTCAGCCCTGCTGCCTCCGAATCGGGAGGGAGTAGCCGACATGCCACTTCGGCACCGACAGCTCGCGGCCGCGGCGTGGGTCGCCCTAGCCGCGACGATTCTGGTCGTCGCCGGATGCTCCTCGTCCGCCCCGGCCGACGGTCCCTCGGCGGGCGGCGGCGCGGCGTCTTCCGATGGTGCCGTCCTCGGCGGCACCATCAACGCGGGCGGATCGACGTTCCAGCTCACCTTCCAGGAAGTGGCTATCTCCGGCTTCAGGTCGGTTCAGCCCGGCATCACGGTCAATTACGACGGCATCGGCTCGGGCGGGGGCCGTGCCGACCTGGCCGCGAGCATGGTCAACTTCGCCGGCTCGGACTCGCCCATCCCGTCCGCCGAGGAAGCCAGCTTCAAGGACAAGGAGGTGCTCTACTTCCCGGTCGTGACTGGCCCGGTCACGCTGTCCTACCACCTCTCCGACGTGCCCGAGCTACGTCTATCGGCACCGGTGATCGCGGGCATCTTCGACGGTCAGATCAAGACCTGGGACGATCCTGCGATCGAGGCCGACAATCCTGATGTCACGCTCCCCACCACGCCGATCACGTTGGCTGTCCGCTCCGATTCATCCGGCACTACAGCCAATTTCACCGAGTTCCTCGTGGAGGCCGCAGGTGCTGGGTGGCCGCTCGGTACCAGCTCAACCATCGACTGGCCAGCTGGCAGTCTGAGCGCCAAAGGCAACGGCGGGGTAGCGCAGATCGTCAAATCCACCCCCGGAGCGATCGGATACGTGGACTACGCGACTGCCAAGGGCGCCGGGCTGACCTTCGCCACGGTCAAGAACAAGGACGGCAACTACGTAGCGCCTACGCCGGAATCCGCCGCCTTGGCCGCCAGCCAGGTCATTCTCAAGCCTAACGAAACGTTCAGCGCGATCTGGGCGGGCGGAAGAGGCTCCTACCCGATCACCTACCAGTCGTGGGACCTGGTGTACGCCAAGCAGCCGAATGCGAACGACGCCAGCATGCTCCGGGCGTACATCGGCTACCTGCTCGGAGCGGGGCAGGAACTACTTCCCCAGCTCGGCTACGCACCGCTGCCCTCTCGCATCGACCAGCAGGCCCAAGCGCAGCTGAGCAAGATCGCCGGTTGAAATTCGACCCCGGCTCACCAATCTGTGAGAGGGCCGTGAGAGAGATAGCGTCTGACACCCGAATGGCACGTCCACGGATCCGATGTTGGCTGAGACTCAGGCCATCGTTGGGCCCGGGGTAGGTCCACGAACCGCCGCAAGCCCGGAAGATCGTGAATTGTGATTAGATGCGCGCTATGCGATATCTGATCTCCCGGCAGTGGTCCGCACTCCAGGACTTCGACATCACCGGGGAGTCTGGCGATCTGCGCTACCAGGTCCGCGGCAACCTGGGAATCACGCAATCCCTGACCATTACCGAGCCGACCGGCCAGCGCACGGCGCAGATCACCAGGACGCCGTTCACTACCCGGCATCAGGTGATCATCGACGGGCGGCAGGCCGCTGAGGTGCGGCATCAGTTCCTCGGCTGGAACAACTGCACAATCGACTCGGCGTCCGGGCAGTTTGTCGCGCAGGGCAGCTTCCTGGGCTGGCAGTACACCATCAGCCAGGGAGAGCGAGTCGTCGCCGCGCTGTCGAAGCAGGGCATCCTGCCCTCCACCTTCGAGGTCGACACGGCAGACGGGGAGGACGATCTGTTCCTGCTATGCCTGGTCCTGGCGATCGACCAGATCCACCGGGAGCGCAAACGGCGCTGAGCGGCGTTTTTTGATACGCCCTCCGTAGGCGGTCGGGCATGATGGCGTGCATGACACGGGAATCAGGAGACCCGTTTCCCGCTGCGCCGACGCTCACCCAGCTCGGCGAAGACGACAGGCGCCGATGGCGCGAGGTGCGCCTAGCGACCCTGACAGACTCCCCGGGAGCGTTCGGTTCAGCCGTGGTAGACGAACAGGCCATTGCGGAGGGCGGCTGGCGCGAACTGGTGCGCAATTCGGCGGTCTTCGTCGCCATGTCAGGGGACGGGGTGGCAGGCGCCGTGGCGGGCCTGTACCGGGACTCGGCCGAAGACCGCGGTCTTGGCGCGATATGGGTCGCCCCTCAGTGGCGGGGCCGTGGTGTTGCCGGGATGCTGGTAGCCGCGATCACTGCCTGGAGTCGTTCAGGGAATGCGGTGCGGGTCGTGCTGTGGGTGTCGGACGACAACGCCAGGGCACGCCGGTTCTACGAGCGTGAGGGATTCCGGGTTAGGCAGCGGCGGGCTGACTGCTCCTTCAGGTTACATTGAGGATAATGTCCTTCAATTCAATCAGAGTTTCGATTCGATAGCTAGCCTGTGAAAAGTCATGTGCTTTTGTAAAGTCGTTATAGACAATGACACAGTCAATACCGGCCGCCACGGCCGAGTTCAGCCCTCTGGATGAATCCTCCACAACCAGCGTCTCTGCTTTGGTCGCCCCGAGGCGCTTCAAGCCCGTCAGGTATGGTTCCGGGTGCGGCTTGGCGAGCTTGTAGTCTTCGCGAACAAGGGCGAAATCCATGAATTGTCTAACGTGGCGCTTTTCATGGATAATTTCAAAATCCACACGTTTTGCAGTCGTCACGATGGCCATGCGGACGTATTTTGACAGTTCAGCAAGAGCTTCAACGACGCCTTCAATCTCAATGGCTTCTGTCCTAAGATATTCCTGATAATAATCATTACGAACCTTACGCTGCCTGCTGATGGTCTGTTCATCAATACCTGCCGCCCTGGCTCGGGCCCAAGTGCCCAATCCCTGGTTCATGTCCCGGGGGTATTGATCCTTGTCCAAAGTCAAGCCAATGTCCGCCAGGGCACGTTCTCCAGCTTTGTAATACCAGAATTCGGTATCCACCAGAACACCATCGTGATCGAAGAGCATGTACTTTTTCACTGTCTTGATCCTTTCCAGCAGCCTCGGCAAATTTGCCGCCAACGGCCACCCGAGATACCCAGAATCCGTGCTGCTTCCCGCAGTGTAACCAACGCGCCTCATAAAACGGGCTGTGCGAGGCACGCGTGGCTCTGGGTCCATGTCGGGCTTGGACGTCGCCCTCGTCCCAATCCATCCCGCCGCGTCTCGTGCACAAATCCGTGCACCAATCCGGCCGATGGCCTGCTGGTCTTGGCCTTTCCCGACGCCCGCCGCGTCGGACGGCCGACATAATCAAGCGCCGCGGGTACCCAGAAGCGCGGTCCGGGTTTCGCGTTCACGCGTCAATCGCTGTAGTAAATTTCGTGTATGCGGCCACATGAAGACTGGCCGGGCCGTGCTCCGGTCACCGTAGCTGACGTCACGCTCGCGGTGCGGCTTGCGGTAACGGCGTTCGGCTCCGCGCCGGCGGAAGCATGGGCCAATCCGGCCGGCTCGCTGGACTGGGACTGCTGGGAGACCGTCGAGCACATCGCCGATGGCCTGTTCGCCTACGCCACTCAGCTCACTCCTGCTACGCCGGAGGGCGGCTACGTGCCGATCGCGATGACGAGCACCCGGCCGGGCGGCGCGGAAAGCGCCATCCACGTGGACCATGAGAAAGGGGCTGCGGGCCTGCTGCAGGCCGTTGAGGCGTGCGGTGCCCTGCTGGTGGCCATGGTTACGACCGCATCCCCGGGCACTCGCGCCTGGCATCCGCACGGTACCTCGGACCCGGAAGGCTTCGCCGCGATGGGCGTGGCGGAAACCCTGGTCCACGGGCACGATGCCGCTCAGGGACTCGGCGTGCTCTGGGAACCGCCCGCGGATCTGTGCGCGCGGGTGCTCAGCCGACTCTTCCCCGGCGCGCCCGCCGATGCCCGCCCATGGGCGGCACTGCTGTGGGCCACCGGCCGCGGTGACCTTCCTGACCGGCCTCGGCTGGGCGACGAGTGGCGCTGGTACGCCGAACCCCGGCCGTAGACGAGGGCGGCGAGAGAAGGACCCCGGGGGTCCTTCGCTTTGACTGGAAGTCTTAAGGCTCATTCGGCAACGCGGGACCGCACGACTGGGCAGTTCAGGACATCAGCGATTCCGCTCGGACGGAGGGATAGCGGCCCCGGAGTCGACGCCGCAACTGAGATGTCGGCGCGCACGTTGTCCGGCGTGACCCGGGAGTCGAAAACGATGGATACTCGGACCGATTCCGCGTCCGCCGCATGCGGTCGAACGGCCTCAGCACCTGGCCCATCGGCGGGTCAAGCTGAGCGGAGACGGCAGCGTACGGCGCGATATGCCCGCCGCGACTGGTGGGACGCAAGCCCTCGTTCTCCAAGACTGCGGTGAGCGCCATGCGGGCGGCATCGTAGAGGCTCTGGCTTGCGCGAAGAACTGGTCCGCGTGTTCACGGTTCGGCAGCACGTCGCTGCAGTTCTCCGTCGGCGATCAGCTTGTCGATCTCCGCGCGGCCCTGATTCCACCTCATGACGTCAGCTCCAGCTTGACCAAAGGGCGCTCCCGGATATGGCGCATGAACGAGTCAGCTGGATCCGGGGCGTCCCAGTACAGGGAGCTGATGCCGCTGACGTTCACTTCCCCCCCGAGGCGCTGTTCCGCCCGGCGGGCCGCCTCGTACAGGTCATCATCGCTCGCGGTACCGACAGTGAGTACGTCTACGTCTTGCGGGATGGAGCCTGGCGTCCCTAGGTACCGGGCCGCCCAGGACCCGTAGATGTAGGCCTGGTCTACTCCCCCGACCTCTGACAGCAGGTGGGTGAGAACCGGCAGCGGGCCGTAGGTTATCGCTAGGAGATCGGTGAGTGGGCGGCTCACCGGGCCAGCGGTCTCCGCCCTCAGCAGCCGCGCTCGCCCGCGTCTGGTCTCGCGTACCAGCCCGGCGGTAACCAGCCGGTCTGCCTCGGTGTGCATGACCTTGGGGCTCGCGGCGATCAGCCGCCCCGCCTCCGCAAGGCTGTAGTCCCTCTCGGGATGCAGGTACAGGAGAGCCAGCAGGGTCCCGTTGGCCCGCGATGGCAGCAGTGGCAGCAACCACGACGGGTTATTTTCCATAAAGGAAAGATTAGTTTCCTCTATGGCACGATAACAAGTCGGCAACCGTCGGATTGCCGAGACGTCGCTGGGCGCAGACAAAAAGCAAGAGACCGGATCCATTTTCGGACCCGGCCTCTGACCCTGGTAGCGGGGGCAGGATTTGAACCTGCGACCTCTGGGTTATGAGCCATACGACGTGCGTCTCCGACTTCTCCCAAGTCTCATTGCGTCTCGCTGACCTGCACGTCGGTCAGGGTCCTCGTTGCCGACGTCTCACCCTGTCGCCCCCGTTCCGACGAGTCTCGTTAGCATTTCCGTTAGCAAACACAGCTTCTGATCTGGGACTTCTCAGCCTTAATCCGAGACGCGTGGAAGCGGTTTGGTATGTCGGGGTGGCAGAGTACTGTCGCGGGCATGCGTGAGCCCGATCTACATACCGCCCGCGCGGCCTACGACGCGATCGCCCCCGTCTACGCTGACCAGTTCAAAGACACACTGGATGACAGGCCGACAGAGCGCGCTCTGCTCGCCGCCTTCGCTGAGGTGATCCGGCGCGGGCCTGCGGGAATGGTCGCTGACCTCGGCTGCGGGCCTGGCCATATCGCCGCGCACCTGCACAGCCTCGGGCTGTCGGTGTTTGGTGTTGACCAGTCCGCCCAGATGCTGGCGATCGGCCGGACGCGCTATCCCGAGGTCCGCTTCGCGCTCAGTTCGATAACCCGCCTTGGCCTAGCCGACGGATCCTGCCGTGGAGTACTTTCCCGCTCCTCAGTCATCCACCTGCCACCCAGACTGTTGCCGACGGCGCTGGCCGAGATCGCACGAGTGCTTGCTCCCGGTGGCTGGCTGCTGATCAGTTTCTCAGCTAAAGACGCCCCTGAGCCGCCGTACGAGTACTACGACCACCGGGTGGCCGCGGCCTATCGCTGGTGGCCGGAGCACGTCGTATCACTGCTACGTTCGGCAGGAATTACCGAGTCGGCCCGACTGATGGAGAACCCCGAACCGGATGATCGCCGCCAGTTCCGCGTGGCGTTCATACTGGCGCGTAAGGCGTCGACCGACGGCACCGTCGGGTAGCGTCTGGACAGGAGGGGCCTGTCCGCGATGGCAACTGCCTTGATCTAAAGACTTAGGCGTATTCGGCAACGCGCCAACTACGGTTCTACGATCGGTAGACGTCGCGGCGGTGATCGACGTCCACCACCGTCACTACCCGGTTCTTGTCATCGATCCGGTAGATGATGCGGTAGGTGCCGCGCCGCGCGCTGAACCGGTCGTCCATAGGCGGGAGGAGCCTCTTGCCAACTCGGTAAGGCTCTCGCAGGAGAGGACCGGTGATGAACTCGTAGGCTGCCGCGGCAACGGCCTCCGGCAGAACCTCGCCCAGGGCACGGCGAACCGTGGAGGTCGTTCGCAGCTCGTAGAGATCCTCTGCGGGCTGGTCGCCCATAACGCCTGGCGCCGCCTCATGGTCTCAGCGAGTTCTTCAGCGGAGACGTACTCGCCGCGGGCCAACTCGGCATCGGACTCGGCAAGCCGGTTCATCGTCGCGGCGTCCCGCATGATGGCCAGGGTCTCCTCGAGCGCCTCCAGATCCTCTGGAGCGATAAGGATGGCCGACGGCCTACCGTGAACGGTCACGGTCACCCGCTCGTGCTGGTCGTGCACCCGGCCAACGAGCTCAGACAGGTGCGACTTGACGTCGCCCAGCGGAAGAACAGTCATAGTCAAAAGTATGACTAAAAATCTACACGACGTCAAAAAGGCTCACTGGCGTCGCTAGGCGCTGCACACAAATTCCGTGCACAACCTACAAGGAAGAGGCCGGATCCATTTTCGGACCCGGCCTCTGACCTTGGTAGCGGGGGTAGGATTTGAACCTACGACCTCTGGGTTATGAGCCCAGCGAGCTACCGAACTGCTCCACCCCGCGGTGATGTCTTTACTCTATGAACTCCAGCGTGCAGAAGCAAATCGGCCGCCGGACCCCGCCTCGCGCGGCAGGCGAGGGTGGGGTGGCTACCCGAGCGGCGAGGCCATCCACACCGTGTAGGAGACGGGCCAGTTCCCGGCCGGCGGCCCGGTCAGCACCTCGGCGTCGCCGGTCGTTCGCAGCGAGACGACACGGCGCGGCACCGCCCCGAACAGCGACACCGCCGCGCGGGACGAGCCGAGCAGCACCGGGCGGCGGCCCGCGTGCTCGATCGAGGTCGCCACCCGCTCGACCCCGGTGGGGGACGAGCCCGCCTCCATCGTCGCCGTCGGCACCCCGCAGAGCACCCGGACGGTCGGCGCGAAGGCGGCCGCGGTCGAGGCGTTGACGAACACCACGCTCGCGGTCGGCCCGATCGAAGCGCACAGCGAGACGGCGGCCGCGGCCGACCCGCGGTAGGCCGACGCCGCGCCGACGCCGCGCAGCCGGACCCGGCTCACGAACTTCGACACTCCGGACGAGTAGCCGCCAACCGACGTGCGCGGCACCATCCCGGGGTTGAGCGAGGTCACCGCCGGCGGGATCGCCAGCGCCAGCACGCAGCAGATCGCGACCAGGGTGACCGTCAGCCGCGATGAGCCGAGCACCGCCGCCCGCACGGTCACTCGCGAGCAAAGCCAGACCGCGAGCAGCACGAGGCCCGGCAGCACCACCGGCACCAGCCGATGCGAGGCCCACGGCTGCCACGGCGCCACCGCCGGATCCCAGAGCACGGTGCCCACCGACCAGACGACGATCAGGAACGGCAGCCCCAACAGCCGCGCCGCCACAATCGACGACCGCCCGTAGGTCACCGCCCGCACCAGTCGGCGCCCCAGCACCGCCGTAGCGGCGCAGGCCAGCAGCACGGCAGGCAGCCCGAGGTACCACAGGACCCAGGTGAAGCTCTGCTCGTAGTACTGCCGCCTGCCGTCCACCGGGAGCCCGGCCAGTCGCTGCAGCGCGACGACCTCCCGGACCAGGACCGGATTGGTCTGGCCGACGACGGTCTGGACGAACGGCCGGAAGGCCAGCACGATGAGCGCGATCACCGGCAGCGCCACCGCCATCCCCTGGACGATCATCGCCAGCGACGGCAGGGAGATCTCCTCTCCCGCCAGACCGACCGCGCGCAGCCGCCGGGTGAACACGCGCCGCACCCGGGCGCGCACCTCCGGGACGGCGAGGGGAGCGATCAGCGCCGTCGCCAGGCCGAACGCGGCGGCGGCGAGACCGAACACATGCAGTTCGCTCGAGACCGTCGACAGGTAGGAGCGCCCCAATGTCAGCGCCGCCGCCAATCCGATGGCTATGCCGAGGAACAGCCCGATCCCGAACGGCGCCGCCTGGCGTCGCCGTGCCACGAACAGCCACGCGAGCACCGGGAAGGCCGGCAGCAGGATGCTCAGCGACCCGATCCAGGTCAGCACCGTCAGCCCGAGCGCCAGCCCGCCCAGCCCGGCCAGCGCCATCCCCCCGCCGAGGACGCCGAATGAGTCGATGAACATGCACAGCCCGCCGAACAGCAGCACCTGGACCAGGGGCTCGCTGAACGGCGTCCGCGACACGTAGATCTCGGGCAGCGAGACCGCGAGCACCAGCGCCCCGACCGGCGCCCATCGCCCCCCGACCAGCCGGCCCACGACCCCGCCGAACGACAGCACCGCGCAGCCGCCTAGCACCGCCGGCATCAGCAGCGCGCCGCCGAGCCCGTGCAGCCACGTCCCGGCCGCGAGCACCAGCGGCAGCCCCGGCAGGAACGACGGCGTGAGGACCCCGCCGGACACGTAGAACCCCGGACTCGCGAAAACCAGCCCGCCGGAGCTCCCGAACGACGCCGCCGACGTCGGGATCCGCGCGGTCCCGTGCTCGGCAATCCAGTACGCGTACTGCAGGTAGACGCTCGGGTCGCCGGCGCCGAAGAGCTGCTGGGACCTGAACGCCGCCTGCCACAGCCCGAACCCGGCCGCGATCGCGATCGTGGCCAGCAGCGCGCCGACCGGCACGCCGACCCGCCGGCCGTCGGCGTCAGGGCCGTCGGCGGGCGCAGCATCAGCCGCCAGGTCCTGCCTCCCGAACTGCGGCCACTGCACCGGCAGTCCGCGCATCCCGAAGTAGCACAGCGCCACCGTGAGCGGCACGAAGATGATCAGCACCGGCAGCGGCAGCAGGCGTCCGGCCAGCAGCATCCCGGTCCCGGGCACGAGCAGCGCGATCGCCAGCAAGGCCGGCGCCATCGTGAGGACCCCGAACACTCGCCCGGGCAGCCACCAGTACCGCTCGGCCAGCCGCTCGCCTTCCTCCACCACGCGCCGGTAAGACCGGTGCAGAGCGAGGAGGCCGTTGGCAACCGCGGGCGGGAATGAAAGCAGCGGCGGCGGCTTCTGCTCTATCTCATCCCGAACGGACCCTTCGCCAGGCCTGGCCGCGTCAGCTTCCCCAGTGACCGGGCCGGCCCCGCCCGGGGCGTCAGCCTCAGGCTTGTCCGCTGGGGACGTCGTGTCCTCCCGGACTCGCACGGCGGGCAGTCGTAGACGCACAGACCCCACTGTAGAAGAAGAACCTGTGCGAACCATTCAGGACTATGCAAGCCGCCCATCGGCGCACACTGAACCTTATGGAGCTGTTCACGAATTGGCACACTTGGCAGCGGACGGAACCGGAGCTGCGCCGCCTGCTGCCCGCGCCCGACGCCGACGCGGTGGCGATGGCGGTGGAGTTCGCCGTCCGCTATCACGGCGCCCAGACGCGCCCCACCGGGGCGCCGTACGCCGAGCATCTGCTCGAGGCGCTTGAGGTCCTGGTGCGCGGGGCGGGCGTCACCGACCCCGAGATCCTGCAGGCGGCCGTGCTCCACGACGTCGTGGAAGACACCCCGTGCACGATCGACGACGTCCGCCGCGCGTTCGGCGGCCGGGTGGCGGTGCTGGTCGGCTGGGTGACCAAGCCGGAGCCGGAGGACGGCGCCGACCCCAAGGCGGTCAAGGAGGCGTACCTGGAGCGTCTGCGGGACGCGCCCGACGACGCGATCGTGGTGAAGCTGGCCGACCGGGCATCCAACGTCCAGACGCTGCGCAAGCTCGGGCTGCCCAAGCAGCGCTCGTACTACGCGCAGACCGTCCGGTACATCATGCCGCTGGCCGCTCAACGGGAATGGTGGGCCGACTGGTACTCAAGCTGGCAGCAGTCCCACCGGGATCTGGCGTAGCCGGCCCGCCGGCCGCCTGGCCTCCGACCCGCACCGCGAACAGCCAGATCGCCAGCGCGGCCGGGTAGATGAAGTAGCCGAACCTGGTCGACGGCGCCAGCACGAACATCAGCGTCATCGCCCCGGCCAGCAGCACGACCGCGCGCGAAACCGTCCGCGGCGGCCGGAACACCAGCGACAGCGCGACCGCCGCGGCGGCCAGCACCAGCAGCGCGACCACGATCGTGTGCCCGGCCGAGTGCCAGGTCGCCGCGATCACGTGCCCGAGCAGCGGGCTCGAGGCCGCGGACTGGACGCTGGCGAGCCCCAGCGGGAACCGGATCGTGTTGTCCACCAGGGACTTCGGGTGGACGGCGAACGGGCCGACGCAGACCGCGACGACGCCGAGCGCGGCCACGATGAACGCCCAGGCCGACTTCCTGCCGTCGCGGACCGCGATCAGCACGACTGCCACCACCAGGGCGGGCCACGCGGTCGCCTTCATCGCCGAGGCGACGCCGAGCGCCAGGCCCGCCAGGACCGCGAGGTTGACCGAGGTCGGACGGCGGTAGAGCAGGGCGAACCCGAGGCACAGGAACCCGACCATCGGCACGTCGGTGCCGCCGACGGCGAGCTCGAACGCGATCACCGGGCTGCCCGCGACCAGGACCGCCCAGCGGCCCGGATCCGTGGCGCCGCCCTGCCGGAGCGCCAGCCAGAACACGACGAAGAAGACGACGCCGAACCAGATCCTCGGGTCGGTCAGCAGCCCGCCGTCGAAGATCGCGCGGGGCAGCCCGAACAGCGCCATCACCGGCAGATAGGGGTTGTAGGCGTTGGGGTTAGTGGTGGCCGCCAGCGCGGCCGTGCTCGCGTACGGCGTGCCCTGGTGGATCAGCATCGACCCGGACCGGGCGACCACCCACACCTCGGGCTGTTCCAGCCCCTTGGCCGCCATCCAGGTGAGCGGCGCAAGCAGCGCCCCGACGAACGAGAACCCGAGCGCCACGTCGGAAACGCGTGCGTTCCTGACCGCGAGGACGGCGAGCAGCGCCAGCCCGTACCCGCAGGCCGCCATCACGCCCCAGAGCCGGTGCACGGAGTCGGAGCTGAAGGTCGCGACCAGAACCGCCCAGATCACGGATACGGCAAAGATGCCGGCCAGCCAGCGGCGACGCATGGCGGCCGGTGACTCCCACGCGGCACCAAGCCGACCGCCACCCATATCCATCAGATAGTACGCGAGTAGCATGCGTGACCATGGGTCGACTTGAGGGTAAGGCCGCCATTATCACCGGTGGTGAGGGGTCAATTGGAATGGCGACCGCGCGGGCCTTCATCGCCGAGGGCGCGCGGGTTCTGCTGGCCGGCGTCCGCGAGCCGGACCTGAGGGCGGGCGCGGCCGAACTGGGCGAGCGGGCCGCCTGGAAGGTGACCGATGTCACCGACTCGGCTCAGGTTAAGGCGGCGGTAGAGGCGGCCGCGGGGCAATTCGGGCGGCTGGACGTGGTCGTCGCCAACGCGGGCATCGCCGGCCCGACCGAGCCGATCGCCGACTACCCGGAGGACGCCTTCGACCAGACCCTCGCGGTCCACGTGCGCGGGGCCTTCCTGCTCTGCAAGCACGCGGTCCCGCACCTGACCGCCGGCGGCTCCATCATCATCACCTCGAGCGTGGTCGGCCTGACCGCCGCGCCGCACATCGCCGGGTACTCGACCGCCAAGCACGCCCAGGTCGGGCTGATGCGGACGCTCGCGGCGGAGCTCGCGCCGCGCGCCATCCGGGTCAACACCATCCATCCGGGGCCGGTCGACAACGAGTTCCAGCACCGCGTCGAAGAGGCCGCCACCGGTGCGGACCGCGCCACCGCCCGCACCATCTTCGACCAGATGATCCCGCTCGGCAGGCACGCCGCCCCGGACGAGATCGCGCGCGCCATGGTCTTCCTCGCCAGCGACGACAGCTCGTTCATGACCGGCGCGACGCTACCGGTCGACGGCGGCATGTCCAGCTGACAGGCCGTTGGCCGACCAGCCGACGACCCAGTCCCGCGCGTTCAGCCACCACAGGTAGACGGTGAGGGCCGGGTAGACGACGATCAGCCCCCCGGCGGCGGCGGCGATGCCCACCACGATCATCCGCCCCTCCCAGCCGAGGCCGCGCCGGTCAATGCCGGACGCCAGGCCGCAGCGGACCCGGTAGGCCAGATCCAGGTGGCGGAACCCGGCCGCGGCGACCAGCGCGAACGTCCACGGCGGCCACAGCCTGAGGGCGAACCCGGCCTCGGCCAGGAACACGTACTCGGCCGCCTGGATCAGCGGGGGGACCAGCCAGTCGCCGCGCCCGCTGTGCGCGTGCCAGGAGCCGAACGAGGCCAGCAGCATGGCCTCGACCGGGGTGAGGAGCAGGATGCCGGGCAGGTTCCGCAGTCCGAGCGCGGCCAGCACCCCGGTCACCAGCAGCCCTACCAGCAGCGGGGCCAGGGGCGGGATCCGGCCGCGCACCCACCCGCCGATCCAGACC
>DATCGA010000502.1:0-7071 GCA_036509215.1 Trebonia sp.
CCGTAGCCGGGGCCGGGGCCGCCGCCGTAGGGGCCGCCCGCCGGGCCGCCGGAGCCGGAGGCGTACTCGCCGCCGGGACCGTAGCCCGGGCCGTAGCCGGGGCCCGCCGGGTATTCGGGACCGTCGGCCGGTCCCTGGCTCGCGTCGTAGGAGGGACCGCCACGGTAGGAGATCGTGTCGTTGGCGCCCTCGCCCCCCTCCGGGGAGCCGGACGCGGGGAGCCAAGGGCTCACGTACTCCGGTGGCTGCCAGCCGCCCTGCTGTGCGCTACCACTGTCTTCGTCGTGCATTATCTCGCCTTCACCAGGACCAGGGTACGTGGTGTCTGCCCGCCGGCGGCGTCCTCATGCCACCGCCGTTATTTTCTAGTAAGCCTCGCAAACCTGAAAGCACGCTGAACGTCGGCTAAAGGGCGCAACAGTATTGCAACGACCGCGCCGGGGCGGATATGCCGCGTTACGCACGGCTACGGCCGGTTGTCACGCGGCCGGGGCGGAGTCGAGCCGGACCAGGGACGTCTGGGTCGCGTCGGCCGGGCTGACCCAGGTGACCTCGACCACGCTGCCCGGCCGGCAGCCGTTGACGATGGCGGTCAGCGCGTCGGGGGAGGAGACCGCGCGCCCGTCGGCCGTGATGATCACGTCGCCGGCGGTGAGCCCGGCCGCGTCGGCCGCGGTGCCGCAGAGCACGCCGTCAACCAGCGCGCCGGAGTCGACCGGGGCGACCGAGGCGGGCACCCCGGCCCCGGCCTCCGTCGGCAGGCAGCCGATCTGGGGGGCCGAGTCGGCCGCGTCGGTGCCGAGCGTCCGCTCCTGGGCCGCCTGCGCCAGCGGGCTGGGGGCGGTGGTGGACGGGACGATCACCCCGAGGAACCCGCCCACGCCGAGCACGATGCCAGGGCCGCGGCGCCCGGAGGCGATCTGCCGCTCGGCCGTCATCGCGGTGTTGATCGGGATCGCGTAGCCGGCCTCGGACCCGCCTGCCCCGGCCGCCGTGTCCACCCCGATCACGGTGCCCGCGGAGTCGGCCAGCGGGCCGCCGGAGTCGCCGGGCTGGATCTTGGCCGTGGTCTGGAGCATGTTGTGCAGCGTCTCGGTGAACCCGGAGGCGCCGTCGGCCGCCGAGATCGTCCGGCCGGTGGCGCTGATCACCCCGGGCGCGAGCACCGGGGGGCCGCCCGCGCCGGCTCGGTTGCCGATGGCGATCACGGTCGAGCCGACGGACACGGCCGAGGAGTCGCCGATCGGCGCCGGGTGGGCGCCCGGCTGCGGCAGAATCCGCAGCACGGCGACGTCGGCCGAGGTGTCCACGCCGACGATCTGCGCCTGGTAGGTCCGGTCGGTGGCCGGGATGGCGACCGTCACCGAGGTGGCGTCCCTGATCACGTGATTGTTGGTGAGCACGAGGCCGTCCCTGGGATCGACGAAGAACCCGGTGCCGGACGCGGTCTCGTCGTCGTATCCGAGCGTGGCCGTGATGTCCACCACACTCGGGCTGATCAAGTCGTAGACGGCGCGGTCGGACAGCGGCCGCTGGCTGGCCTCGGCCTTGGCCGCGGCGGCGGTTCCGGTGTCGCCGCCGGGGCCCGCCGCCGGGGTCGAGTCCGAGGGCGAGGCCGAGCGGAGCACCGCGATCCCGCCGAGCGCGGCGGCGACGCCGAGCACCGCCAGCAGCAGCGCAATCAGCGTTCTGCGGCTGCGCTTCTGAGGCTCATGCGGCGTCACCTCACTGATTTTTCCCGTCAGAAGATCGGGTCATGCCGGTCATGACCAGCCAAGATGCCCGACCCGATCAGGTTTAGCCCGCGCCAGGGCCGACGAGACGGACTCCCGCGGGAGTCCCTAAGGCCCGCTTTCGCCGGCGCCGCACCGCTACCAGCGGTTTTCCAACCGCTACTTTCCGCTAGCCTGTGACGCCGCTGGCGTTCTGGCCGGCCTGCGCCTGCGCGGTCAGATTGGGCAGCGGGGTGGCGTCGCCGGTGGACGTCCTGGCCGCGTTCCAGATGCGGTCGATCGCGGCCCGCTCTGCGTTGAGCGCGGCCAGGTCCGGGCCGAGCGCGGCCCCGGGGGCGGGCGCGTTCGGGGCCGCCAGCGCCGTGAGCATGTCCTGCTGGTACCTGGTGGCGTCGAACGCCCAGGTGATGACGTCGTTGTCGGCCGCCGCGAGGTGCAGCGAGTCGAGCGACTCGGTCACCTGGTAGTTGGCGAAGTCCGACAGCGACTCGTTGCTGGCCACCTCGCAGTTGGTCGCGCCGTAGCCGACGATCGACTTGGCGGTCGCGAGCTCGGCCGTGTCGCCCCCGGCGACCGCCTGGTAGGACGTCATCGAGTCGCGCAGCGCCGCCGCGCACGAGCCGGCCCCGGTGGTCACGTCCCCGAAGTAGCCCCGCAGGTCGCTCGCCTGCTGCGACTGCGAGGGCCGGACCGACAGGGCGACCAGGAACCCGGCCACCACGAGCACCCCGATGGCGCCGAACACCCACAGCGGCGTGCGCTTGGTGGCCCAGCTGGAGCGCCGCAGCGGCACGAACGGCGGCTCGGTCTGCGTCGGGGTGGTCATGACGGCTCGATGGTCTTCTCGCTCGGCGTTCCGCTGGCGTTCATAAGGCTGACTCCCTGCGCCAGGTCTGCCCTGGTCATCGCGCCGAGCACGTGCTCGACGATGCGGTGCTGAGCGTTGAGGAAGAACGTCTGGGGCAGCGCGTCGACGTTGTAGGGGCCGGTCACGGTCAGCTGCGGATCGAACCCGAGCGTGTAGGTGACGCCCTTGGCGCGGGCGAACGCGAGCGCCTTGGCGGTGGTGTCGTTCTCGTCCAGGCCGACCAGGGCGACCCGGCCCTGCTCCTGCTTGTACCAGCTGGCCAGCAGCGGGGTCTCCTGCTGGCAGGGCCCGCACCAGGACGCCCAGAAGTTCACGATGACCGGCTTGCCCTGGTACTGGCTGAGCGAGACGCTGCCCGGCCCGCCGAGGGCGGCCACGGTGAAGCCAGGGGCGGCCGGTGCGGGCGGCGCGGCCGCCGACGACGAGGTCAGCACGCTCACCGCGATGATCGCGGTCGCGAACACCGCGATGCTGCCCGAGACCACCTTGTGCTCCCGGGCCTGACGCGCCGCCCAACCGGCGGCGCTGGTTACGCTCATCGCCTGATGCTCTCTTCCTCGGTGTCGGCCATGAGGGGCGGGGTTGCCTCGCGGGGCGCCCCGGCCGCCAGGGCGAGCCGCGCGTCGGCCGGGGCCGGCAGCGTCAGCTCGAACGCGCTGCCCTGGCCGGCCGTGCTGCTCACGGTCACGTTACCGCCATGGGCGCGGGCCACCGCGCGCACCAGGGGCAGTCCCAGGCCGGTCCCCCGGTGCTGTCCGTCATCGCCGGTGCTGAACCGGTCGAAGACGAGCGGCACCTGGTCGGCCGGGATGCCGCTGCCGGTATCGGCGACGACGATCCGTACTGGCATGCCCGGATAGTCCCGGATGACCGACAACTGGATGACATCGGTGCTGCGGGTGTGCCTGACGGCGTTCTCGAGCAGCGCGTCGAGCGCCAGGCCGAGCCGCTCCCGGTCGGCCGGCGCGATCACGTGGTCGAGCCGCCCGATCCGCCAGCACCGGTCGGCCGCGGGCTGCCAGCGGCGGACCAGCTCGACCGCCAGCTGGTCGAGCGCGACCGGCTCCGGGTGCAGGAACGCGGGGTCGGCGGCCGCGGCGATGATCAGCAGCCGCTCGGAGATCCGCCGCAGCCGGTTCAGCTCGCCGACGACGACGCCGATGTCCTCGGCGATCTGGGCCGGCTGGCCCTCGACCGCGCCGGCCAGCAGCTCGGCGTGGCCGAGGGCAATCGTGATCGGCGTCCGCAGCTGGTGCGCGGCGTCCTGCAGGAACCGCCGCTGGTCGTCGAGCAGCCTGGTGTTGTGCTCGCTGATCAGCTGGTGCGACCGGTCGGCCGCCAGCCGGCGGTGGGCGTGCCACGCCATCGCCAGGAACATCAGCGCCAGCAGCGGGTCCTCGGCCAGCTGGGTGGCCGGCTCGGAGCCGACCCCCACGTCGAAGGCGATGCCGACCGCGGTCACCCCCAGCACCGCGGTCGCCGCCCACAGCGTGGGCCCCCGGTTCCAGGTGCGAAACCCGTAGATGAGCGTGAGGCTCGCCCAGATGAGGTGGAAGGGAACGGTCTCCCAGCTCGGGAACATGAACATGAAGTCCAGGTTGACCAGGGCGAAGATCGTCCACGCGATGTCGATCGCGCGGGGCGGGTACGGCCAGCCGAAGGCGGGCGGGCGGGGCAGGCGGAGCGCAGGGGGCAGCTTTCCGGCCGCCTCAGCGCGCCACGAGCTGATAGCCCTCACCCCGGACCGTCTTGATCAGTTCGAAGCCGAGCTTGGAGCGGAGCCGGCGGACGCACACGTCGACCACGTTGGATCCCGGGTCGAAGTCGTAGCCCCAGACGGTGGCCAGCAGCTCGCCCTTGGAGACCGCGTGCCCCGCATGCTCCGCGAGCTCGCGCAGCAGCAGGAACTCCAGCCGGGTGAGGTGCACCGGGCCGCCGCCGATGTCCGCCACCAGCCTCGCCACGTCGAGGGTGACCTCCCCGGCCCTGATCACCTCGCTGCGCAGCCGGACCCGCACCCGGGCGAGCAGCTCGGCCAGCGAGAACGGCTTGGTCAGGTAGTCCTGGGCGCCGCGCTCGAGCAGGTCGACCTTCGTGGCCACGTCGGCCACGCAGGACAGGACGATCACGGCCTGGTCAGGGCGCGCGGACAGCAGCTTCCCCAGCACCTGCCGGCCGTCCAGCTCGGGCATCACCAGGTCGAGGATGACCAGGTCGTAGCGCGTCTCCAGGGCGCTGGCCACGGCGTGGGCGCCGTTGCCGGAGAAGTCGGTGGCGTAGCCCGCGTTGGCGAGCGCCCGGCCGATGAACGATCGGATCTTCGGCTCGTCATCGACGATGAGGATGCGCCCCGGATGTGTCACGTTCACCTGCCCTCGACCGATCAGTCATATCTTGATGGTGTATGTGGGCTTTTCGCGGGTCAACATGCGCGGTCTGGCCAGAACAAGATGTTACGGTACCGACGCGCAATCGATTGTAAACCTTTGCGACGCCTCGTGTCCTCTAACGAATCGACAACTATTAGTGGTCGTCGACTAACGCGCTGGCGATCGATGGCCGCGATGATCCGGGACCCATGACAATTTTGTCATTCAGAGGTCCGAGTGTTGCAGGTGCATGGCGCAAGCGACAACATCAGGGGCGTGAGTGGGCAACCGCCTGCGAGTTCCGTGCCGCGGCCGATCCGCGGGTTTGAAACAGCTGGGGCGCAGCCGCACAGAGCGTTGCGCAGGAACGAGGTGGTATCCGGTGTCTCTACCGGCACGGGCGGCGACCCTGGTGGTTGCCTTCCTGGCGGTTGTCGCGGGCGTTATTTTCGTCGCCTTTAACTTCATCGGCGCGCAGCCGTCCGTTGAGAACTATGCCCCGTACGCCAGCGGCGGCCAGGTCAACGTCACGATGATGACCGCCGCCCAGACGACGGTGACCAACAAGCCAGACTGGGTGACGTACTTCATTAAGAACCCGTCCACTGGCAACTTTGACCACACCACCTACTTCGAGGTTCCGGCGAACACCCGGGTCAATATGACCATCGAGGGGTACGACGGGTGCACGCCGCTCCGCAACCCCGTCTGGGGCAAGGTCGCGGGGACCGTTGGCAACGTCGAGGACGTCTCGTTCTTCAACGGCAAGACGTACACGCCGTCGGCCCCCCTGACGACCTTCGACAGCTGGGCGGACTGCTCGGTGCAGCACACGTTCGCGATCCCCGGCCTCGGCCTCAACGTGCCGATCGCATCGGTCACGACGTTCGACGAGAACAGCGCGCTGTGCGGCACCTCGCCGTGCACGGCGGCCAACCAGGACACGAGCGCCCCGCACACGGTGATCAAGTTCAGCTTCATGACCCCCAAGACCGCCGGCACCTACCGCTGGCAGTGCTTCGTGCCCTGCGGCCTCGGCTACGTGGACGGCAACGGCGGCCCGATGGGCACCCCCGGTTACATGATGGGCCAGATGGAGGTGCAGGCCTGATGGCCGCGAACGCGTCGAGCTCAGCCCGAACCCCGCGCGACGGCAGCCAGGACGCCAGTTGGCTCATCATCTCCTGGATCGTGCTGTCCGTCATCGGCTGCCTGCTGGTGGCGCTGGTCCTTGGACCGCACCTGCCGCCGGGCGACCAGTCGAGTACCGCCGCCAGCCAGCAGACCGACATCACCGTCCTCGCCACGATCGCCACCCCGGTCGTGCTCGGGGTGCTGCTCTACATCGCCTGGGCGCTGATCTTCTGGCGGCAGAAGCCAGGCGACGAGACCGACGCGGCGCCCATCCACGGCAGCGCGCGGATCTCGGCGATCTGGATCACCGCGACCTCGGTGATCGTGCTCGCGCTCGCGGTCTACGGCACCGTCGAGCTCATCACCCCGGCCGGCGCGGGCGCAGGCGAGGGACCGCAGCCGATCTGGAAGCCGGCCGGGACCACCACCTCCTCCGTCACCTCGTGGACGCCCGGCAGCAGCAACATCCTCCAAGTCCAGGTGATCGGGCAGCAGTGGGCGTGGACCTACCGGTACCCGCAGTTCGGCGGGTTCGAGACCACCCAGCTGATGATCCCGGTCGGCGAGCCGGTGCAGTTCAACGTCACCTCGCTCGACGTGATCCACAGCTTCTGGGCCTACACACTCGGCGTGAAGGCCGACGCCAACCCGGGTCTGAACAACGTCGCCTACACGACGCCGCAGCATACCGGCTACTTCCAGGTCCGCTGCAGCGAGCTGTGCGGCATCTGGCACGGCTCGATGTACGACACCGGCGACGTCCTGTCGGTGCCCGCCTTCATGCAGTGGTCGCAGACCACGCAGGCGCAGCTCGCGGACGTGACCAAGCTGCTGCCGCCGTACGCGGCCAGCTACGACCCGACGACGCTTAGCAACCTGGGCGCGGTGAACGTCAAGCTCGGCCTGGTCGGCTCGGGCGGCGGCTACTACAACCCGGCCGACCCGGAACAGCCGTAGGAAAGGACCG
>DATCGA010000503.1:0-5836 GCA_036509215.1 Trebonia sp.
AAGGACCCCCCGGGCCACCCGGCGGGGGCTGGTCCGGGTGTAGGCGCGTCCTAGCTTGTCGGTGCCTGCGCGGGTGATCCCCTCGGCGAGTGCCCTTACCTCCTGGTCGGTGAGGCGGACTAAGTTAGCGGCCGGTTCTCCTTCTCGTACTGCTCGGCCGTGATGACACGCGCGCCTAGCTCGATGCTCACCGTGTGGCGGGGTATGACGCCCTGGCGAACCATCTCGTCAAGCGTGCCCGTGATAATGCGCTTGATATTCCCCCGGTAGTCGTCGTGGTAGTGCGCAAGCGTGACGTTCAACAGCGTGTTAAAATCGTCGTGCATCCTGGCTGCCTGGATGACGCTTACGCCTTCCAAGAGCTTCGTCACGGCGCGGTTGCCGAAATTCCCCTTGTAAGTCGCCTTGCTGGCGGGCTTCGCCTTGGCGAGTCCGTTAATGAACTTGATGCACTCGGGCAGGAACGGCCGGTTTCCGGCCTCCGGGTCAACGAACAGTGTTCCCTGGGCCTTCTTGTCCGCAGACAGGTTGAGCTGGAACGTCTCCGCGTCGGTGAAGGCGGCGAACGGCTTCTCACGCTGGCGGGAGTTAACCGAGTAGCGGACGGTCCACTTATGCGGGCACGTCTCCACCTGGGCGGGCTCGCACGTGTGCTGACACGTCCCGTTCGCGCACTGCTTATTGGAATCGGGGCGGTGGCCGGCGCGGTCGCACTTCTTCACGATTACCGCTTGAATAAGCGAGTTCGGGGCGGTTGCCGTGGCTTTGGCCATTTCCTGACTCCTGACTATTGCCTGACTCCGGAAGGGTAAACAGGCTATTGACCTCCTGTAATTCCCATTCTTCCGGAAATGACAACTTCGCCGCCGACCGGGTGGCAGGCGAGAAGACGGTTGCGGTCCACCCCGAGATCCGGATGTCCGCACGCTATAAGGGCGCTCCTCAGGCGGACGGTGCGCTACCGGGTCGCTGCCCGGGGCGTCCGGCAGTTCCTCGACATCGGCACCGGGCTGCCGACGGCGGGCCAACACCCACGAGGTGGCTCAGGCTATGGGGCAGGAGAGGCGGATCTTCTACGTCGACAACGACCCACTGGTGCTGGGCCGCATGCCTGCGCGCTGCTCACCAGTCGCCCCTCATAGCCGTCCTGCCGCTACATCCGCGACGAGGCGCAGGCACGGCAGATCGTGGCCGAACTGCTCGAATCCGCGCTCTCGGGGAGCGTCCTGACCATTTCGCACGCCGGAAGCGACCTGTTTCCGCTCGAGATGGACGCCTTCGAGGAGCGACTTAATGAGCATCTGTCCGCGGGCCGGCACGTGGCGCGCTCGCACGACGCAGTGGCGGGGTTCTTCGCCGGCGCAGAGCTCCTGACGCCGGGTGTGGTCCCGTTCAGCGAGTGGCGCCCGGATCCGGATGAGGACGCCCCGGTCCACACCACCCTCTGGGGTGGCGTCGCGCCGAGGCTCTAACCGGACGTTGCCGAATCGACCGGTGAGTTCGGGCGGGCCACTGGGTCTACAGAGAAAGGCCGCGCGGGGTGAGCGTCGGCGCTATCGACCTTGGGGGCTCAGCGTGGCAGCTCATGACGAATTCACGGCCCTGGACCAGTTCAGGGCCGAGTTGCTCGTGCACTGCTACCGGATGCTCGGCTCGGCCGAGGAGGCCGAGGACGTGGTGCAGGAGACCTACCTGCGGGCGTGGCGCTTCTACGCCGGGTTCGAGGGACGGTCGTCGGCCAGGACCTGGCTGTACCGGATCGCGACCAACGCCTGCCTGACCGCGATCGACCGCCGCGGCCGCCGCCCGCTGCCGTCCGGCCTCGGCGGGCCGTCGGACGACCCGGCCGCGCCGGTGGCCGGGCCGCCGGAGATGCCGTGGCTGCGGCCGCTGCCGGACGCGCTGCTGGCGGCCGAGCACCTTGACCCGGCCGCGGTGACCGCGTCCAGGGCCGGGGTGCGGCTGGCGATGGTGGCGGCGCTGCAGTACCTGCCGGCCAGGCAGCGGGCGGTGCTCATCCTCCGCGACGTCCTCAACTGGCCCGCCGCCGAGGTCGCGGACCTGCTCGACACCACCGCGACGGCGGTCAACAGCGGCCTGCGCCGGGCCCGCGCGCAGATCGCCCGGGCGCTGCCGGCCGAGGAAGAGGTCGCCGAGCCGGCCGAGCCCGACCTGCGGGCGCTGCTCGACCGGTTCGCGGCCGCGTTCGAGGACGGCGACATGACCGCCCTGGCGGCGCTGCTGCGCGAGGACGTCGCGCTCGAGATGCCGCCGCTGGCGACCTGGTTCTCCGGCCGGGAGACGGTGGTCGGCTACCTGGCGTCCAATGTGTGCACATCGGCCGGCCGGCTGCGCCTGGTGCCGGCCGCGGCCAACGGGCAGCCGGCCTTCGCCGCCTACCTGCGCGACGCCGACGGCGCCTACCGGGCGCACGCGATGATCGTCCTCACGCTGGCCGGGGCGCTGATCACGCGCATCGTCATCTTCCTCGAGCCGGCCCTGTTCCGCCTGTTCGGGCTCGATCGTGAGCTCGCGCCCGGCGAGTCCGGCGACCGCGGCTGGTCTACCTCTCTAGTGGGGCCGACCGAAGTCGCGGCCGCCGAGCAGGTAGGAGAAGACGGCAATGTCAATCGAGCACGCGGGGCCGATCGGGAGCGGGGCGAGCGGCCGCCCGAGGACCGCCGCGACGCTGATCCTGGCGTCGGTCGGGGCCTTTGTCACATCCCTTGACGTGGTGGTCGTCTCCACCGCGCTGCCGCAGCTGCGGCTGCACCTGGGGGCGAGCCTGTCCGACCTGGAGTGGACGATCAACGCCTACAACCTGGCGTTCGCCTCCCTGATGCTGACCGGGGCGGCCCTCGGCGACCGGTTCGGACGGAAGAAGGTCTACATCATCGGCCTGCTGCTGTTCACCGCGTCGTCCATCGCCTGCGCCACCGCTGGCAGCGCGGACGCGCTGATCACGGCCCGCGCCGTGCAGGGCGCGGGCGCCGCCATCGTCCTGCCGCTGTCGCTGACCTTGATCAGCGAGGCGTTCCCGGAGGAGAAGCGGGGCACCGCGATCGGGATCTGGGGCGGCATCACCGGCCTCGGGGTGGCGGTCGCGCCGCTGCTCGGCGGCGCGATCATCCAGGGCCTCGACTGGCAGTGGGTCTTCTGGATCAACGTCCCGGTCGGCCTGGCGGCCGCGGCCGCCTCGGCGGTCATGCTGACCGAGAGCCGCGGCCCCCGGCCCCGGCTCGACCTGGTCGGGCTGCCGCTGATCGCGCTCGGGCTGCTCGCCCTGGTCTGGGCGCCGGTGCGGGCGCCGTCGGTCGGCTGGGGGAGCGGCGAGGTGATCGGGTCCCTGCTCGCGGGCGCGGCCCTGATCGCCGCCTTCGTGTTCTGGGAGAGCCGGGCGGCGATGCCGATGATCCCGCTCGAGTACTTCCGCAGGCGCGCGTTCTCGGCCGCGGGCGGGGTCGCCTTCCCGTTCTCGTTCGCGCTCATCGGCTCGGTGTTCTGGATCGCGCAGCTGCTCCAGGTCGGCATGGGCTACTCGCCGCTGGCCTCGGGCGTCCGCATGCTGGTGTTCACGATGATGCCGATGATCTTCGCTCCGCTGGCCGGGATCGGCTCGGACCGGATCGGCACCCGTCCGTTCATGGCGGGCGGCCTGGTCCTGATGGGGGCCGGGCTCGGCTGGCTGGGGCTGATGGCCCGGGCCGGCGTCGGCTACCCCTCGCTGGTGCCCGCGTTCATCGTGGCCGGCATCGGCATCTCGTTCGTCTTCCCGACGCTGGCGAACGCCGCCGTCGGCTCGGTGCCGCCCGCCGACTCGGGGGTGGCGGCGGGCTCCAACAACACGCTCCGCGAGACCGGCGGGCTGTTCGGGGTCGCGGTCCTGGCGGCCGTCTTCGCCGCGCACGGCAGCTACGCCTCGCCCGCGTCGTTCATGCACGGGATCAGGCTCGCGCTCCTGGTCGCGGCCGCCGCCGCCCTCGTCGCGGTGATCCCGGCGCTGCTCGGCCCGTCCCGGGCGGCCGCGCCGGCCGGCCTCGCCGACGGCCGTCCGGCGCGCGGCGGGAGCTCGCCCGCGCCATCGGGGAGCTCAGCCTGACTCGCTTCCTGACGCGCGAGCGGGCCTGGCCTAGCGGCCGTGGCGCCAGCGCGGCTTGCGCTTCTCCAGGAACGCTCGGATTCCCTCCTGCGCGTCGGGGAGCTGGCTGGTCGCGGCCATCACCTCGACCGCGTAGGCGTAGGCCTTGGGCTGATCGAGGTCGATCTGGGCGTACAGCGCCTGCTTGCCGATCCCCTTGCTCTGGGCGGAGCCGCGGGTCACCCGCTCGAGCAGGTCGCGGACGGCGTCGTCGAGCTGAGCGGCGGGCGCCACCCGGTTGACCAGGCCCCAGTCCAGGGCGGTGCGGGCGTCGATGACGTCCCCGGACAGGGCGAGCTCGGCCGCCCGCTTGCGGCCCACGTTCCTGGCGACCGCCACCATCGGGGTGTGGCAGAACCAGCCGCCCTTCCCGCCGGGCGCGGCGAAGCCGGCCTCCTCGCTCGCCACCGCCAGGTCGGCGCTCGCCACCAGCTGGCAGCCGGCCGCGGTGGCGAGCCCGTGCACCCGCGCCACCACCGGCTGCGGCACCTGCTGCATCAGCGTCATCAGCTCGGTGCAGGTCTGCAGCAGCGAGCGGACGGCCGGCAGCTCGGCGTCGGCGACATCGGCGAAGTCGTGCCCGGCGCTGAACACCGGGCCGTTGCCCGCCAGGACGATGCCCAGGGCGTCGCTCTCCCCGACGGCGCGGAAGGCCGCGATCAGCTCGCGCATGTGCTCAAGGGACAGGGCGTTGCGGCGCTGCGGCCGGTTCATCGTGATCGTGGTGAAATCGCCCGAACTCTCGACCAGGATGTGCTCATACTCCATGGTCTAAGCATCGTCCCTGCCTGTGAGCGTGTACAGGCCGGCCCGGGCAGGCCTGCTCACAGTTCGATGCGGGAGCCCATGATGACGGTGCTGTCGCGGGGGAGCTGGAAGTACTCGGCTGCGTCGGCGGTCAGCCGGGCGGTGGCGATGAAGATGTACTTGCGCCACTGGCTCATGCCCGGGGCCTTTCCCCGGCGGATCTCGATGGTGGACAGGAAGTAGGAGATGTCGTCGTCGCACAGCGGGGCCTCGGTGGGGGTCCGGCGGATGAGCGGCAGCAGCGGCGGGACGCTCGGGGTGTCCATGTAGCCGAAGCGGGCGGCGACGTGGAAGATGCGGTCGTCCTTGTAGCCGAGGTCGTCGATCTCGAGCCGGTCGGCCTCGGCCACGTGCGGGACCGGAAGCGTCTTGATGTCGAGGATGACGACGTGGTCGTGCAGGACGTGGTTGTGCTCGACGTTCGCGCGCAGCGCCAGCGGGGCGGTGGTCTTGCCCCGGTTCAGGAAGATCCCGGTGCCCGGTGCCCGGTACAGCGGCGGCTGGCAGTTGTGCAGCCCCTCGATGGTCTCGTGCAGCGACCCCTCGTCGAGCGCGCGCTGCTTGGAGACCAGCATCCGGCACTTCTGCCAGGTGGTCAGGACGGTGAACACCGCGATGCCGACGACCAGCGGAAGCCACGCCCCGTGCGGCAGCTTGGTGAGGTTGGCGGCGAAGAACAGCAGGTCAATCGTAAGCAGGACGGCAGCGCCCGGGAGGACGAGCCAGAGCGGCTTCTTCCACTGCTCGCGGACGATGTAGAAGAACAGCAGCGTGGTGCACGTGATCGTGCCGGTGACCGCCACGCCGTAGGCGTACGCGAGCGCGGTCGAGCTGCGGAACGTGAACACGAGCGCGAGCACCGCCACCAGCAGCGCCCAGTTGACCCACGGG
>DATCGA010000504.1:0-24522 GCA_036509215.1 Trebonia sp.
GCAGCCGCCACCAGCCCGCCAGCGCGTTGTGCACGCTCGCGCCGACGCTGTTGTGCGCCCACGGCGGCCCCTTCGGCACCACCGGCCGGTCGAGGTAGCTCATCCGGTACCGGCGGGGGCAGTCCAGCCAGGTGGACAGCCGGGTCGGCGTGCACGAGTAGAGACGCCTCGGCATGCCCTCGAAGCCGAGTTGCTCCACTACAGGTCCGTGATGGTCGGCCCGGCCGTCACCCAGCCGTCGAACCGCTTGGCGGCGTCGGCGATCGTCGTCTCCTCGCCGTGGCCGGGCAGCACCCTGGTCTCCGGCGGGAGGTCGAGCAGCCGCTCGCCGATCGCGGTGAGCTGGCCCGCGAAGTCGGGGTACTCCCCGTCGTGGGGGACCGGCCCGACCGCCGCCAGCGTGTCGCCGGTGAACACGAGCTCGAGATCCTCGCAGTACAGGCTCACCGAGCCGGGCGTGTGACCGGGCGTGTGAATGACCTCGAGGGCCACGTCGGCCACCTCGAACCGGCCGCCGTGCGCCATCTCGATCTCGGGCTGGACATCCGCGTGCGACATCCGCCAGAAGAGCCGGTCCGAGCGGTGCAGCGCCACCGGCGCCTCGTCCCGCCCGGCCACCTCGACCGCCGCCGCGACGTGCCTCTCGTGCCCGTGGGTGCAGATCACGGCGACGATCTCGCGCTCCCCGACCTGCTCGAACACGGCCTCGGCGTCATCGCCGGGATCGATGACGATCACCTCGTCGTCGTCCCCGATCACCCAGCCGTTGCATTCCGCGCCGATCGCGGCGACGTCCTGCTCCGCAATCTGCGCTGACCACATCCGCTCCACCCGAGCGTCCACGACCGCACCTCCGCACCGAGCGCCGACCACGGCGCCGACCCATAATGCCCGGGGCCACTCTATTACCTGGATTACCCCGATTATTTAGCTTGGGCGGCGAAGGCCAGCGCGGATTCGGCCACCAGCTGGACCGCGATCGCCGACAGCAGCAGGCCGGCGATCCGGGTGAGCAGCTCGACGCCGTTGTCGGTGAGGACGCGGTGAATGACCTCCGCGAACCGCATCGACAGCCAGGCCGCCAGCGCGACCCCGGCGATCGCGAGCGCGAGCGCGACCACGTTGAGCGGGTGGTGAATGCGCTGCACGTAGAGCATCGTGGCCACGATCGCGCCCGGTCCGGCCAGCAGCGGCGTGCCCAGCGGCACGAACGCGACGTTGGTCTTCGCCCGCACGCTGGAGGTCGGCTCCTCCGTCTTGCCGGTCAGCAGCTGCAGCGAGACCAGCAGCAGGAGCAGGCCCCCGGCGCCCTCGAGCGCGGCCAGCTGCACCTGCGTGTAGTTCAGGATCACGCGGCCGAACAGCGCGAACGCCACGATCACGCTGAACGCCACCACCGCCGCCTGCCAGGCGAGCCGCCGCCTGGTCCGGACCGACCTGCCCCTGGTGAGAGCGAGGAACAGCGGCACGATGCCGGGCGGGTCGATGATCACGAACAGCGTGACGAACGCCTGCAGGAAGAACGTCACGGCCGGGGCCCGGCCAGCGCCAGCAGCAGCTCGTACTCCTCGGCCGGCGTCGTGTCGACGCCGAGGCCGTGGTTGTTGAACGACCCGTGGTCGTCGCTGCCGCCGGTGGCGATCAGCCCCAGCGACTGCGCCAGCCCGGTCAGCCGGGCCCGTTCGGCCGGGTCGTGGTCGGGGTGGAACACCTCGATGCCGCACAGCCCGTTGTGGGCCAGCTTCACGATGACATCGTCCGATATTTCGTACCCGGGCGAGCGCGGGTGCGCGAGCACCGGGACGCCGCCGGCCGCCCTGATCAGGGAGATGCCGCGCGGCAGCTCGACCGCGTAGCGGTCGACGAAGGCGCGCCCGCCGTCGGCGATCCAGTCGGCCGTGAACGCGTCGGCCGGCGTCTCGACCGCGCCCGCCGCCGCCAGCGCGCGGGCGATGTGCGGGCGGCCGATGACCGCGCCGTCGGCGATCGCGGCCACCTGGTCCCAGCTGACGTCCGCGCCGAGCTCGCGCGCCCTGCCCACCATCGCCTTCGCGCGGTAGGTGCGGTCGTCGCGGATCTGGGCCGTCTCGGCGCCGAGCTCGGCGTTGTCGGGATCGAAGAGGTAGCCGAGCAGGTGGGCGCTCCGCCCGTCGAACTGGCACGAGAGCTCCATGCCAGGGACCAGCGTCAGGCCCGATTCGAGCGCGTCGCGGGCGGCGGCGATCCCGGCCTGCGTGTCGTGGTCGGTCAGCGCCAGCACGTCGAGGCCGGCCACGTGAGCGCGCCTGACCACCTCGGCCGGGTCGTCGGTGCCGTCCGAGGCGTTGCTGTGAACGTGAAGGTCGATGCGCACGGCCGCCATCGTATCGGCCCGTCGGCCGGGCACGCCGTCCTCAGGCCGGCAGGCGGGTGCAGAGGGCGCCGAACGGGAGGTCCAGGTCCTGCTCGGGGTCGCGCAGGTCGCGCAGCGCCAGCGGCTCGACCATGAGCGCGCCCGCGGTGTCGGGCCAGAGCACGATCCAGACCCAGCTCGCGGCCACCTCGCCGACGAACACGGCCTTCCCGGCCGACTCCACCACCCACAGCGGCGCCTCGTGGTTGGCGACCTTGACGGTGGCGTGCGGCGCCCGCCGGGCGAACCCGTCGCCCGGGTCGGGGCCGGGCAGGCCGGCCAGGCCCGCGCCGAGGCCGACGCCCGGCTCCTCGGCCACGATCAGCAGGTCGGCCGGGCCGCCGAGCGGGTTGGGGCCGGACAGCGCCACCGCCGAGGCGCGGGCGCCGGTGCGCTCGTCCCCGGCTCCGGTGAACCCGCTGACCAGCCAGCCTGCGGGCAGCGGCCAGGGCAGCCAGACCGGCACCGTGGTGTGGCTGGCGAGCAGCTGCAGGCCATCACGCGACGGCAGCCGGGCCGGGGCCAGCGGCGCGATCTCGCCGTGCAGGTCGCAGCACCATGCGCTGGTCCACACCGTTGGGGCGTGCGCAAGGCTTCGGCAACGCGGGCATACCGCTCTGTCCATCACGCTGCGCGCGTTCCTACCCAACCGGGCGTGATTGCACACGTCCGGGCGAAGGCGGCGGGAGTGGGGCTACCCGAGCGGGAGGGCGCTGGCGGGCTGGAGGGCTAGCTTGGCCTTGGGAGCCCGGCCGCCTCGCCCTTGGCCGCGACCGCCAGCGCCATCTTGCGGGACGCCTCGTCGATCATCTCGCCGTCGAGCATCACCGCGCCGCGCCGGTCGACGTCGGTCGCCTGCCGGTAGGCGTCGAGGATGCGCAGCGCCCGCGCGTAGTCCGCCGCCGACGGGGTGAACACCTCGTTGACCACCTCGACCTGGGCCGGGTGCAGGACCCACTTGCCGTCGAAGCCGAGCGCGGCGACGCTGGTCGCGGCCGCGCGCAGGCCGTCCGCGTCGCCGATCTTGGCGTACGGGCCGTCGATCGCCTGCAGGCCGTTGGCCTTGGCGGCGACCAGCATCCGCATCAGCGCGTAGTGGTGGGCGTCGAACGCGTACCCCTCGGGCTGGCCCCCCACGGTCAGCGAGCGCATCCCGATCGAGGCCATGAAGTCGGCCGGGCCGAAGACGAGCGAGACCAGCCGCCGCGACGCCGCCGCGATCGCCTCGACCGCCGCCAGGCCGGCCGCGTCCTCGATCTGGGCCTCGATCCCGACCGAGCCGGCCGGCAGGCCGGCCGCCTGCTCGACCTGGCCGAGCAGCACGTCGAGCCAGACGACGGCGGCGGGCGAGCTGACCTTGGGCAGCACCAGCGAGTCGACCGCGCCGGGGGCGGACCGGACCACCGCGATCACGTCCTGGTACGCCCACGGGGTGGTCGCGCCGTTCACCCGGACCGCCACCAGCTTGCGGCCGAAGCCGCCCGCCAGCAGCGCCGCCACCGCGAGCTCGCGGGCGGCGGGCTTGGCGGCCGGGGCGACCGAGTCCTCCAGGTCGAGCATCACCTCGTCGGCGGCCAGATCCCGCGCCTTGGCCAGGAACCGCTCGCTGCTGGCGGGCACCGACATGCACGTCCGGCGCGGCCGGGACGCAGCGTCTATGTCTACCTGGTCATCGTCCACCTGCGCACGATATCGCGGGGGGTGCGGGAATTGCGGTCCGGGAGTCAGCCGGGCCCGTTCGGGATGACGCTTGCGCGACTTTGACTTTCTGATGTCCGGCAGTTGAGGAGCAGGTGAACGTTTGAGTTCAGCACCGTCTCCGGGGGACATCCCCGCAGAAACGGTGCCTATCGTTTGTGACCATGGGCACCAGACGCCTGCGCCTCGCCGCGCAGTTCGCCGCCGCCGGGGCGGCGCTCGCGGCGACCCTCACCGCCTGCGGTTCCGGCGGCAGCGGCGGCCAGCCGGCCAACGAGATCACGATCAGCAGCAACGGCTGCGGCGGGACGTGGTCGCTGGCCAAGCCCGGCTGGCACACGTTCGAGATCAACAACCAGGGGACCGGCGGGGCCGAGGTCGACCTGATCAACCCGGCCGACGGCGCGATCTACGCCGAGATCGAGAACTCCGGCCCGGCCACCGTCACGCCGATGAGCCTGGACGTCGGGTCGGGCAGGTACGCGTTCCTGTGCTCGTTCGCCGACTTCAACCCGCAGCAGGGCGCCACCGTCACCGTGCCCGGTCAGGTGGCCGGCGCCCCGGCGATCATGCCGATCACCTACAACGAGCTCATCCCCCTGGCCAAGAAGTACGTGACCGAGCAGGAAGCGCAGATCAAGGTGCTGGCGTCGGAGACGGCGCCGCTCGCCGCCGCGGTCCGCGGCGGGGACCTGGCGACCGCGCGCCGCGACTGGCTGACGGCCCACCTGCAGTACGAGACGCTGGGCGACGCCTACGGCGCGTTCGGGAACTTCGACACCGAGATCGACGGCCGGGCGGACGCGGTCGGGGTGAACAGCCCGCAGTGGACCGGTTTCTACCGGCTGGAGTACGGCCTGTGGCACGGCCAGTCGCTGACGTCGCTCGTTCCGGTCGCCGACGCCCTCAACAAGAACGTCGGCCAGCTGGTCACCTGGTGGCCGACGCAGGAGGTCATGCTGTCCGACCTCGGGCGGCGCGCGCACGAGGTCATCGAGAACGCGCTCGAGTTCCAGCTCACCGGGCACGACGACTACGGCAGCGGCAGCACCCTCGCGAGCACGGTCGCCGCCATCGCCGCCAGCCGGGTGCTGCTCGCCCTGCTGCACCCGCTGCTGGCGACCAGGTACCCGGGGCTGCCCTCGGTCTACACCGGGCTTGACCGGCTGCAGGCGCTGCTTGAGAAGGAGCGGCGGCCGGACGGCTGGTGGGTACCTGAATCGGCGCTGCCGGCCTCCGCCCGGCAGGCGATCGACGCCGCCTGCGGCCAGGTGCTGCAGGAACTCGCCCCCATCGCGGCAATCACCGAGCCGAGGAACACCCTCAATGCCTTCTGAATCGCCGGACTCGCCATCGTCGGCTGAATCGACGCCATCGCGGCCGCAGGCGCCCCGGCCGGCCCGGCGGTCGTTCCTGCGCGGAATGGCCGGCGGCGTCGCGGGCGGCGTGATCGCCGGCGGCGCCGCGGGCGCGGCGGCCGGGTACGCCTACCGGGGCGCGCCCGCCGACCCGTCCGCCGCCGCCGACCAGGCGTTCGCGGACGGGCTGCTGCCGCCGGTCCCGTTCCACGCGAAGCACCAGGCCGGCATCCTGCCCAAGGCGTCGCGGGCCACGGCGGTGGTGTCGTTCGACGTGACCGCGCAGAGCCGGGCGGACCTGGTCGAGCTGTTCCAGACGGTGACCGACCGGGCCCGGTTCCTGACCGCGGGCGGCACGCCCCCGGTGGTGGGCATCGGCGGGCCGCCGTCGGACTCGGGCGTCCTCGGGCCGACGGTGACGCCGAACGGGCTCACGGTGACGTTCGGGGTCGGCTCGACGCTCTTCGACGACCGGTACGGGCTCGCGTCCCTGCGGCCCGCGCACCTGGTCCCGATGACGTCGTTCCCGAACGACGACCTCGACCCGGCCCAGTGCGGCGGCGACCTGATCCTCCAGCTCAGCGCGGGCAACTCGGACACCGTGGTGCACGCGCTGCGGGACATCGCCAAGAGCACCCGCGGCGGCATGCAGGCGAACTGGCGGATCGACGGCTTCACCTCGCCTGCCCGGCCGTCCGGCACCGTGCCCCGCAACCTGCTGGGGTTCATGGACGGCATCGCCAACCCGTCGGTGGCCTCCGCGACAACGATGGACTCGCTGGTCTGGGTCGAGCCCGGCGCCGCCCGCGAGCCGGCCTGGACCGCCAACGGCAGCTACTTCGTGGTCCGGCTGATCAGGATGCTGGTCGAGTTCTGGGACCGGGTGGACGTGGGCGAGCAGGAGACGATGATCGGGCGGCGGCGTCCGACCGGCTTCCCGCTCGACGGCAGCTCGATCTTCGCGGCGCCGGACTACGCGAACGACCCGACCGGCGACGTCGTCCCGCTGACGGCGCACATCCGGCTGGCGAACCCGCGCACCGCGCAGAGCGCGGCCAGCCAGATCCTGCGCCGGGGCTACAACTACGACCGCGGCCTCGACGAGGCCGGCGACCTCGACATGGGGCTCATCTTCACCTGCTTCCAGCAGGACATCGAGCGCCAGTTCGCGGCGGTGCAGACCCGGCTGATCGGCGAGCCGCTGGTCGACTACATCAGCCCGTTCGGCGGCGGCTACTTCCTCGCCCTGCCCGGCGTGACCGGGCCGAGCGACTACTACGGCCGGGCAATGCTGGCCTGACCACGCGCCCGGCGCTTCACCGCGCCCCGCGCCCCGCCGTACGAGTTGAACGCGCAGGAAACTCTAAGCGTCCCCTGCCCCTGCACTAATTGTTGGCTTCCCGTTTGCCTGCGCGTCAGATTGCCCGCGCGGGCACGTAAATCAACTATGAGACCGTCTGGCACGGGGTTGCGCCCGAGCGCTCCCTGGCGGGGGCCATCCGTGACGCCCGCCGATGAAGTCAAGCAGAATCTCAGGAGGCTAGGAATGGGCATCAGCCCAGTAGCCGGCGGCAGGCGACGACGGCTTCGACCGTATCTCGCGGTCGCGGCGGCGGTCGCCCTCGGCGCCGGAGCGGCGGCGGTCGCCACCGCGGCGAGCGCGAGCACGGGCGCGGCGAAGGCGTCCTTCGCCGGGTACCACGTTCCCGCGCGCGTGTCCGCGTCGCTTTACCACAACAAGACCGCGACCCCGATCAAGCACGTCGTGGTCATCTTCGACGAGAACGTGTCGTTCGACCACTACTTCGGCACCTACCCGTACGCGGCGAACACGGACGGCACCCCGTTCACCGCCAAGAAGGGCACGCCGACCGTCAACGGCCTCTACTCGAAGATCACGAAGAAGAGCGGCCCGATCGGCCCGCTGCTGACGGACAACCCGAACGAGTACGACCCGCAGCGGCTGACCCCCTCCGAGTCGCTCACGTCCGACCAGAACCACGGCTACACGGCCGAGGAAAAGGCCGAGGACAACGGGAAGATGGACATGTTCGTCCAGCAGACCGAGTCCTCGACCCCGACCAACGGCTGCGGCGTCGAGTACTGCCCGCCCGGCATCGTGATGGACTACTTCGACGGCAACACCGTCACCGGGCTGTGGAACTACGCCCAGTACTACTCGATGAGCGACAACAACTGGGACACCAGCTTCGGCCCGTCCACCCCCGGCGCGGTGAACGTGACCTCGGGTAACACCAGCGGGGCGGAGGCGCTCAACCCGGCCTGGGACGCGACCGGGGCGGGCACGCCGACGACGTCAAGCTCCGTCATCGACACGAGCGCGAAGTCCGGCCTCGGCACGATCTACGGCGACGAGGACCCGTACTACGACGACTGCTCCAACGGCAGCCACGCCACCGACGGCGCCCTGGCCGCGCTGACCGGGGAGAACATCGGCGACCTGCTGAACACCAAGAACGTCTCCTGGGGCTGGTTCGAGGGCGGCTTCACGCCGACCGGCACGTCCGACGCGCCCGGAACCACCCAGGCTCTGCCGGTCTGCGGCTCCGCGCACGCCAACATCGGCGGCGCCTCGACCGCCGACTACGTGCCGCACCACGAGCCGTTCCAGTACTACGCGTCGACCGCGAACCCGGCCCACCTGGCGCCGAGCTCGCTGGCCCAGATCGGCTACACCGACCAGGCCAACCACCAGTACGACATCTCGGACTTCTCCGACGTCCTGGCCGGCACCGGCGGCGCCAAGCTGCCGGCCGTGAGCTACCTCAAGGCCCCGGCCTACGAGGACGGCCACCCTGGTTACTCCGACCCCACCGACGAGCAGACCTTCCTGGTCAACACCATCAACTCGATCGAGAAGTCCAAGTACTGGCCGTCGACCGCGATCGTCATCACCTACGACGACTCTGACGGCTGGTACGACCACCAGGCGCCGGTCATCGTCGACGGGTCCAACGCCGGCATCAACACCGGGACCACCCCGCCGAGCGCCTACGACACCTCGCTCTGCACCGAGGTCGCGGTGACGGTCGGCACCACCAACGGCCGCTGCGGCTACAGCCAGCGGCTGCCGATGGTCGTCATCTCGCCGTACACGCGGCAGAACTACGTCAGCTCCGACCTGACCAACATCGCCTCGGTGGTGAAGTTCATCGAGGACAACTGGCTGAACGGCGAGAGCATCAAGGGCTCGTTCGACAAGAGCTCGGGCAGCCTCTACGCCAAGGGCGGGCTGCTCGACTTCAACGTCGCGCCGCACCTGACGCCGCTCATCCTCAACCCGACGACCGGCGCCGTGGTCAGCGGCGGCAAATCGTAGGCATCGATCACCGGTTACGCCCTGGGCTCCTGCCCTCCCGTCGGCTTGCACGGCCGTCCGGGAGGGCAGGAGCCCGTCGCGTTTAGCCGCCGCATACCATGGGGAGATGAGCTCCCCGCTGCCCACCTCCGAGCAGGTGACGACCGCGCTCGGTGGTGTCAACGACCCCGAGATCGGCCGCCCGATAACCGAGCTTGGCATGGTCAAGTCCGTGTCAGTCGGCCCCGACGGCCTGGTTGACGTCGGCGTCTACCTGACCGTGGCCGGCTGCCCGATGCGCGACACGATCACCTCCCGGGTCACCACCGCGGTCTCGGCCCTGCCCGGCGTCACCGGCGTCCGGGTCGACCTCGACGTGATGACCGAGCAGCAGCGCCAGGCGATGCAGACCCAGCTGCGCGGCGGCAAGGCCGAGCCGGTGATCCCGTTCGCCCAGCCGACGTCGCTGACCCGCGTCTTCGCGGTGGTAAGCGGCAAGGGCGGCGTCGGCAAGTCCTCGGTCACGGTGAACCTGGCGGCGGCGCTCGCGGCCGCCGGGTACAAGGTCGGCCTCATCGACGCCGACGTCTACGGGCACTCGGTGCCGCGGATGCTCGGCGTCACCGGGCTTCCGACCAAGGTCGAGAAGATGATCATGCCTCCGTCGTCGCACGACGTGAAGGTGATCTCGATGGGCATGTTCAAGCCGCCGGGCAACCTGCCGATCGTGTGGCGCGGCCCGATGCTGGGCAAGGCGATGCAGCAGTTCCTGGCCGACGTGTACTGGGGCGACCTCGACTACCTGCTGCTGGACCTGCCGCCGGGGACGGGCGACATGGCGATCTCGCTCGCGCAGCTGCTGCCCACGGCCGAGCTCCTGGTGGTGACCACCCCGCAGATCGCCGCGGCCGAGGTCGCCGAGCGGGCGGGCTCGATCGTCGCGCAGACCCGCCAGCGGATCGTCGGCGTGATCGAGAACATGTCGTACCTGCTCTGCCCGCACTGCGGCGAGCAGATGGACGTCTTCGGCTCGGGCGGCGGCGAGGCGGTCGCGGCGGCGCTGACCGGCCTCACCGGGGCCACCGTGCCGCTGCTTGGCCAGGTCCCGATGGACGTCCGGCTCCGCGAGGGCGGCGACAACGGGACGCCGCTGGTACTGGCCGACCCCACCGCGCCGGCCGCGCTGCAGCTGACCAAGGTGGCCGAGTCGCTGGCGGGCAAGGGCCGCGGCCTGGCCGGCCGGATGCTGAGCCTCAGCCCGAGCTAGGGCCGACGGAGCCCGGGCCGCCGTCAGGCGGTCCGGGCGCCCCGGAGGGCACCCGTCAGGTGGCCTCGAAGTCGAACGGCGGCTCTTGGCCGTCCTTGATCGCGGCCCTGGCGCCGCTGCCGTTGACGGCACTGGCGCTGTTGCCGTTCACCTCGCCCGCGACATCGGCCGCGGTGGCCCCGGCGGAGACGTCGGCGGTGGCCTTGAACTGGTCGAACAGCGCCTGCTGCTCTTCCTCGTCGAATAGGTGCTTGCGCACGAACGTCTTCGGGTTCAGATCCTCGAAGTCGAAGTCCTGGAACTCGGGACCCAGCCCGTCCCGCAGGTCGGCCTTGGCCCCTTCGGCGATCCTCCGCAGGTCGCGCAGCATCCGCCCAGCCTGAGATGCCACCTTGGGCAGCTCGTTGGGACCGAAAACGATGAGCGCGATGACGGCCAAGACCAAGATCTTGGTTATGGATAGGTCGAACACTCAGCTCTCCGTCGGACGGACGATACTCACACCCACTCTAGACCGTTAGGCGAACGGATCAACCAGGTGAGCGAGCCGGTCGAAGCCGCGGCCGAGCCGGCCGACCAGGCCCGGCTGCCCGCCGCCCGGCAGCGCGGCGACGGCCTCCGCCACCGTCTGCGGCGGGGCGTCCGCGATCACGGTGAAAACCTCGCCCCGCCCGGCCCAGGTGACCGAGTGGCCGCTGACGTACACCCGGATGCCGTCCAGTCTCAGCGGCTGCCAGCCCGCCATCGACGCGGCCAGCGTGCCCCGCTGGACGAAGAGCGAGATGACCGACAACCCGTCGGAGTACTCCAGGTCGGTTACCTGGCCCTCCCCGGTCCCGCTCCATCCCGCCGCGTACAGGGGCAGGCCTGCCAGCACGGTGCCCGGCAGGCGGACGCCCCGCTTGGCCAGCAGGGCGACCTGCACGGCGGGTGAGCCGGACGCGACCCAGGCCGAGCCCGGCGAAGCGGCCAGGGCCGGGCTCTCGGTCGTCGCGGCGGTCGGCCGCTCCGTCAGCGGGCCGAACCGGACCTGGGTGAACAGCTCATCGCTGACCAGCTTGCCGACGGTGTCGAAGTCCTCGCGCCGCAGCGGCACATGGGTCTGCGCGCCCAGCCAGAACCGGGCGGCCAGGGAGCCGTCGAACCGGTAGACCACAACGATCGTCGCGGGCAGGCCGCTCGACGTGCCTGACCCCCGGTAGGCGGCGATGTAGTGCTTGCCAAGCAGCGTCACCTGGGCGCCGGTGACGCCGAAGACCCCGGCGGGCGCGCGGTCCCCCGTGCCATAGGAGACGACCGACGTCGTGCCGCTCAGCGTGCGGATCAGGGTCAGCCCGCCGCCCTGATGCCAGACCTGGGAGAAGACCGTCACGGTGGCGCCGTCCACGCCCAGCTGGCGGGTCTCCTCGACGCCCTGGTACGACGTTGCCTGGCCCGCCGCCGCCGCCAGCACGAGCAGGTGCATCGCGCGCGCCTGCTGGGCGGCGGCCAGGCCGCTGTAGACCGTCACCGGCCCGCCCGACGTGCGCTGGACCGTGGCGACGGCGTTCCGCACGGCCGGGACCGTGCTGGCAGGCGCCACCGGCAGCGGGCCGACGGCCGGCTCGTCGGCCACCGCGGCGGCCGACATCGCGGTGGTCCCCGCGATCCCGTGCTCGTGCCCGAGGACGGCGAGGACGGCGAGGACGCCGGGGATGGTTACCGTCACCACGGCGCTGACAAGCAGTCCGAGGCGGCGTCTCACGGCCTTGTCGCCTCCGCCGAGGCCCGCGGCGACGCCCTGAGCGCCGTCCGCCTTGACGCCTTGGCGGTCGGCCGCGCGGGCGTGCTCGACGGGTCCGCGAACGGGACATCGCCCGAGGTGATCGCGTGCTGCATGTCGAACACCTCGAGCTGCGGGGTGATCTGCGGCTCGTTGCTGCCGGAGGACGAGCCGCCCATGCCGAACGCGGCCGCGCCGACCCCGACCACGACGATCGACATCGCGCTCCACATCACGTAGCGGCCGCGCCGGCGCCGCGCCCGCCGCCCCGGTCGCCGCGACAGCGGCCGAGCGGACACCGGGCCGTTCTGACAGGTCATCGCGAGCAGCCGCCTGGTGAGCGCGTCGGCCTCGTCGAGCTCGGCTAGCGCGCTCAGCTCGCGCTTGAGCAGCCGCAGCTGCGCGGCCTCGGTCCGGCAGGCATCGCAGCCGGCCAGGTGCGCGTTGGCCCGGTCAAGCTCCGCCCCGGCCAGCTCGCCGTCGATCAGGGCGGAGATCAGCGTTCCCAGATGGCTCATCGCTCCCGCACCCGCCGTTCCCGGTGCGCGAGGGCGGTCCGCAGCTGCGCGCGGCCGCGGTGGATGCGGCTGCGCACCGTGCCGAGCTTCACGCCCATGGTGGCGGCGATCTCCTCGTAGGAGAACCCCTCGATGTCGCACAGCACGACCGCCGCCCGGTAATCGGGCGGCAGCGCCTGCAGGGCCGCCTGGATGTCCCCGTCGAGGTGGCTGTCATCCCAGGCCTGGGCGGGCGACGCCTCGGTGCCGGGGAACCGCTGGGCGACGTCGTCGCCGAGGCCCTCGAACCTGATCCGCTGCCGCCGCCTGGCCCCGTCGAGGAACAGGTTGGTGGTGATCCGGTGCAGCCAGCCCTCGAAGGTGCCAGGGGTGTAGCTGGCGAGAGAGCGGAAGACGCGGACGAAGACCTCCTGCGTCAGGTCCTCGGCGTCGTGCTGGTTGCCGGTGAGCCGGTAGGCGAGGCGGTACACCCGGCCCGAATGAGCGCGCACGATCTCGTCCCAGCTGGGCGCCACCCACTGGGCCTGCTCGGGGCCGCGATCACCTTGTCCGGTGATCGCCGTTTCTGTCACAAGATAGAGGCTCTCGCTCATCGACTAGCTAACGGTCCCCACTAGCATAAGGTTCCACCGACCAGCAGCATAAGGTTCCACGGACCAGCAGAATTGGCTAGGCTCACCGGTTGGGAAAGCTTCTCGAAGGGGGCCAGTCATCGACTACGACGAGGCGGCTCAGGTGGTTGAGGACGAACCGCTGCTGACCGCTCGAGCCAACGCCGCCGACCTCGGCGGGACGGTGCCGGTTGCGCCCGCCGCGGGGGCCGCGCTGCGGTTCCTGGTGGCCGCCATCGGCGCCCGCGCCGTCGTCGAGATCGGCACCGGCTGCGGCAGCTCCGGCATCTGGCTGCTCCGCGGCATGCGCCCCGGCGCGGTGCTGACCAGCGTCGACACCGAGCCCGAGTACCACCGGCTGGCGCGCAAGTCGTTCGCGCAGGCCGGCTTCGCCACGAACCAGGCCCGCCTCATCCTCGGCCGCGCGCTCGACGTCCTCCCGCGGCTGTCGGACGGGGCCTACGACCTGGTGTTCTGTGACGCCGACCAGGCGCACTACCCGGACTACCTGACCGCCGGGCTGCGGCTGCTCCGCGTCGGCGGCATCGTCGTGTTCAACGACGCGCTGCCGCCGAGCGCGGGGCCGGCCGAGGACGGCGCGAGCGAGCTGGCCGACATGGTCACGGCCGACGAGCGGCTGGTGCCGCTGCTGCTGCCCATCGCGGGCGGCATGCTCGCCGCGATCAAAAAATAAAACCCGGTCATCTGGAAGGGGCGCGTGGCTTCGCATCGACGGCCCCGCGCTCCTAGGCGTCGGCGCGGCCGATGACGCAGGCCTAGCCGACCACCTCCCGCAGTGCGGCGCCAAGCTTCGCGGCCTCGTCGGCTGACAGCTCGACTACGAGCCTGCCGCCGCCCTCAAGCGGGACGCGCATCACGATGCCACGGCCCTCCTTGGTCACCTCGAGCGGGCCATCGCCCGTCCGCGGCTTCATCGCCGCCATGCTGCATCCCCTTCCTTAAACACACACGTCAAGCGAACCGCAGCCGGCCAGGCCCCGCCCGCGATGTCACCGGCCAACAACAACCGTGTCGATCCGTCGCCCTATTATCCCGTGTTCCGACGCAGAATGGTAATGATCAGCTACGCGCGCCGCCCAAGAACTCGGAACCTGACTTTCCGCCACCGGCCGGCGACGCTCCCCCCGGTCGGCTCAGTTGCCGGCTGGCGCCGGGATCGGGACACCGTTCGGGACGCCGACGGTGTGTCCGATCTGGGTCACGACGACGGCGAAAACCGCTACCAGCGCGATGAACAGAGCGACGCCGACGTAACCGAGGATGAGGCCCGCGAGGGCAAGTCCGGCCCCCTGCTCGCCGGTCTGCCTGATCTGCCTGCGAGCGAGATGGCCGCAGATAATCGCGGGAATGAAGCTGAGCCCGACGACGAACCCGCCGACCCCGCAGACGAGCGCGGCGATAGCGAGCCCATTGGTCGGCGGCGCGGGCGGATAGGGCGAGTAAGGGCCCTGATAGGGCGGATAAGGCGGTTGTGGCCCGTAGTTCTGCTGCTGTCCAGGCGAAGGCGAATAAGCCACGGTCTCGGCCACCTTGTCGCTAGTCCTTTATTGTGACGAACTTTACACCTCGGGCCCGCCGTCACCGTGAACGGCGAAAGCCCGCATCGGGCGAAATGAGGCCTATGGGTCTATGGGTCTATGAGCGCAGCGGCGGAGATTGAGGGAATCAGGTCAGTTGCCCACGACGGAGGCAATCGGCGGCGCCGGGACGATCACGGCCTTGCCGGGGGCGACCGGGCGGGCCTGGACGGCGTGGGCGGGCGCGATCACGGGGAGCAAGGAGACGTGCGCGACCGAGGGCTTGGCTGACGAGCCAGCCGCGATCGAGAACAGCAGCAGGGCGGCGATGAAGATGGCGCCGCCGACGTAGCCGAGGATGAGACCGCCGAGCGCCATGCCGTCGCCGCGCTCGCCGGTCCGCCTGATCTGCCGCCGCGCGAGGTGACCGCAGATGATCGCGGGGACGAAGGTCAGCCCGACGGCAAACGTCGCGATGCCGCAGACGAGCGCGGCGACGGCCAGCCCATTCGCACGGGGCGCGGGCGCATAGGGCGGATAGGGCTGTTGCGCCCCGTAATACTGCTGTCCAGGCGGAGGCGAGTAAGCCACGGTCTCAACCACCTTGTCGCTAGCCCGTCATTGTGACGAACTTTACACCTGCCCTGGCAGTAATAGCCCGCAAAAGTTTGCCAGCGTGCGCCGGCAGATTCACCTGTTAATTCATGAGACAGAAGTTCGTCAGTTTTCTTCTCTCAAATTGTACACATGAACCTGTATTCGAGTAGAATGGGGCCATGAATAGTCGAGTATGCGTCGAGTGCGGACGCGAGTATCAGCCATCAAGCGGTCATCTTCGCTGCCCATCGTGCCGGTCTCACAATCTCTGCGCGTGCGGAGCGCGCAAGCAGTACCAGGCGGCCACCTGCTCCGCCTGTCGCACCGAGAGCGGGACGTCGAACAGCAACTGGCGCGGCGGCCGGACACGGCACAAGCGCGGCTACATCCTGCTCTGGGCACCGGAGCACCCGAGGACCGGCAACGGAAGCTACGTCTTCGAGCACGTCCTGGTCATGGAGAAAATACTCGGCCGGTATCTCCTCCCAGGAGAGAATGTGCACCATCTCAACGGGATCAAAGATGACAACCGGCCTGAGAACCTGGAATTGTGGATACGTCCCCAGCCGACCGGCATCCGCGCCAGCGACGCCGTCACGTGGGCACGCGAGATCCTCGCCAGGTACGGCAACGAGAGCTTGCTGCTAAACGAATAAGGCGGCCACAAGGCCGCCCTATAAGTCACCAACGTGTGAAAATGTTGTAAATCGTGGAGGTGAGGGGAATCGAACCCCTGTCCATCGGGACCTTTCCTATTCTTCTCCGAGCGCAGCCTGCTCTGCTTTTCTCAGCCCCGGCGATCACGCAGGCAAGACGCCGACGGGCTCAGTCACTGTTTGATTTCCTAGCCTTCTCCGTGACCGGGCTGGCTAGTTTAGCCCTCTAGCTGATGCCAGGATCCGGGCCGAAGGCACTCCCGGGCTGACAGTCAAACCCTTAAACTCGCTTAGGCAGCGAGAGCAAGAGCGGCGCGAGGCGCCTTGACAGTGCTATTTGAGTTGGCACTTGTGTTTTGCGGTCGCATTTTTACGAGGTTACGTCCGCCACCCTCGGCTCGCTTCTCCAGGATTAACCACCGATGTCGAAACCGTTCACCCCCCTGTTTAGTTGTCAACGGCCGCGCTAGGCGCTTCCGCCAGCCACAACCATACATGCGTCAACAGCACGACGCCAACAGGGATTCCCCGCCGGTGGCCGAGACTCGCTTGGGGGCGCCTGGGGTTGCGGCGATCTGAAGCGGCTGTCGGCTGCGGTCCAGAAATGAGATGGCCCCTGCGGGCGCTGGCGGTGGCCGAGACGCGCCCGCAGGGGCCGGCCGGCAGGGTCGGAGCCGGCCATGAAGTCCGGGCCTCCCCCGAGATGAGGCCCGGCTCTCACGATGACTGGGCCGCAACCCCCAAGCGAGCCTCAGTCATCACCTAAGACGCCAGACGGTGCTCGGATGGTTGCTTTACGTGACCAGAAATTTAAAAGATTTCTTCCGGCCCGCCCTGCGGCTGCTCCTGAAACCCCTGCCTAGACGGGGTTCAGGAGCTCAGACCACCACCAACAACCATCAAACGCCCCGCCGGACGCCCACGCCGCAGCCCACACCCTGACAACGACGGTCACGCAGCGTCATCGGGAACCCCCGCGGGGCGTCGCACGAGCGTCAGGCGACCTTGTAGACCCAGCCGAAGGGGTCGGGCCGGTGCCCGTACTGGATGCCGATCAGCTCCTCCTTGAGCCGGAGGCTGACCGGACCGGGGGCGCCGGTCCCGATCGTCCAGCCGCCGGAGGCCCCGTCGACCGCTCCGACCGGCGTGATGACCGCCGCCGTGCCGCAGGCGAACACCTCGGTCAGCGAGCCCGCCGCGCAGTCCTGGCGCCACTGCGGGACCGAGATCCGGCCCTCTTCGGCCGCGATCCCGAGCGTCGGGGCCAGCCTCAGCAGCGAGTCCCTGGTGATCCCGGGCAGCAGCGACCCGCTGAGGGCGGGGGTCAGGATCCGGGGATCGGCCTCCGACCCGTACACGAAGCAGAGGTTCATCCCGCCCATCTCCTCGACCCAGTGGTGCTCGGCCGCGTCCAGCCAGACCACCTGGTCGCAGCCCTTGTCCACCGCCTGCTGCTGGGCCGCGAAGGCGGCCGCGTAGTTGCCGCCGCACTTGACCGCGCCGGTGCCGCCGGGGGCGGCCCTGGTGTAGTCCTCCGACAGCCAGACCTTGACCGCCTTCGACGCCCCGAAGTAGGCGCCGGCCGGCGACGCGATCACGCAGAACAGGTACGACGAGGAGGGGTGGTTCACGCCCAGGCCGCGCTGCGTCGCGATCATGAACGGGCGCAGGTAGAGGCTGTTCCCCTCGCCGTCGGGTATCCAGTCCCGGTCCTGCGCCACCAGCAGCTCGAGCGCGCGCAGGAACGTCTCCTCGGGCAGCTCCGGCATCGCCATCCGGCGGGCGCCGGCGTTGAACCGGGCCGCGTTGGCCTGCGGGCGGAACATCACCACCGACCCGCTGGCCTGCCGGTAGGCCTTGAGGCCCTCGAAGAGCTCCTGCCCGTAGTGGAACACCGAGGTGGCCGGGTCGAGCGCGAACGGGCCGTACGGCTCGAGCTTGCCGTCGTGCCAGCCGCGCTCGGCCGACCAGCGCAGGGTGATCATGTGATCGGTGAAGACCTGTCCGAACCCCGGGTCCGCCAGAATCCGCTCGCGTTCGGCGGCTGGCACCCGCGTCTGGGACGGGTGGATCTCGAAGTCGATCTCGGTGGCGGGGCTTGCGGTCATCACTGATCGTTCCTTTCTAAGGCAGTATCGGGATATGTCGGATGTGTGCCGCTATCCGGATACTCGGTCGGCGATGTCGTCGCCGACCTCCACCGTAGTGCGCGCCTGCCACTGACCCTGGCGCTCGATGATGTCGTCCGCGACCGCCTGCTCGATCTTCGCGGCGGCGGCCGGCCTGTCGATATGGGCAAGCAGCATCGCCGCCGACAGGATCGCCGCCGTCGGGTCGGCCTTGGACTTGCCCGCGATGTCGGGCGCGCTGCCGTGCACCGGCTCGAACATCGACGGGGCGGAACCGCTGGGGTTGATGTTGCCGCTGGCCGCGAGCCCGATGCCGCCGGCGATGGCCGCGCCCAGGTCGGTCAGGATGTCGCCGAACAGGTTGTCGGTCACGATGACGTCGAACCGCTCCGGCTGGCTGACGAAGAACATCGAGGCGGCGTCCACGTGCTGGTACTCGACCGACACGTCGGGGAACTCCTTGGCCAGCGAGTCCACCGTCCGCTGCCAGAGGTCGCCCGCGAACGTCAGCACGTTGGTCTTGTGCACCAGCGTGAGCTTCTTCCTCGGCCGCGCCATCGCCTGCCCGAACGCGTACCGGGCGACCCGCTCCACCCCGAACCGCGTGTTGTAGGACTCCTGGGTGGCCAGCTCCTCGGCGGTGCCGCGGCGCATCACGCCGCCCGCCCCGGTGTACGGGCCCTCGGTGCCCTCGCGGACGACCACCATGTCGATGAGCTCGGGCGAGCCCTTCGCCAGGGGCGAGGTCACGCCCGGGTAGAGCCGGACCGGCCGCAGGTTGACGTAGTGGTCGAGCTCGAACCGCAGCCGCAGCAGCAGCCCGCGCTCGAGCACCCCGCTCGGCACGGTCGGGTCGCCGACCGCGCCGAGCAGGATCACGTCGTGCGCCCTGATCTCCTCGAGCACCGCGTCCGGGAGGGTCTCGCCGGTGCGGTGCCAGCGGCGCGCGCCCAGGTCGTAGTCGGTCGTGTCGAAGGTGACGCCCGGCGTCGCCGCCCTGAGCACCTTCAGCGCCTCGGCCGTCACCTCGGGGCCGATGCCGTCGCCGCCGATGACGGCGAGCCTTATGGTTGATCCCATAAAGTCAAACCCTAACTTCATATATGTCGAACGGACCCGGCTTACTGCCCTGAGCTCATTACTCTTCTTCGCTGAGCCAGCTCATGAGCGGGCGCAGGCGCGCCCCGACCTGCTCGATCTGCTCGTTCTGCTCGGCCTCGCGGCGCTTGAGGAAATTCGGCTTGCCGGCGTCCATCTCGTCGACCAGCTCGCGGGTGAACGTGCCGTCCTGGATCTCGCCCAGGATCTTGCGCATCTCCTGGCGGGTGGACTCGTTGATGAGGCGCGGGCCCCGGGTGTAGCCGCCGAACTCGGCCGTGTCGGAGACCGACCAGTACATCTTGGAGATGCCGCCCTCGTACATCAGGTCGACGATCAGCTTCATCTCGTGCAGGCACTCGAAGTAGGCCGCCTCCGGCTGGTAGCCGGCCTCGACGAGGGTGGCGAACCCGGCCTTGATCAGCTCGGAGACGCCGCCGCAGAGCACCGCCTGCTCGCCGAACAGGTCGGTCTCGGTCTCCTCGGTGAAGGTGGTCTTGAGCACGCCGGCCCGGGTGCCGCCGATGGCCTTGGCGTAGGAGAGCGCGAGCGGCAGCGCGCTGCCGGTGGCGTCCTGCTCCACCGCGACCAGCATCGGCACGCCGCGGCCCTCGTTGAACTGGCGGCGGACGAGGTGGCCGGGGGCCTTCGGGGCGACCATGCAGACGTCCACGTTGGCCGGCGGCTGGATGAGCCCGTACCTGATCGCCAGGCCGTGCGCGAAGAAGAGCGCGTCCCCCTCGACCAGCGACGGCGCGATCGCCTCGGCGTACACCTCGCGCTGGAGGGTGTCCGGGATCAGCACCATCACCAGGTTGGCCTCCTCGCACGCCTCGGCCGGCGTGAGGACGCGCAGGCCGTCGCTCTCGGCCTTCTCCCGGCTCTTCGAGCCGGCCGGCAGGCCCACCCTGACGTCCACGCCCGAGTCGCGCAGCGACAGCGCGTGCGCGTGACCCTGGCTGCCGTATCCGAGGACGGCGACGTGCCGCCCCTGGATCAGCGAGAGGTCGGCACTGTCGTCGTAGAAGATCTCTGCCACTGGTATGGCCTCTTTCTGCATCTGGGTAATGGAGGGCGATGGCGAAGCCACGCGTCCGTTCGAGATAACTCTTTTGATTTTGTTATTAGGCCGAACGCTCGAGCGGCCTCAGGGTGCGGTCCGTGATGGACCGGCCGCCTCGGCCGACGGCGATCGTGCCGGACTGGACGAGCTCCTTGATGCCGAACGGCTCGAGGACCTTGACCAGTGCGTCTAGCTTGTCATGACTGCCGGTCGCCTCGACGGTAACCGCGTCGAGGGCCACGTCGACGACGTGCGCCCGGAACAGGGCGACCGTCTCCAGGACCTTCGACCTGCTGTCGAGGTCGGCCCGGACCTTGATCAGGATCAGCTCGCGCTGCACCGCCTGGGTCGGCTCGAGCTCGACGATCTTGAGCACGTTGATGAGCTTGTTGAGCTGCTTGGTGACCTGCTCGAGCGGGTGCTCCTCGCAGTCCACCACGATCGTCATCCGGGAGATCTCTGCGTACTCGGTCGGCCCGACCGCGAGCGACTCGATGTTGAATCCCCGCCGCGAGAACAGGCCGGCGATCCTGACCAGGACGCCCGGCTTGTTCTCGACCAGGACCGAGAGCGTGTGCTGGTCGCTCATTGCGCGTCCTCCTCCCACTGCGGCGCGATGCCGCGGGCGTAGCTGATGGCGTCATTGCTGGTGCCGGCCGCGACCATCGGCCACACCATCGCGTCCTTGTGCACGATGAAGTCGATCACGACCGGCTGGTCGTTGATCGCCATCGCCTGCTCGATGACCGCGTCCACGTCCTCGGGGCGCTCGCAGCGCAGGCCGATGCAGCCGTAGGCCTCCGCCAGCTTCACGAAGTCGGGGATCCTGGTGCCCTTGGCCTCGGTCTTCTTGTCGCCCAGGTTGGTGTTCGAGTACCGCTCGTTGTAGAACAGCGTCTGCCACTGGCGGACCATGCCGAGGTTGCCGTTGTTGATGATCGCGATCTTGACCGCGATGCCCTCGATCGCGCAGGTGGCGAGCTCCTGGTTGGTCATCTGGAAGCAGCCGTCGCCGTCGATCGCCCAGACCTGCGCGTCCGGCAGCCCCACCTTGGCGCCCATCGCGGCCGGCACGGCGAACCCCATCGTGCCCGCGCCGCCGGAGTTGATCCAGGTCCTCGGCTTCTCGTAGCCGATGAACTGGGCCGCCCACATCTGGTGCTGGCCGACCCCGGCCAGGTAGACGCCGTCCGGGCCGACCAGCTGGCCGATCCGCTCGATCACGTACTGCGGCGCCAGGCTGCCGTCGTCCGCCTGGTCGTAGCCGAGCGGGTACCTCTGCCGCAGGTGGTCGAGCTGAACCCACCACTGCGCGTAGTCGCCCTTGCGGCCGTGCTGGCGGTCGGCGGCCACGGCGGCGGTCAGCTCGGTGATGACCTCCCGGCAGTCGCCCACGATCGGCACGTCGGCCCGGCGGTTCTTGGAGATCTCGGCCGGGTCGATGTCCGCGTGCACGACCAGCGCGTCCGGCGCGAACGAGTCGAGCCTGCCCGTCACCCGGTCGTCGAACCGGGCGCCGAGGGCCACGATCAGGTCGGCCTTCTGCAGCGCGCCGACCGCGGCGACGGTGCCGTGCATGCCGGGCATGCCCAGGTTCAGCGTGTGGCTGTCGGGGAACGCGCCCCGCGCCATCAGCGTGGTGACGACCGGCGCGCCGGTGAGCTCGGCCAGCTGAAGCAGCTCGGCCGACGCCTCGGCCTTGATGACGCCGCCGCCGACGTAGAGCACCGGGCGCTTGGCCTCGGCCATCATCTTGGCCGCTTCCCGCACCTGCCGCGAGTGCGGCCTGGTCACAGGGTGGTAGCCGGGCAGGTCGAACGCGACCGGCCAGGTGAAATCGGTGGTCGCCTGCATCGCGTCCTTGGCGATGTCGACCAGTACCGGGCCCGGCCGGCCGGTGCCCGCCAGGTGGAAGGCCTCGCCGATGGTCCTGGCGATGTCCTCGGGCTTGGTGACGAGGAAGTTGTGCTTGGTGATCGGGTACGTGATCCCGGAGATGTCCGCCTCCTGGAACCCGTCGGTGCCGATCAGGCTGGTCGAGACCTGGCCGGTGATCGCGACCACCGGCACGCTGTCCATGTACGCGTCCGACAGCGGCGTGACCAGGTTGGTCGCCCCCGGCCCGCTGGTCGCCATGCAGACGCCGGTCCGGCCGGTGGCCTGCGCGTACCCGGTCGCCGCGTGCCCGGCGCCCTGCTCGTGGCGGACCAGGATGTGCCTGATCTGCTTGGAGTCGAGCAGCGGGTCGTAGGCGGGCAGCACCGCGCCGCCGGGGATGCCGAACACCACCTCGACGCCGACCCGCTCCATGGCGAGGACGAGGGCCTGAGCCCCGGTGACCCGAGCAGGGGCCGCTGCTGCCTGCGCGGACGGCTGCGGGGCGGACGGCTGCTGCGCGGACGGCTGCGGGGCGGACGGCTGCGGGGCGGACGGCGGCGACGACGACGGCTGCGGCGGGGCGGACGGCCTTGGCGTGCTTTTTGGCGGCTGCTGCGCGGCCGTCCTCGCCGGGATGTCCAGCGGTGATGGAGCGTGCGCCTTCGGAGGGACTGGACTCGTCTGCTCGGTCATCGGGTGGCTTCCTTGGTCACGATCACGATGTGCGCGGGTGGGCATTAAAAAACCCCTCGTGCCGGGCGGCAGTCGAGGGGCGCGCGCAGAAAGTAGCTCGGTTAGCTTTCTGCGCGCCAGCCAAGTACGAGGATGTGGATCCGCTTCATGGTTCCACCCTCACCCACAAGCCTGCCTCGCGTCAAATTATCACTGGCTTGGTCTCATTATCTGAGACGACTTGCCCAGAAATTCCGAGATCCTGACCGCTCCCGGTCCTGATCAGCGCCTCCACGCCGGGGGCGCCCATCGGCCTGGCGACCAGGAACCCCTGCCCGTAGCCGCACCCCATCTCCTTCAGCTCGGCCAGCTGGCGGGGGTGCTCGATGCCCTCGGCCACCACCTGCATGCCGAGGTCCCGGCCGACCTGGACGATGGTCTTGGTCAGCAGCGTCAGCACCGGGTCGTCGCCCAGGCCGGAGACGAAGGACGGGTCGATCTTGATGATGTCGACGGGCAGCTCGCGCAGATAGGCCAGCGAGGCGTAGCCGGTTCCGAAGTCGTCGATCGCCAGCCGGACACCCCGCTGCCGGAGCTGGGCCAGCCCTTCGGCCATCGGGCCTGCCCCCTCAACCAGCACCTGCTCGGTGACCTCAAGGGTCAGGGCGCTGTGCGCCAGCCCGCTGTCGTCCAGGGCCGCCAGCACGGATTCCGCGAACCGCACGGCGCTGACCTGGCGCAGCGAGAAGTTGACCGACAGCCCGATCACCCAGCCCGACTCGCGCCATTGCGCTACCTGCCGGCAGGCCTCGCGCAGCACCCAGTCGCCGAGCGGCACGATCAGCCCGGAGTCCTCGGCCACCCCGAGAAACTCGCGGGGCGGCACCGGCTCGCCATGGGGCGACCAGCGGACCAGTGCCTCCACCCCGGTGACACGCGAGGTAGCGAGCTCTACCACCGGCAGGTAGTCGATGCCCAGGGACATGTCGGTGATGGCCTGGCGGAGCTCGGTGGCCAGTTCCAGCCGGCGCACCGCATCGGCGTGCATGTGCGCGGCGAAGACCTCCACGCGCCCGCCCCCGGCTTCCTTGGCCCGGGACATGGCCACGTCGGCGTTGCGCAGCAGGTGCCCGGTCGCGTCTCCGGCGGACAGGGCCACCCCGACGCTGGCGGTCAGCGGGATATCCCGGTCCGCGACCCGGAACGGCTGGGCGGCGATGCCGACGGCCAGCCGCTCGGCCACGTCGACGACCTCCTGCGGGCTGGTGGCATCGGCCATCAGGACGGCGAACTCGTCGCTGCCCCAGCGCGCCACCATCTGCTGGGACGGAACCGCGGCCCGCAGCCGCCGGGCCGCCTGCGCCAGCAGCAGGTCACCGGCACCGTGCCCGACCGAGTCGTTCACGTCGGTGAAGCCGTCCAGGTCCAGGAAGATGGCCGCGACCGGCTGGCCCGAACCGCTGAGCAGTTCCTTGGCGCGCTCCTCCAGGTAGGCCCGGTTGGGCAGTCCGGTGACGCCGTCGTGGAAGGTCAGGTGCGTGAGCTGGCGGCGCAGCGCGACCTGGTCGCGGAGGTCGCGGGCCGTCACGAACAGCCGGTCAGCCGCCCCCGGCTCGGTGTACCGGGAGATCGTGGACTGGACGTGCCGCCAGGTGCCGTCGGCGGAGCGAACCCGGCAGTCGAATCTGGCCAGCCCGGCGAAGCCGTCGCCCGCCGCCAGCGCCACCCGCGTCCCGGGCGCGCGGTCCTCGGGATGCACCAGCTCGGCCAGCGACGTCCCGGTCAGCTGGGCCGGCGTGTACCCGAAGTGCGCCACCGCCGGGCTGGCGTACTCGATCGTCCCGTTCAGCCCGCAGACCAGCACCGCGTCACTGGTCCGGTCGGCCAGCTCGCTGAACTGGCGGCTCGCCTCGCGGGTGAGCGCCGAGGCGGCGGCCGCCTGCCGGAACACGCCCGCGAGGCGAAA
>DATCGA010000505.1:0-15682 GCA_036509215.1 Trebonia sp.
GCCAGCGGGACGTCGACCAGGGCGGGGCAGAGCTCGGCCAGCACGGCGGCCGACAGCGCGCCGCTGATCCGGTCGGCCAGCGGGACGGCCCGGGCGGCGAGCACGACGCGATCGTCGAACAGCGGCTGGACCAGCCGCTCCCTGATCAGGTACGCCTGCCGGGCCGCCGCCGACCACCGGCCCGCCCGGTTGACCAGGTAGAAGTCGTCGAGCGCGTGCAGCGGGCTGCGGGCTAGCGCGGCCGCCCACGGGGCGAGGCTGGCGACGTAGCCGGTCGCCGGGCCGGTGCGGACCAGGCCCAGGTGCTTGCTGGTGAGCCGGCGCAGCAGTTCCGCTGCCCGCGCGGCCCGGCGGGCCGGCGCCAGGGCGGCCCGCACCCCGCCCGCGCCGGGGCGGCCGGCCGCGGTCTCGGCATAGCCGCCGCGGAGCAGCTCGCCGCCGTGGCCGCCCGCGGTGACGACCGAGGAGGCGGCCGGGTCGGGCCGGCCGACGTTCTCGAACGCGGACAGCATCCCGTCCGCGACCAGCACCGTCGCGCGGATCCGTCCGAGCACGTCGACCTGCTGGCCGGGCGCGGCCGGGATCCTGACGAGGTGCTCGATGCCGAGCCGCCGCGCGATCTCGGCCGCCACGACGACGTCCGGGTGATCGGCGAACCCGTGGGTCCGCGCGACCACCGGCACGCCCGCCGCGACCAGCGCGGCGGCGATCAGGCGGCTGTCCTTGCCGCCGGTCAGGCTGAGCTCGACCGGCTGGCCGCCGTCGGCCAGGTGCGCGACGGCCGCGACCAGCCCGTCGGCCACCGCCCGGGCGCCCCCCGAGGCACCGCCGCCGGCGTCGTCGCCGGCCCCCAGGGCCTTCGCCCCGACCGGCGCCCGCAGCCGGGTGAGGGCGCCGTTGAGCAGGTGCAGGGTGGTGGACGGGGTGAGGGCGGACACCCCGGCGAACGGGGTCACCGAGGCCAGCGGGAAGCCGGGATTGAGCAGGGCCGCCACGTGCCGCGGGTCGTGGGCGTCGAGGCGGCTGGCGGTCCAGGCGGCCCAGATCGCGCGGTCGGCGACGATCACCGCGCCCGGCACCTCCGCCACGAAGACCGGGTCGACGCGGGTGATCGAGGTCCGGGCGACGACCGGCGCCCGCCCGCTGCCCGGCGTGGCCGAGTCGGCCCAGATCGTGCCGGCCTGCGAGGTCACCAGGGCGTCGGCCGGCCCGGGCTCGCCGGCGGCCGACGGCCCGGCCGCAGTCGACGGCCCGCCCCAGTGCAGCAGGGCGGCCCGCCCGTCGGGGGAGCGCCACGCGATCACGGCCGGGCCCGCGATCGGCATGACCGCCGGATCCGCGACCCGCGCCCGGTCGGCCAGCTCCGCGCACAGCCGAGGCGAGCTCGCGCTCACCGCAAGGGTGAAGAACATGCCGGTCAGCGTGGCCGACGGAGGTTCATCGGCCGGCGCCCCGGGCGTCTTCGAGCTCGTGGGCGGGGCCGTGGCCGTCGGCCGCCTCGCCCAGGATCAGGCGGTGCCAGGCGCGGCAGACCGCGCCGAGCTCGAACGCCTGGGCCTGCTGGTGGGCGATCTGGCCGGCCGCCCGCCAGGCCTCATCGGAGTCGAGGGCGGCGACGTGCGCGGCCAGGTCGGCCGGGGTCTCGCCGATCCAGCGGCGGTCGTAGATGGTGTCCGCGCCCGGCCAGTGCCTGATCACCGGCACCGCCCCGGACGCCATGCCCTCGGCCGGGCCGACGTGGAACGACTCGTCGTCGCTGGTGGACAGGACGTAGCCGACTCGGCGCAGCCAGGCGGCCACGTCCGGCCCGGCGTCGTCGAAGACCACGGCGTCGCGCAGCAGCGGCGAGCGCTGCACCCGGCGCAGCGCGACCGAGTAGTGCTCGCGCTCGGCCGGGATCTGCCAGACCCACCAGTGCTCCCAGGGCATGCCCGACTTGACGTAGAGCAGGTACCTGTCGTCGTCGCGGCGCAGCTCTTCGAGCACGTCAAGCGCCAGGTCGAGCCGCTTGCGGGACGGCACGATGCCGATCATGCCGAGGTGGAACCGCGCCCCGTCGAGCTTCGGCCGGTCGAGCTGGGAGACGTCGAGCGGGTTGGGCACCGAGATCACCTTGGCGGCGGGCCAGCCGGTGTGCTCGCGGGTCAGCCGGGCGTAGTGATCGGACACGCAGATCACCTGATCGACGTTGCCGATCTTCACCTGGCCCGGGTAGTGCGAGTAGAGCTCGAACCGGTGCAGGTGGACCAGGAGACGCGCGTCGCGGCGCTTGTGGCGGCTGTACCAGACGGCGTTCGGGCCGCACCACTCGCAGATGACGACGTCGGCCCAGTCGGCCAGCTCCTTCGAGACTCCCTCGTCGTGCTCGCCCAGCGCGGCCCACTGGTCGACCCGGATCTCGAGGTCCGGCTGGAGCCTGAAGTACCTGATCAGCGGGGTGAAGAACTTGAGGTCGTGCCCGGCGATCACCACCCGCAGCGGCCCGCCGTCCGGGCGGCCGGACGCGACCGGCTCACCCGGCGCCTGCGACGCGACCGCCTGCGACAGGTAGACCCGAAGCCGCTCCGCCGCCCGGTCAAGCGCGAACGCCGCCGCGGCCGCCTGAGTCCGCGACGCCGCCAGCCGGAACACGGCCGGGGAGGCGGCCACCGCCGCCGCCGCGTCGGCCACGTCGTCGAGCGACGCGGCGAACAGCGGGTAGTCCGCGCCCAGGAGCGCCTCGTGCATCGGCGTCCGGTTCAGGATCACCGGCAGCCCGAGCTGGCCGAACTCAAGCACCTTGGTCGACAGCTCAAGCGACGCGTCGAGCTCGGGGTGCCGCCAGGACAGCCCGATGTCGCTCTCGGCCGCGATCCGCATCGCCTCGGCCCGCGGCTGCCCGCCGTGCCAGACCACCCCGTCCGCCGTCGGCGCTCCGACCTCGCCGAGCGCGGCCCGCATCCGGCGCTTGTAGCCGGCGTCGCGCGGGTCGTCGTGCACCTTGTCGCCGACCATGTGCACCTCGGCGGTGACGCCGCGGGACGCCAGCAGGGCCGGCAGCCGCGTCATCTCCAGGGTGTTCCAGCGGGGGGCGAACTTCCCGGTGTAGACGAGCTTGAGCGGCGACCCGCCCGAGGCCACGGCCCGTTCGAGATCGCGGTGAATGTCAAGCGCGGGCAGCACCGGCGGGAACAATACCGACTTCCCGCAGGCCGCCGCCACCGACCCCTCGAGGAAGCAGCGGAGCTCCTCGGTCTGGCAGAGCAGGAACCGCGAGGCCTTGGCGATGATCGTGAGATCCTCGGCCGCCTTCGGGGTCACCGCCGGGATCGCCTGCGGCACGTCGGTCAGGTAGGACCAGAGCCGCCCGTCGAACGCGCCGTCGCGCGCCGCCGCTGAGACCAGCGCCCGGCCGCGAAGCACCACCAGGTCGTGCCGGTCGGCGGCGTCGATGGCGGCCAGCACCGTGATCGCCTGCGGGACGGTGAGGCTAGACTCGGTGAGCCCGGGCAGCAGGCTCTCCGCGTGCGGTGAACGGATGCTGACGTCCGTCACGTCTCGTAGTGGTGCGATCAGCCGGTCGGTGCGGACCGGCGCCTTGAGCACCAGCGTGACCGCGCACCCGGCGGCGACCAGAGCCTGAGTGACGGACTGGAGCCAGATGGCCGAGCCGTCGAGCAGGTTCAGGTCGACGTCACCGTAGACCAGCGCGCTTGGTCTGGATCCGGCCAATGGGTGTCGCTCCGTTCCTGGGAATCTCAATTAAGCGATGATCGTGAATAGCCGCAGCCCGTGGCTGCCCCAGTCGGCCGCCGCCGGGCCGCCGGGGGCCAGCAGCGCCGACCTGATCAGCGCGGGCTTCTCCAGCCAGTGGGTGAACTCGTACTCGCCGGCGGCGAACCCGACCGCGTCCGCCTGCGCGCACTCCCGCGCGCAGGCCAGGTCGAGCAGGTACGTCGACGGCCGGGCGGCGTCCTCGGCCGCCCACGGCGCCAGCCACGGCGCGTCGGCCAGCCGGGCCAGCGGTCGCGCCCAGTCCAGGCCCAGGCCGTCGTCGGCAGGCCCGTCCTCCGGCGTGACGACGACCCGGATGTCGTGGTCGGTGAGCTCGCCCAGCGCCTCGCGGACCGCGGCCGCCGCGCCGCCCGGCGGCACCGCGGCGATCACCTCGGTCGGCCGCAGCCGCTGGTCGAGCAGCGCCGACGCCAGCCGGCCGGCCGCGCCGGAGTCGGCCACCCGGGCCAGCACCGCGATCTGCCGCCCGCGGACGAGGTCGGCGGGCAGCTCGGCCGCGCGGACGATGTCGGCCAGCCGGGCGGGCGTCGCGTGCTTGACGAAGATTTCCCGCAGCCAGCTCCTGACGTCGGTGATGGCCGCCGGGCGGCCGCCGCGGACCTCCTCGAGCTGCCCTCGGACGGTCGCCGCGTCGGTGCCCGAGCCGAGCGGCCCGATCACCCGGGCGCCGCTGGCGGCCTGCTCCCTGGCCTGGTCGGCCGAGGCGGTGACGAAGACCGCGTGGTCGCGGTAGAGCGCGGGCAGCGCCCGCCACGACCGGGCGGCGTCGCCCGCCAGCTGCACCACCGGGCTGGGCCCCTCGGTCAGCGCATCGAGCAGCGCCCGCACGGCGGGCGCCTCCCGGGGGTCGCGCGCCCCCGCGTAGACCGGCGCGGCGGCCCGCGCGACGGTGACGCCGATCGGGTTGAAGCGGGCCAGCTGCACGCCGAGGCCACCGTCGATCACGGCGTCGCAGCTGGCCGCGAGCCAGCCGATCCCCGGCATCAGCGACTGCGGCACGTTGCGGACCAGGATGACCGGCTTGCCGAGCGAGCGGGCGAGCACGATCATCCGGGCCAGCCGCCGGCCGCGGTCGGCCGCGGCCGGGTCGGTCGCGTACGCCCACGGGGCGCCCGGCAGCAGCGCCGCCGCCTCGATCAGCACCAGGTCCGCGCCGGTGCCTTCGAGCAGCACGTCGGCGTCGTGCGGCAGCAGCGGGTGGACAACCGCGTCGGGGGCCAGGGTGGCGCAGCCGAGCGCGCTGATCGCGCCGGTGATCACCAGCCCCGCCCCGGTGCCCACGGATCCGGCCGACAGACCGCCGGCCAGGGCGAGCGCCGGGTCGGCGAGCGCCAGCACGCCGGGCGCGGTCAGCGAGGAGAGGAACCGCCCGCCGGTCCCCGACAGGTCGGCCAGCTGGGCGGCGGCGAGCGCGGTGGCCGCGTTCGCGGCGCCGCTCTTGGGCGCGGCCCGGTCCTTCCAGAGCCGGAACAGGTCGCGGGGCAGCAGCGCGCCGCGCGGCCACGGCTTCTTGGCCGCGTTCGCGATCGTGCGGCCGAACCTCATGGTGGACGACTGCTCGAGCGCGGCCAGCCGGGTCTCGGTCATGGCCAGCTGCATCCTGGTCTCGCGGAGCTGGCGGGCCAGCCGCTCGCGCTCGGCTGCGACCCCGGCGTCCTCGGTCAGCGCGCTGCCGGCCGGGCTGGCGGGGTCAGCCGGGATCATGTCGGTCATCGGCCGTCCTCGAGCCACGCGGTGATGATCCTCGCGATCCGAGGCCCGGCCTGGCCGTCCCAGAGCGGCGGGAGCTCGCCCGTGTACGGGCCGTCGTCGCAGGCCTTCAGCACCGCGGCGGCCAGATCCTCGCGGGTGACGAGGCGGTTGGAGCCGCTGGTGATGGTGATCGGCCGCTCGGTGTTAGGTCGCAGGGTGAGGCAGGGCACGCGCAGCAGCGTAGTCTCCTCCTGCACGCCGCCCGAATCGGTCACGATCGCGGCCGCCCCGCGCACCAGCGACATGAACTCGACGTAGCCGAGCGGGTCCACTGCGTGAATGCGCTCGCTGTCCAGCAGCCCCGCTGCGGTGAGCGTCGCCCGGCCGCGGGGATGCAGCGGGATGATCACGTCGAGCTCGGCCGCGACCTCGTGCAGCGCCCGCACTAGTTCCGCCGCCCGCTGCGGGTTGTCGACGTTGGCCGGCCGGTGCAGGGTGGCGACGACGTACCGCCGGTCGGCCAGGCCGTGCGCCGCCCGGGCGGCGGCCTCGTCGAACTTGTCGAGGTTGGCGATGAGCGTGTCGATCATCGGGTTGCCGACGAAGTGCATGGCCGCGTCGGGCCGGCCCTCCCGCGCCAGGTGGCCGATGGCCTCCGGCGAGGTGACGAAGAGCAGGTCGCACAGCTGGTCGGTCAGCCGGCGGTTGATCTCCTCGGGCATGGTGTTGTCGAAGCTGCGCAGCCCGGCCTCGACGTGCGCGAGCGGCACGCCGAGCTTGGCCCCGGCCAGGGCGGCGCCGACGGTGGAGTTCACGTCACCGTAGACCACCACCAGCGACGGCGGGTTGTCGAGGAACTCTCGCTCCATCCCGACCAGCACGTCGGCCGTCTGGCTGGCCTGGGTACCGGAGCCGACGCCGAGGTTGACGTCGGGCTCGGGCAGCCCGAGCTGGACGAAGAAAACGTCGGACATCCGCTCGTCGTAGTGCTGCCCGGTGTGCACCACCCGCTGCTGGTGGCCCAGCGCCCGCAGGGCGCGGATAACCGGGGCCGCCTTGACGAAGTTCGGCCTGGCCCCTAGTACATGCGTAATCGTCGCGCCCATCAGCCTTCGGAGTCTCCCTTAGCCTCGATCCCTGAGCCGGTCCCAGGACTGTGTCGCTATCTCCCGGGGAGCGGCCCCCGTACCCCCGACCTCCCGCCGGGTCGGATCCGCGCCTGTCGCAAGCGGCTTCACCGTGCACGACGAGCCCGGCGACCTGCTGCCCGAGCTGGACGCCACCACCGGCTTGATCACCACGGCGATCTGGCTCGGCATCACCAGCGGGTACCTGACCCCGCGCACACGCTCAGCACCACTCACCATAATGCCGCCGACGGGCTGAAATGGCTGGTGTTCTGCCGCGGCCTCATCTACTGCGACGAGTCCCCGAGGCGGTCTCGCCTGGACCGTCCGGAGCGCCAGCGTATAGCCAAGCTGGAATCAGTCTGCTGGCTGACTCAGCCGAAAGAAAATTACCGTGCTTCTTAGTGTGGTGGCGCGGGCGCACGCCAGGGTCGCCGACGCAAGGCGCGACTTCCACCACAAGCTCTCAACCAGGATCATTCGCGAAAACCAAGCGATAGTGGTTGAGGACCTGGCGGTGAGGGGACTCGCTCGTACGAAGATGGCCAAGTCCGTGCATGACGCGGGCTGGTCGGCGTTTGTCGCGATGCTGGATTACAAGGCGAAACTGTGCGGCCGCCGGTTCGCCAAGGTCGGCCGGTTCGAGCCGACCAGCCAGGTATGCAGCACATGTGGCGTGAAGGACGGCCCCAAGCCGCTTCACGTCCGCGAGTGGGAGTGCAGGCAATGCGGCACCGTGCACGACAGGGACGTGAACGCCGCCCGTAACATTCTCCCTGGGACGCAGGGAGAGTCTAAACGCCCGTGGAGGCCAGGTAAGACCAGCGGCGACGCTGGCCCAGGCCGGTGAAGCGGGAAGCCGCAGAGGTGCCGGATGAGTCGGCACGGACTGAGCCTCCGCCCTTCAAGACGGGGAGCGCGTCAAGCGGTTGAGACTACGGTTTCCCCCCGTCCGCCCGTCCCCCTTCCCTGTATGGTCTGCCGCTAATTGCCGATAACATCTGCCCTCGTGACCGTTAAGCCGACGCCGCGCGCCGTCGTACTCGCCGCATCCGTGATGCTGCGGCACGTGGCCGATGACCCGGTGCGCGCGGTGACGCTCGCCTGGCGGGCGCTGCCCGCCCCGTTGCGCGGCTGGCTTGCTGTCGCCGGGCCGTACGGCAAGGCTGCCACGCTGTGGGGCGCGGGAGACCGCCGTGGCGCGCTCACCGCACTGGAAGCGCGTCCGGCCCGGCTGGCCGCCTTCAGCCTCGCCGTCGACCAGCCTACTGTCGCCCGGTCGGCGCTCGCCCGTCTCTCGCAGGACAATCCGGCCCGTCCCCGGCTGGCGGCCCGGCTGGCCTACCGCGAGGGCCGCCTGGGCGACGCCGTGGCCGCCCTCAACGGCGCCGGCGGCTGGCGCGCCGCCCGGCTCCGCCGCACGCTCGAGGCCGAGATCGAGATGCTCGAGCCCGGCCGGCTCACCCTCCCGGCCGGCCACCTCGCCGGGACCACGCCCGCCGCCGCCCGCAAGGGAACAGTGCTGCACATCGTGACCGACGCGCTCCCGTCGACCAGCGCCGGCTACACCGTCCGCACCCAGGAGATCGCGATCGCCCAGCGGGCGGCCGGGCTCGACCCGCACGTCGCCACCCGGATCGGCTTCCCGGTCACGGCCGGTTCGGTCGACGGCAGGCCCACCGTCACCGTCGACGGCGTGCCGTACCACCGGCTGCTGCCGTGGGTGATGCCCGGCCGGATGGACGCCCTGTACGAGACCCACCTGCGGCACGCCGCCCGGCTCACGGCCCGGCTGAGGCCGGCCGTGCTGCACGCCGCCTCCAACTACGCCAACGCGGTCATCGCGCTCGCGCTCCGCGACGCGACCCAGCTCCCGGTCGTCTACGAGGTACGGGGGTTCTGGGAGGACACCTGGCTGTCGCGGCACGCCGGCACCAGGGACCTGAAGCTGAGCGACCGCTACCTGCGCACCCGGGCGCTGGAGACGAGCTGCATGAACGCGGCCGACCTGGTGGCGACGCTGGGCGAGGCGATGCGGGACGAGATCATCGAGCGCGGCGTCGACCCGGGCAAGGTGATCATCGTCCCCAACGGCGTCAGCGAGGAATTCCTCCGGCCGCTCCCCGACGACCAGGGAAAGCTCAAGGCCAGCCTCGGCATCAAGCCCGGCGAGCACGTTGTCGGCCTCGTCTCCAGCCTGGTCGCCCACGAGGGCATCGGCACGCTGCTCGAGGCGGTCAGGATCCTCAACGACCGCGGCGTCCGCACCCGGGCGCTGATAGTCGGCGACGGCCCCGAGCGGCCCGCCCTGCAGCGCCAGGCGGCCGCCCTCGGCATCGACGCGATCTTCCCCGGCCGGGTGCCGATGAGCCAGGTCAGGGCGTACCACGCGGTGCTCGACGTCTTCGTGGTCCCGCGCACGCCGGACCGGGTGTGCCAGCTGGTGACGCCGCTCAAGCCGGTCGAGGCGATGGCGAGCGGGCTGCCGGTCGTGGTCAGCGGGGTCAAGGCGCTCAGCGAGATCGTCAACGACAAGGTGACCGGCCTGCTGTCGGCCCCGCTCGACGCGGCCGCGCTGGCGGACGCGCTGGCCGGGCTGCTCGACAGCCCCGAGCTGCGGGCCGAGCTCGGCGCCAACGCCAGGGAGTGGGTCGCGCGCGACCGGACCTGGGCGCACAACGCGGCGCGGTACCGTGAGGCGTACGAACGGCTCGGCGCGATCTGAGCGCATGCTTCGCGTTAGGGGGGCCTTCGAGGCAACTGGCCCCGGCTAAGCTGCGGCGACGATACGATAAAAGGTCGTTGCTTCTAGGAGGTCGGTTACGTGAACGTGGTGATCATCGGGCTTGGCTACGTGGGCCTGCCGCTGGCCCAGGAGGCTGTCCGGGTCGGCCTGAACGTCACCGGCTATGACGTTAAGGCCTCGACCGTCGAGGGCCTCAACGCCGGCCGCAGCCACATTGACGACCTGACCGACGGCGACATCGAGACGATGGTCGAGGGCGGCTTCCGCGCCACCGCCGACCTGGCCGAGCTGACCGGCGCCAACGCGCCCGACGTGACCGTGATCTGCGTGCCCACCCCGCTTTCGGAGTCCGACGGCCCGGACCTCACCGCGGTCAAGGCCGCGACCGACTCCGCCGCCGCGATACTCAAGCCGGGCGGGCTGATCGTCCTGGAGTCGACCACCTACCCGGGCACCACCGACGAGATCGTCCGCCCGATGCTGGAGAAGGCGACCGGGCTGACCGCCGGGATCGACTTCCACCTGGCGTTCTCCCCGGAGCGGATCGACCCGGGCAACGAGACCTACGGCATCCGCAACACCCCCAAGGTCGTCGGCGGCCTCACCCCGGCCTGCACCGAGGCGGCGGCGAACTTCTACGGCGCCATCTGCGACACCGTGGTCAGGGCGAGGACCGCCCGCGAGGCCGAGATGTCCAAGCTCCTGGAGAACACCTACCGGCACGTCAACATCGCGCTGGTGAACGAGATGGCGATCTTCTGCCACGAGCTCGGCGTCGACCTGTGGAACGCGATCGACTGCGCCGCCACCAAGCCGTTCGGCTTCCAGGCGTTCTACCCCGGCCCCGGCGTCGGCGGCCACTGCATCCCGATCGACCCGAACTACCTCTCCTACAAGGTGCGGGCCGAGCTCAAGCACCCGTTCCGCTTCGTCGAGCTGGCCCAGGAGATCAACTCCCGGATGCCCGGCTACGTCGTTGACCGCGCGGCCGAACTGCTCAACACCGACGCCAAGCCGCTCAACGGCGCGAAGGTGCTGCTGCTGGGCGTCACCTACAAGAAGGACATCGCCGACCAGCGGGAGAGCCCGGCCCGCCCGATCGCCCGCAAGCTGCTGCAGCGCGGCGCGGTGCTCAGCTACCACGACCCGTACGTGGACAGCTGGCAGGTCGACGGCCGCGACGTCCCCCGCGCGGCCTCGCCGGACGCCGCCGCCGACCTGACGATCCTGCTCCAGGCGCACACCGACTACGACCTGGCCGGCATCGCCGCGAAGGCGCACCTGCTCTTCGACACCCGTGGCAAGATCTCCGGAGAATCGGTTTACCCGCTTTAAAGGAGGCCCTCTGGTGCGCGTCGTCGTCTGCACGGTCGTGCACCACCCGGCCGACGCCCGGATCTTCTACCGCGAGATCCGGGCCCTGCTCGACGCGGGCCACGACGTCACCTACATCGCCCCGCACGGCGAGCCGGGGCAACGGCCGGTCCAAGATCAAGATCAAGGTTTTCCCGAACGGTCGCGTGCTTCGACTGTTCCCGAACTGGCTAAGCCTGACGCCGGGGTGCGCGAGCGGGCCGCAGCTTCACCCGCCTCGGCGTCGGCGTCTGCCCTGACTGACGGCCACCGGCAGCCGGGCACCCTGCGCACCGTCACGATCCCGCGCGCGGTCGGTCGGCGCCGGCTCGGTGCCCTGCGGGCCGCCCGGGCGGCGATGGCGGCGGAGGCGGCCGGCGCCGATCTGCTGCTCGTGCACGATCCCGAGCTGCTGCTGGTGCTGCCGCCGCGACGGCGCCGCCCGCCGACCGTCTGGGACGTGCACGAGGACACCGCCGCCGCGCTGACGACCAAATCGTGGCTGCCGGCCTGGCTGCGCGCGGTCGCCGCCGGGGGAGTGCACGTCGCCGAGCACCTGGCCGAGCGCCGCCTGCACCTGCTGCTGGCCGAGCACGGCTATAACGACCGCTTCGCGTCGACCCACCCGGTGGTGCCGAACACCACGTTCGTGCCCCTGGAGGCCGCGCCGCCGTCCGGCCCGCGCCGCGTCGTCTACGTCGGCTGGCTCTCGCCCGACCGGGGCTCGGCCGAGATGGTGGAGCTAGGGCGGCTCCTCAAACCGCACGGCATCGCGGTCGAGCTGATCGGCCAGGCCGACGGCGCCGCCCGGGCGCACATCGAGGCCGCCGGCGACTACGTGCACTGGCACGGCTTCGTGCCCAACGCCGACGCCCTGCGTCTGGTCGAGGGCGCCATCGCGGGCCTCTCGCTCCTGCAGGACGAGGCGAACTTCCGCCACTCCATGCCGACCAAGATCGCCGAGTACATGGCCCGCGCCGTCCCCGCCATCTCGACCCCGCTGCCGCTGGCGGCGGAGCTGGTGGAGGCGGCCGACGGCGGCTTCGTCGTCCCCTTTAACGACCCCCGCGCCGCCGCCGACGCGATCCTGAAGCTGGACGCCGACCCCGACCTGCGCGTCCAGATGGGCCTGCGCGCCCACGCCTACGCCCGCGCCAGCCTGGCCTGGGCCCCGCACGCGGCCGCCTTCGTCGCCGAACTGGAAACCTGGGCCAACCAGGGCCCCGCCGCCAGATAACAGCAACAAGCGCCCCCGCGCGCCGCCCTCCCCATGCGCCACCACCCCATGCGCCACCCACGCCATGCACCACCCACGCCACTTGCGCCACATATGCCCCGCCGTCGGCCGCCTCCACCCCAATCGGGCCGCTCACGAGCCGATAACAGCAAGAAGCGCTCGCGCAGACCAAGAGATCATGGAGACTTGTTTCCTGGCGGAAGAAAAGCACGCGATGCGGGTGCAAAACTTCCGCGATCCTCCGCCAAGCCGCTTCCCGTTGATAACAGCAAGAAGCGAGGCGCTTGACGCTGCGGCTCGGCCGCATTACTCCCCGCGGCGCCGACGGGCTAGCCGGCGGGGGTGTCGAGGAACGCGCCGCCGACGGCGAAGACCTGGCGCATCTTGGCCAGCTGGCCGTCGATGTCGGCCTTCTGCTTGGTCAGCTCGTCGACCTCGCGCTTGACGGCTCCGCGGCGCTTGTCCGCCTCGACCTCGACGTCGGCCAGCACCTGCTTGCCGTCGTCCTTGGCCTGGGCGATGATCAGCTCGGCCTTGCGGTGCGCGTCGGCGAGCTCCTTCTTGGCGTCTTCCTCCGCGTCGCGCCGGGCCTGCTCGGCCCGCTGAACGGCCTCGGCGGCCCGCTGCTCGGCGTCGGCGGCGCGCCGCTCGGCCTCCTCGACCAGCTGGCGGGTGGCCTCCTGGGCGTCGCCGAGGCGCTCGACCTCCTGCCGTTCGGCCACCTCGCGGCGGGCGGCGATCTCGACCTCGAGGTCGGCTTCGGCCTCGGACCGCAGCGCCTCGGACTGCTCGAGCAGGAACTGCTCGCGGCGGCGGATGTCGTCGGCCTCCCGGCGGGCGGCGCGGACGATGTCGTCGTGCTCGCGCTCGGCCGCCGCCGTAATCTTGGCCGCCTCGCGCTCGGCCTCGGCGCGGGTGCTCGCCATCTCGAACTCGGCCGAGCTGCGCAGGCCGGACGCGTACGACTCGGCGGCCGCCCTGATCTGCCCGGCGCGCTGCTCGGCCTCGGCGGTGGCGGCCTTCACGTACTCGGCGATCTGCCGCTGGGCGTCCTGGAGGAGCTGCTCGATCCGCGCGGCCGAGACCGGGTGGAGATCGGGCACGGCGGCCGGCCCGCGGTCTGCGTCCTGCTCAGCGTGTGCGTCTCCGCGCCCGCGAAGGTCCGGGCGCGCGAAGACATCCTGATCGCGCGGTTCCGGCCGGGTGCGGGGGTCCTGATCGCGCGGTTCCGGCCGGGCGCGGGCGTCCTGCCGGGGCGGTTCCTGCCGGGTGCGGGGGTCCTGCTGTTCGCGGGTGCCCCGCAGCCCGCGCTGGTCGTCACGCCGCCGCGGGTCCTGGCCTCCGCGCTGATCCTGCTGGCGCGCTTCCGGCCGGGTCCGCGGATCCTGATCCCGGCGGGGATCGTGAAAGGCCCGAGGATCCTGCTGCCCGCGCGAGTCTCGCGGCATCCGGGGGTCCTGCTGCGGCCGGGGGCCTTGGGGCATGCCTGGTCGCATGCCCGGCGGTACGGGCGGTCCAGGCGGCGACCCGGGGCGGGTCGGGCGCTCGTAACCGTGCGGCGGCATAGTACTCCCTTCCCAGACAGATAGTACCTGTGGTGACGGTCGCCGCCCCGGACTCGGCGCCATGAAACCGGCAAGGGATGAAAATATTAATGCTGCGATTAATAGTTCACTCTAGGCGTGAAACGCGTCACAGGTATGGCGCAGTGAACACGCCGTGTGATTCGCCCCGATAGGATCATGGTCGTGAATCCGCGTCTGCTGCTGCCTCGTCTGCGCCAACTGGCTGGTGAGAACAGGCTGTTCTCATGGGCGCTAGGTGCGGGCGCGCTGCTGCGGCTGATCACGATCCTCGGCTACCCGGGCGCGCTCTGGTTCTGGGGCGACTCCTTCGTCTACCTCGGCGCGTCGCTGCGCCCGCAGCCTAACCTGTCCAAGGCGACGGGCTATTCGTTCTTCCTGCGGGCGCTGCTGCCGTTCCACTCGCTGACCCTCGTGGTCACCATCCAGCACCTGATGGGGCTGGCCGTCGCGGTGATGATCTACGTCCTGCTGCGGCGCAACGGCGTCTCCAAGTTGTGGTCGACGGTGGCCTCGCTGCCGCAGCTCCTCGATGGCTACATCATCGAGGACGAGCACATGATCATGACCGAGACGCTGTTCACCTTCCTGCTCATGGTCGCGATGCTCATGCTGCTGTGGAAACCCCGCCCGGTCTGGTGGAAGATGCTGGTCGCGGGCCTGGTCACCGGCTGCGCGGCGCTGGTGCGGACCGACGGCGAGGTCATGTACGCGGTGTTCCCGCTCTTCCTGCTGCTGCGCGGCATGTCGTGGAAGACGCTGCGCGGCTGGCTGATGGCGATCGCGTTCGCGGTCGCCTCGCTGGTCCCTTACGCCGCCTACGCGGGCTGGTTCCACGACTACTACCCGCAGTACCACAAGTACGACATATCGCTGGCGGAGGGGTTCTTCCTCTGGGGCCGGGTGTCCTCGTTCGCCAACTGCGCCGTGATCCAGCCGACCCCGGCCGAGGCGAAGATCTGCCCGACCGACGCGATCGCGGACCGGACCCCGCCGGGCAACTTCGTCTGGGAGAACCCGTACATCCACAACAGTCCGCACAACAAGGGCTTCAGCCCGGTCACCCCGGCCAGCGACACGCTGCTCATCGGCTTCGCCGAGCGCGCGATCGAGAAGCAGCCCCTGCAGTACGTCAAGACGGTCGTCAAGGGCGTTGGGCTGTCGTTCGGGATCCCGCGGATCGCCTACCCGGGGGCCGGCACGACCTTCTACTACAGCTTCCACACGCACTACGCGGTCGCGCCCACCGCCACCAGCAAGGGCTACACCACGCTGCCGCCGAAGAACAAGTCCTGGATCGGCTCGGACATCCCCTCGCACAGCGCGTACTCGGACTGGCTCGCCTACGGCCACCAGGCGCCCGGCGTCGTGAACAAGGTGTTCGCCGTGCCGATCCTGCTCTACGAGCGCGTGGTCTTCACTTGGGGCCCGCTGCTGGCGGTGATCTTCCTGGTCGGCCTCGGCGGCGTGATCTCGGTGTCCGCGTCGGCCTGGCGACGGGGCAAATGGCTGCGAGCGGCGCTGTCGTTCCGGACGCTGCGTTCGGTCCGACTGCGCTGGTCACCGCGCGGCACCTCGATGCTGCCGTGGGTCACCGCCGTCGCCCTGCTGGTGATCCCGATCATGGTCGCCGACTTCGACTACCGCTACCTGATCCCGGTCATCCCCTTCGCCTGCATGGCGGCCGGCCTGGGCTTCGCCCCCCGCCGCGCGAAGCCGACCCCGGCAGCCCCTTCCGCCCCGTCATCCGCCACCGTCGAGTCCACCGTCCCCGACTCGGTCTCCTAGCAAGCTCGCCCACGCTCCCGCGTCAGATAACAGCAAGAAGCGCGCGGTGCAGCAGGTCAACAGCGACATCCAGACCCTCAAGACCGCGTGCGGGGTCAGCTAGCGATCCAGACGCGGCCCGAACGGATGAGGCGGAGGGCAGGGTCCGTTCGGACAAATGATCTTGGTCTTAATTTCTGACGGGGACCGCGATAGGGGAAGCCTGCTTGACCGTGCGGATGACCGGCGCGGTCTCTACGCGCTCGACGCCCGGGAGCGCGCCGACCTTGTTGGTCAGGAACGCGTAGAGCTCCTCCTGCGAGCGGCAGACCGCGCAGGCTGCGAGGTTGGTCGGCCCGGTGGTGGCCATCGCGTAGGCGATCTCGGGGAACTTCGCGAGGGC
>DATCGA010000506.1:0-6016 GCA_036509215.1 Trebonia sp.
TGCAGGACTTCGACGCTGTGCCCGGCCCAGGCGGCTACCTGAGTCGGTGGCACCCCGGCATTGAGCCACAGCGACAGGCAGGCGTGACGGAGATCGTAGATCCGCTTGGCGAGCGGTGACGCCTGTTCTTCCTCGGTCAGCGCCTCGGCACGGGCGGCGGTCCACGCGCGCCGGATCGTGATGTCGGGCAGCTCGCCGCCCTTGACGCCGACCACTCCCATGGGCCGGCTGGTGGGCGGGAAGGTACTCACCGTCGCCGGACTGCTGCTGATCGCGGTCGGCCTGTGGCAGCTCGGCGGATCCTCCGCCAGCACCAATTACGTGACCGCCCTGAGCTGGGGAGTGCGCCTGGATCTGGCGTTACCCGCGGTCCATGTAGGCCTGGATGCCGTCCAGGATCCGGTCGATGCCGAACAGGAACTCCTCGCGCTCCGACGGCGCCCTGCCACCCGCGCCCGAGCCGTCGTCGTCGGGCGGAGTCCAGGCGATCCGGTGCAGCCGGGGGTAGGTCTGCTCGTCCGCCAGTTCCCGCAGTAGCGCGTCATAGGTCCAGGGCGGTGCCGGCTCGGCCCCGCCGTCCGCAGCCGCGGCCGCCGCCGCGTCCCGCGCGGCCCGCAGCGCGTCGTTGGCCATCCGCGCCTCGCTCAGCGTGTACGAGCTGATCAGGCCGATGAACCGCAGCTTGTCCTGATCCGCCAGCGGAGTCCCGTCCATGGCCCCGAGCCCGCGCTCCACGAAGATCAGCGAGTTCGGCGCCATCGGCGGCGCCGCCATCGGCATCTGGGTGAGCCACGGATGCCGGTCGAGCATGTCGCGCTGCACGGTGGCCCACATCCGCAGCCGCGCCCGCCAGCCGTCGCCCTCCAGCACCAGGCCCTCGGAGCCGTTGGCGCTGCCGTTCCACATCAGCTGGAGGAGCTCCTCCTTGCTGGCGACGTACCGGTAGAGCGACATGGTGGTGAAGCCGAGCTCGGCCGCGACCCGCGCCATCGACACGCCCTCGAGGCCCTCGGCGTCGGCCAGCCGGATGGCGGCGTCGACGATCGCGTCGGCCGACAACCCCGGCCGGGGGCCGCGCTTGCCCGCCTCGCGCCGCCCCCACAGCAGGTCAAGGCCGGACGGCAGCGGGACTTTCTCCTGTGCCATATGCCCGTACGGTACTCCTCCGCCTGGCCGGCCGGAAAACCACGGCCGCTTGCCTAAACTGTGTATCGAGTATACATTAAGTGTATGGCATACACAGTTAAGGCCGAGGGCGTCCGCAAGTCCTTCGGCGGCGCCGGCAAGGGCGGCAAGGTAGTCCTCGACGGAGTCGACCTTGCGGTCGAGACCGGGTCGATCTTCGCCCTGCTCGGTCCCAACGGCGCCGGGAAGACTACCCTGGTCCGCATCCTCGCCACCCTGATCCGCCCGGACGCGGGGACCGCGACGGTGGCCGGCCACGACCTGCTGGGCGACCCGGTCGGGGTCAGAAGGTCGATCAGCCTCACCGGGCAGTACGCCGCCGTCGACGACATGCTCACCGGCGACGAGAACCTGCGGATGATGGCCCGGCTGCTGCACCTGCGGCCGCGCGAGGCGGCCGCCCGAAGCGCCGAGCTGCTGGCCGAGTTCGGCCTCGCCGACGCATCCGACCGCCGGGTGAAGGCCTACTCGGGCGGCATGCGGCGACGGCTGGACCTCGCGATCAGCATGATCGTGCGGCCCGCGCTGCTCTTCCTCGACGAGCCCACCACCGGCCTTGACCCGCGCAGCCGGGAGCAGCTCTGGGGGACGGTCAGGAAACTCTCCGACGAGGGCGTCACGGTGCTGCTCACCACCCAGTACCTGGCCGAGGCGGACGTGCTGGCCGACCGGATCGCGATGCTCGACCGCGGCCGGATCGTGGCCGAGGGCAGCGCCGACGAGCTCAAGTCGAGCCTGCGCGGCGAGGTCGTGCGGCTCCAGTTCGCCGACCAGGCCGACTACAAGCGGGCCTTGCGCGAGGTCATCGCGATCGGCGCCGACGAGCGGCTGCGCACGGTCGAGGTCGGCACCGACGGCTCCGCCGCCGCGGTCTACCGGCTGCTCGGCCTGCTGCAGGCCGCGGGGGCGCCCGCCGCGCGGGTGTCGGTCGACCGGCCCAGCCTCGACGACGTGTTCCTGAACCTGACCGACGGCAGCCGGACCGACGGCAGCCGCACCGACGAGATTGCGAGCGCCCGATGACCACCGCCTACGCCCTCAGCGACACCAGCGTGATGATCACCCGCTGCATGCGCCGCTCGCTCCGCGACCCCGAGGCGTTCTTCACCGCGCTGATGCTGCCGGTCGTGCTGATGCTGCTGTTCGTCTACATCTTCGGCGGCGACCTCAACACCGGCGGAAAGTACGTCGACTACGTGGTTCCCGGCCTGATCGTGCTCTGCGCCGGGTTCGGCGCCGGCACCACCGCGGTGGTGGTGGCGACCGACATGAGCAGCGGCATCGTCGACCGGTTCCGCTCGATGCCGATCCACGCCTCGTCGGTGCTGGCCGGGCACATCGTCGCCAGCCTGGCCCGTAACCTGCTCGCGACCGCGCTGGTGATCGCGGTCGGCCTCGGCGTCGGCTGGCGCCCGACCGACTCGCCGGTCCGGTGGCTGGCGGCGGTCGCCATGATCGTGGCGTTCATCCTCGCGATGTCGTGGCTCGCGGCCGCGTTCGGGCTGCTGGTCGGGAGCCCGGAGGCGGCCACCGGGGCGACGTTCGTGCTGATGTTCATCCCGTACCTGTCGACCGCGTTCGTCCCCGCCCGCACGCTGCCCGCGGTGCTGCGCCCGATCGCCGCCAACCAGCCGTTCACGCCGGTCATCGAGACCATGCGCGGGCTCTGGATGGGACGCACCTCAACCGGCGCCTCCGTCGGCCACGAGGCGCTGCTGGCGGCCGGCTACTGCGCGGCCATCCTGATCGTGGCCGTCGTCGCGGCGTCCCGGCTCTACACCCGCCGCACGGCGGCCTGACCCCGTCCTTCGGCTACCTCGGTCACCTCGCCCGTCGGCTCGCCCCGGGTGTTCGCCGCGCGCAGACCGATCACCGCCGCGGCGACCAGGAAGATGCAGGCGACCAGCAGCGCCCGGTGGAACCCGGAGGAGAGGGCAACCGCAGGCGTCGCGTGCGCGGCCAACAGCGAAAGGGTGCGCGAGGTGGCCACAGCGGACAGCACCGCGAGCCCGAGTGCCGCGCCGACCTGGAAGGACGCGTTGATCAGGGCGCTCGCCAGCCCGGCCAGCGACGGCGGCACGCCGGCGTTGGCCGCGGTCTGGACGCCGACGAACACGCCGCCGAGCCCGAGCGCCATGACCATCATGCCGGGGAACACGTCGGTGAAGTAGAAGCCGTGCGCGGGGACGCGGGACAGCCAGTACACCCCGCCGGCCGCGATCAGCGCCCCCGCCACGATCAGCGGCCGGCTCCCGAGCCGGTTATCAACCCGGAGCCGATGATCGCGCAGACCGTGACCAGCAGCGCGACCGGGACGTAGGCGGCGCCGGCCCGGGCGGGGGAGAAGCCGAGCACATTCTGCAGGTACAGGGTGACGAAGAAGAACACCGAGTAGAACCCGGCCATCGCGAGCACCTGCACGGCGTCGGCCGCGCCGAGGCCCCTGATACGGAAGATCGACGGCGGCACTAGCGGGTTCGGCGCCCGCAGCTCGTTCACGGCGAACGCGACCAGCAGTACCGCCGCGCCGGTGAGCTCGCCGATCGTCGCGCCCGCGCCCCAGCCGTGGTCGGGCGCCGTTACCAGGCGCACCTGAACGAGGCAACCGCGATGCTGGCTGCGATCGACGGCGCCTACGCCACGCCGCGGGAGCGGCTGAAGGCGGTGTTCGGCGGTCTGGCGCAGCAGAGCGAGCTGATCGCGCGGTACGGCTGCCCGCGCGGCTCGCTCTGCACGGAACTGGACAAGCGCGCCGACGGCCCGGGCATCACCGCAGAGCTGATGCGGGTCCCGGTCGACTGGGCGGCGCGGCAGTTCCAGGCCATGGGCCGCGCGGACGGCCGCGATCTCGCCGTCGAGGCCGTCGCCAGGTACCAGGGCACCGCGCTGCTGGCCAACGCCTTCCGCGACCCGAACCTCATGGACCGCGAGGCGGTCCGTTTCGCCCAGTGGATCGACTCGCTATAGCGCCGGTCGGCTGCGTAACGACTTGAGCGGCGCAACCGCCTTGACGGCGGTGGCCCGCTTAGGCGCCGGGCGCCGCCGCTTGAGCCGGGCGTAGATGATCGGCTGCTTCCCGTCGCCCGGGCTGCGGCGGTCGGTCTCGAACAGCGTGGTCGCGGTGATGAGATCGCTCAGCTTCCCGTACCCGTAGCTCCGGGGGTCGAAGTCCGGTCGCTGGTTGGTGATCATATTCCCGACTCCGGCCAGCGGGGCCCAGCCGTCGTCGTCCGAGGCCGCCTCGAGCGCGTTGCGCAGGAACGTCACCAGCGAGACGTCGTTCTTGAGCTCGGCCGCGGTGGCGGGCTTGCGCCGGGCGGGCCGGGCCGAGACGCCCGGGGCGCGAATCGCGCCGCCGGTCTCTTCCTCGTCTTCGTCGCTGTCGTCGAACGTCAGGTTCTCGATGTAGATGAACTTGTCGCACGCGGCCACGAACGGCTTGGGGGTCTTCCGCTCCCCGAACCCGTACACGGTCAGCGCCGACTCCCGCAGCCGGGCCGCCAGCCGGGTGAAGTCGCTGTCGCTTGAGACGATGCAGAACCCGTCGAATCGCCCCGAGTAGAGCAGGTCCATCGCGTCGATCACCATCGCCGCGTCGGTCGCGTTCTTGCCCCGGGTGTAGGCGAACTGCTGGATGGGCTGGATGGACTGCGACAGCAGCTGGTCCTTCCAGCCCTTCAGCTGCGGCGCCGTCCAGTCGCCGTAGGCCCGCTTGACGTGCGCGGTGCCGTACTTGGCGACCTCGGCGAGCAGCCCCGCGGTAATCGACGGCTGCGCGTTGTCGGCGTCGATGAGCACCGCAAGCCTGGTCGAATTTTCGCTGGCCATGCCGCCACGCTATCTCACCCGCCCCAGCCGCGAACTCCCCGCCAGACAAAGCGAGATCAAACCCGTCATCTCGAACGGACCGTTGCTCCGCCCGGCCCGCAACGTCTCGTGTCCTCAGGTTGACAGCCTTCTAGGCAGCTGGTCGCGAGTGAGAGCGGCTTGCGCGCTCGGCTGCCAGGTGAGCTAGCTCTGTCCGGGAACTGATTCCGAGCTTGCCGAAAATACTCCGCAGGTGCGAGTCGACGGTGTGCGGCGACAGGAACAAGTGCTCCGCTATCGCGCGGTTGGACTCCCCGCAGGCGGCCGGCCGGGCGACGGGAACCTCCGCCGCGGTCAGCGCCGAGAAGCCGATGATCGTTGATCACCGCAGTCGCGACCGATCCGCGAGTACCGGCCGGCGTCGCCGCCATAGCCATCGGCGCGGCGCCGGCCGCGGCGGCCAGCTGCCGCCCCGAGCGGGTGCTCGGCCTTGTCGGAAATTGGTCGTTTTCCGTTCCAGAAATGCCGCCACCGCCTCACTCCGGCACCCACGGGACGAGGCGAGAAAGATTGGATGTACTTACCGTCGTTATTTGCCGTTTAATACACCCAATCCTGACGGGAGAAGGCCACAGACATCGCGAGAAGGCGCCGAGGCGAACACAAAGCAACTTCTCCGGCGGCAACTCGTCGCACGACGTGCCGTCAAGTCGCTACCACTAAGGACGGGGAAGCAGCTCCGCCAGCTGGCCGGGTGACATCGACGGTGTGGCGCTGAGCGGGCCCGGCGCGCGCAGGCCGGCCAGATGGATGTCGAGGAACCGCTGCCAGGTGCCCGGCGCGACCTCGTCGGCTGTCTCGGTCAGCCCGCGCATGCCCCAGACCAGTGACATCACGTCGCCGACGGTCACGCCGGGGTTCAGCGTGCCCGCGGCCAGCGCGCGGCTGGTCAGCTCCTGGATCGCGGCGCGGATCGCGCGCGCGTCGGCACCGTCGGCGCTCCGCTCGAGCAGCAGGTGCGCGT
>DATCGA010000507.1:0-2278 GCA_036509215.1 Trebonia sp.
CGCCGCTGCCCGCCACGAGGACGTCGACCTTCTGCTGCACTGTCTACTCCTAAGACGGAGACCAGCCGACGGCTTCGAGCGCGGTCAGGTCGGTTTTCAGTCGGGGAGCCGGGTCTTCACCGTCGGCTAGCTCGTAGACGGTCGGTCCGGTGAAGCCGGCCGCGCCGAGCGCCGCGGCGAATCCCGCGAAGTCGACATCGCCGCGGCCGACCGAGGTGTGCGCCCACCGAGTCCGCCACGTGTCGCTGACGTGCACCAGGGCCAGGTACGGGGCGAGCCGGGCGACGCCGTCAGTCGGGTCTTCCTGCGCCAGCGCGTTGGCGACGTCATAGGTGACCCGCAGGCTGGGCGTGTCCCACTGCCGCACCACTTCAAGCAGCTCGGCCGACGTGCCCAGGTACCCGTAGGGGCTGTTCTCCAGGGCTATGGTCACGCCAAGCTCTGTCCCTCGTGCCGTGAGGCGTGCCAGGGCATCGTCGAGCACGGCGCGGGCGGCGTCGCCGGGGACGGGAGCGAGCTGGTGGCGCCGGCCGGGTACGGCCACGGCATACGGGGCGCCAAGGTCGGCCGCTAGCTCGATCTCGGCGATGAGCTGCCGTACGCTCGCCTCCCTGAGCTCCGGGTTGGTGCTAATCAGGTTGATATCGACGAAGGTCGGGTTGACCGAGACCACCTGGAGGCCGAGACGGCGCAGCAAGCGGGCTAGCTCAAGCCGCTCGTAACGGTCAAAGCGCGGGGTGAACAGGTGCGGCGGCGCGGTGGTCAGCTCAACCGCCCGCAGGCCGTGCTGGCTGAGCGCGCGCAGCGCGTCGGCCAGCGGCGCGTGATGCAGCCAGCCGAAGGTGCAGCCGGCCAGCGGCAGGCCGGTCACCGGGTCTCGCCGCCGAGGCCACCGGGCCTGGTGAGCTTGAGCAGGTCCGCGATGTCGGGCACGTCGTCCAGGTGGGCGAGCCGGTCAAGCAGGACCGATGCGGCGTCCCCGATCCGCGGCGTGGCGTAACTGAGGAATTTCTCGTGGACGCGCCACTCGGGCGCCGGGCACTGCGGCGTGCCGAGCGCATGGTCTGTCCGCAGCACGCGGCTGCCGCCGTCGCGGGTCCTGATCGTCACCACTACCGCGCCGCTCGGGACGCTGTCGTCGGCCAGGAAGCTGACACGCCGCGCGATGAACGCGGTCAGCTCCGGGTCCGTGCGGTGCTCAGGGGTGGTCAGGTCGATGCCGAACCGGCCGTGCAGGATGGTCGCGGCCGCCGCGTAGTGGAAGGAAAGCAGCGCCTCGAAGGTGCCCGCGGGCTGGGCGACGCCCCGGTGCGCCGCGTAGATCGGCGGTGGGACGCGAATCTCCACCTCGCTGACATCAGACGCAGCGGGCAGTTCCCGCTCTGCCGTGATCAGCGCCGTGAGCAGGGCCTGAACCGGCGTCGCGCCGGGCCACAGCCGGATCGAGATCTGCTCGAGCTCCCACTCGACGCCAAGGTCCTTGAGCGCCAGGTCACGCTGGCCGGGAGCATAGGAGTGCAGCAGCCCGCCGTCGGGGGCGTCGAAGGGCTCGGCGGACGCCTCGAAGCCCTCGCGGGCCAGCATCGCGGCCAGCAGCCCGGCCGCCGCGCCCCGTGACTGGTGAAACTTCACCGCCGTGGTCGGCCAGGAGGCGAAGGTACCCGCCGCCTGGCTCACCGCGAGGCTCATCGCCGCCCGCAGCCTGGCCTCGTCGAGGCCAAGCAGCAGCCCCGCGGCGGTGGCCGCGCCCACCGGGCCGATGACTCCGGGCGAGTGCCAACCGCGGCGGCGGAACTCGGCATAGTCGATGGCGCGCAGCAGTCTGCTGGCAACTTCGAGGCCGGCGGCAATCGCGGTATGCAGCGCGCTGCCCGAGGCATGCTCGGCCTCGGCGACGGCGAGCGCTGCCGGCACGACCTCGGGGGTGAGGTGACAGTGCGAGGGGATGTAGACGTCGCAGGCCGTGATCCCGGTGCTCAGGTAGGCGTTCGCCAGGACCGCTGTGAGCGGGGGCGCAGCCCGGTCATCGCCGATGATGGTGGTGGTGTCGCCGAGACCGGGGCTGCCGCCAATGCGGCGGGCCGCGGCGAGCACCCAGGGCGTCTCCTCGGCCTTCCAGCCGGCCAGCGCGCAGCCGATGGCATCCAGCGTCAGCGTCGTGACGTGCCCGGCCGCCGCGGGGGAGATGTCGTCGGCGCGCAAGCCGCGGGCGAAACGAGCGAGGCCTGCCGCGAGCGGCGGCTCCGGCGTCGGCCCGGCCTGCGAGCTCGGCCCACTC
>DATCGA010000508.1:0-25850 GCA_036509215.1 Trebonia sp.
CGGCCGGCTGAGTCGGGCCAGCCGCGGGGGTCACGGGGGTCACGGGGGTCACGGGGGTCACGGGGGTCACGATGGGACGTCGCCATCGTCAGAATCGAATGTTGACGCTCTTGAGCTGGGTGTAGGACTCGATCTCGCTGAGGTCCTCCTCCCGGCCGACGCCGCTGTTCTTGACGCCGCCGAACGGCGCCCCGAGGAAGTGCCTGGCGGTCTCGTTGACCCAGACGTAGCCCGCCTGGACATCGCGGGAGAACGCCATCGCGGTCCGCAGGTCGCGGGTGAAGACGCTCGCGGTGAGCCCGTACTCGACGCTGTTGGCGATCGCGAGGGCCTCGTCGTAGTCGCCGAACGGGATCGCGGCCAGCACCGGCCCGAAGATCTCCTCGGTCGCCAGCCGGCCGTACGGGTCGACGTCGGCGAACAGGGCCGGGCTGACGAAGTTGCCCTCGGCCAGGGCTCCCTCGGTGAGCCGCTGGCCGCCTGTCACCAGCCGGGCGCGCTCGCTCTTGCCGACCTCGATGTAGGAGAGCACCTTGTCGAGCTGCTGCCTGGTGACGATCGCGCCGGTGTCGCTGGCGGGGTCGAGCGGCGATCCCGGGCGCATGGCGGCGATGCGCTCCGCCACCCGGGCGACGAAGTCGTCGTAGCAGTCCCGGTGCACCAGCAGCCGCGAGGTCGACCCGCAGGACTGGCCCTGCCAGGTGAAGTTCATGCCCCGGATCGCGCCCTCGACGGCCAGGTCGAGGTCGGCGTCGGGGAAGACCACGATCGGGTTCTTCCCGCCGAGCTCGAGGGTCACGGTCTTCACACAAGCGCTGGCGGCGCTGGCCTGGATCCGCCGCCCGGTGGCGGCGCTGCCGATGAACGCGATCCTGGGGATGCCGGGATGCCTGACCAGCGCGTCCCCGACCTCGGCGCCGAGGCCGGTCAGGACCTGGACCACGCCGGGCGGGAACAGCCGCTGCAGGTCGTCGGCCATCGCCAGCGCCGACAGCGAGGTGAACTCGGACGGCTTGAGTATCACGGTGTTGCCGGCCAGCAGCGGGGCGGCGATCTTGGTGCCGGCGAACATCAGCGGGTGGTTGAACGCGATGATCCGGGCGGCCACGCCGAACGGCTCGTGCACGGTGTAGTGCAGCCGGCCGGGGGTCTCGGGCATGGTCCGGCCTCGCACCTCCAGCGCCAGCCCCGCCATGTACCTGATCTGGCTGGTGGCGAGGCCGATGTCGTTGCGCATCTCGTGCAGCGGGCTGCCGTTGTCGAGCGAGTCGAGCCGCGACAGCTCCTCGCCGCGTGCCTCGATCGCGTCGGCGAAGGCGAGCAGCGCGGCCGCGCGCAGTTGCGGCTCGGTCGAGCGCCAGCCGGGCGCGGCCCGCTTCGCGGCGGCCACCGCGACGTCGACGTCGCGCTCGTCGCAGCGCGGGATCTGGCCGATGACCTTATTGGTCGAGGGGTTGATGACGTCCAGGGTGGCTCCGGCGACCGCGCCGACGCGCTCGCCGTCGACCAGGGCGGGGGTGAGTGTCGCTTCCACGGGCTGAAAGTACCTCCGAGTTTCTTCGTGTCTTCCGGGCCGGCCGTGCTGGGCCCGGTGCTAGCCGCCGAGGGCGGCGTAGCCGTCGGGGCGGACCCGCACGTCCACCAGCGCGCACTGACCGGAGCGGGCGGCGGCGACCGCGGCCGCCAGCGCGGCGGGCAGCTCCGAGCGATTGCGGACCTGGTCGCCGGCCTGGAAGCCGAGCGAGCGGGCGAACGCCCCCAGGTCCGGGTCCGGGTCGGTGATGGCCTGGCCGATCCAGGAGTTCCCGGTCGGCCGCTGGCGTTGCCTGGCCACCCGCTCCTGGTGCACTACGTCGTTGAAGTAGCAGGAGTTGTTCGCGACCACGATCAGCAGCGGCAGCCCGTAGTGGGCTGCGGTCCAGATCGCGGTTCCGCCCATCAGGAAGTCGCCGTCGCCCAGAACGGCGATCGGCAGGCGGCCGCTGCCCTCGAGCGCGAGCGCGGCGCCGACCGCCATCCCCGGCCCCGAGCCGATGCCCGCGCCGCCGTCGAGCCCGAGGTAGTCGAGCGGATGGCCCACCTCGAGGTCGGCCCCGGCCCAGCCCAGCGGCAGCCTGACCAGGCAGGCCTCTGCGTCAGGGTCGGCCAGGGCGTCGCGCAGCGCGTCGGCCAGGCCGTGCATGAAGATGTCGTCGCCGCCGTCGGCTGCGGTCGTCGCGGTGGTGCGGTCGCCGGCCGGCCACTCGCTCGGCTTGGCGGGCCCGCCGGTTTCGATCAGCGCCCGCACCAGCAGGTCGGGATCGGCCGGGATCGACAGGTCAACCGGCTGGTACCCGAAGGAGTCCTTGGACCAGCCGTTGTGCAGCGCCGCGTCCGTCGAGCAGGAGACGATCCGCGCCGACGGCGGACGCCCGAGGCCGGCCGCCGCCGACATCGTCCCGGCCAGGTCGATCCAGTCGAGGCTGATGATCAGGTCAGCCGCGCCGATCAGCTCCGCGTTCTCGGCCGACAGGAACAGGCCGGGCGGATGCGGATGCAGCCGGTGCGCGGACGGGAACACCGCGCCGGTCTTGAGGTCGGTGATCACCAGCGCCCGGTGCCGTTCCGCCAGCGCGACCCGGCGATCCCAGTCCTGCTCATCGCGGCTGAGGCGGCCGAGCAGGAACAGCGGGCGGCGGGCCTGGCTCAGCAGCTCGCCGGCCGCCGCGACCGCGGCGGCGTCCGGCCCGTGCGACCGCGGCGACCGGTCCCGCTCGACGTCGGGGATCGCCGGCCGGGCGGCCAGCGGCTGCTCCTGCAGGCTCACGTCGAGGCACACGTAGGTCGGCGCCGACGGCGCCTGGCGGGTGATCGAGTACGCGCGGGCGAGCGAGTCCAGGGCCGCCTCGACCGAAATGGGCTGGTCGTCCCACTTGGTGTACGGCCGGATCAGCGCGCCCTGGTCGCCCGCAGTGTGGATCCAGTCGATCCACGGTCGCCGCCTAGCCGCGTCGACCGGGCCGGTAGCGCCGATGATCAGCATCGGGACGCGATCGCAGTAGGCGTTGTAGATCGCCATGCTCGCGTGCATCAGGCCGACGTTGCTGTGGATCGCGACCGCCAGCGGCCGCCCGGTCACCTTCGCGTAGCCGTGTGCGATCGCGACCGCGTGCTCCTCGTGCAGGCAGACCAGGAGCTGCGGGTCACGGTTGCCGTTGTAGTTCACCAGGCTGTCGTGCAGACCCCGGTAGCTCGAGCCGGGGACGAGCGCGACGTGGGGCAGGCCGAGACGGCGCAGCAGCTCCGCCAGCGCGTCGCTGCCCCACTCCATCGCGATGTCGCCGCGCTCGACGCCATCGGGATCTTCTGCCCTCACGCCGGACCTCCCGCCGAGACCACCCTAGGGATGCCGACACTAGGGGACCGGCTCGGCGGGTGTCCGGCGCCGGCGCGCGGGTTCTGCCTCACAGAACCGGGGGGAGAGTGACAGTAGCCGGCCCGGTCCGTGGCCGGCCGTGGGGGGAGATTGCGGATGCGGCCATTCTTCAAGAACGATGACTTCAACTTCCTGACCGAGATCGCCCTCGGCTCGGTCTACTGGCAGGCGGCGGACGTGGGCGAGGTGCTCTCGACCGTTGACCGCATCCATGACGGCCGGGCGCGCTCGTGGGTCGACGAGTGGACCGCCACCGCTGACCGCCTCGCCCAGCTCGCGGCGGCCGGCGCGGCGGCGGGCCGGGCGCGCTCGGCGGCCGGCCAGTACCTGCGCGGGTCGCTGTACTACTCGCTGGCGACGTACTCGGCCGACGCGGCCGGGGAGCCGGACCTGTTCGGGTCGCTGTGGGAGAAGCACCGGGCCGCCTGGGACCGGTTCGTGGACCTGGCGGATTTCGGCCCGGCGGTCGCCGAGCGGATCGAGGTCCCTTACGAGGGGACGACGCTGCCCGGCTACTTCTTCCGCGCCGGCCAGGCCGGCGCGGCCCGGCGGACGCTGATCTTCAACAACGGCAGTGACGGCTCGGCCGTGGGCGCGTGGACCGGCGGGATCGCGGCCGCGCTCGGGCGGGGCTGGAACGCGATGACGTTCGACGGGCCGGGGCAGAACGCGGCCCTGGTGCGGCAGGGCCTGGCGTTCCGACCGGACTGGGAGAAGGTCATCACGCCGGTGGTCGACTTCCTGTCCGCCCGGTCCGACGTCGACGAGGAGAAGCTGGCGCTGCTCGGCGTCAGCCAGGGCGGGTACTGGGTGCCGCGCGCGCTCGCGTTCGAGCATCGCATCGCCGCCGCGGTGGCCGATCCGGGCGTGGTCGACGTCTCGACGATCATCCTCGGGCACCTGCCGCACGTGATGATCAAGCTGCTCGAGGAGGGCGAGCGGGAGAAGTTCGATCGGTACGTGGAGTGGACGCTGAAGATCTCGGCGTCGACGCGGTCGCTGCTGGCGATGCGGATGCGGCCCTACGGCGTCAGCGCGCCCTACGACTTCTTCTCGGCCGCCCGCGACTACGCGCTCAGCGACGTGGTGATCGCCCAGATCGCGACCCCGGTCCTGGTCACCGACCCCGACAACGAGCAGTTCTGGCCGGGGCAGTCCAGGGAGCTGTTCGACCGGCTCGCCGGGGAGACGAAGGCGTTCACCGAGGAGGAGGGGGCCGACTCGCACTGCGAGCCCGCCGCGTCGGGGCTGCGGGCAGAGCGCATCTTCGACTGGCTCGACGAGCGGATCCCGGCCTGACCGACAAGGTACTTGGCGTTTCCGGTGTCATGATCCCGGAAACGCCAAGGGCTCGACAATGATCTCTAGGTGACCTCGACCAGGCGGGCTTCGATCAGGGCGCCGTCGGCGACGCGGAGGACGCCGAGGGTGCCGTGCGGCTGGCGGCGACGGTCGCTCGGCGAGCCGGGGTTGAAGATCCGCAGCGTCCCGCCGGCGGCGTCGAGCGGGATGTGCGAGTGGCCGAAGATGACCAGCTCGGCCTCGGGGAACCTGGCCCGCATCCGGGGCAGCCGCCCGGCGGCCGGGCCGCTGTCGTGGATCATCGCCACCGGCAGGCCCTCGGGGATCAGCGCAGCGGTCTCGGCCGCACCCCAGGCGGCGACGTCGGGGCCGTCGTTGTTGCCGACGACGGCGGTCACCGGCGCGTACTGCGAGAGCTCGTCGAGCACGGCAGCCGTGCAGACGTCGCCGGCATGCAGGATCAGGTCGGCGCCGCGCAGCTGCGACGCGACCGCGGGCGGGCAGGACTTCCAGCGCCGGGGAGCGTGCGTGTCGGACAGGACGACGATCCGCATCATGGCCCGCGGCCTCCCGTCTTCTCGTTCGGCTGGTCACCCAAACGTACCCGTGGGCGATGATGGTGGCGTGAAGCCCAACCTGGAGCGGATTCCCGCTGACGGAGACGCTGACGCCGGGGCGATTCTCGACCTGGCCCGTGACGGGGTGAGCGTCGACCTCCTGGGCCCCATGGTGAACCGTGAGGCCACCGCTCTCGGCCGCTACGGCGCCCGCAGCGTGACCGTCGCGCTGCGACGCGGGTCGGCCGCGCTGCTTCGGGACGCGCTGCTGGCGACCGCGATCGCCGGGGCCGTCCGCGGCGGTGACGACCGCGACCTGATGGTCGGGCTGGCCCTCGATTATTTCGTCGCCACGCAGCTTGGCCTGGTCCCGGCCGAGCTGTTCGATGACGTCGCCTCCTCGCTGCCCGACGGCGGGGTGACCGACCTGCTGCGCGCATTCGGCGCGCGCGGCGACATCACGCTCGAGGCCTTCGGGTGGCTCCTGGTCGAGACGGCGGACGGGCCGGACTTCATGCCCGCCCCGCCCCCGTGAAAAGCACTACGATCGATCCGTCCCTATTCGTCTCTCCGGAGAGATCCCACGGGCGGAGTGCGCGATGACGGAAACAACGGGCGACCAGCGCTGGAATCCCGATCTCGGGATTGACGTCAGCGTCGCCCACCCGCCCCGGGTGCGCGCGAACCGGGCCTTCCTCGGCCGGGCCGTTCGCTACCTGGCGGCCGAGGCCGGCCTTCGGCACTTCCTCGACCTGGGGACCGGCATCCCCTCGGCCGACAACACCCATGAGGTCGCGCAGGCCATCGCGCCCGACGCCCGCGTCGTCTACGTGGACAACGACCGTTGTAGGTCGGGTTGTGCACACGCCTCCTGCGGCTAATGATGCATACCGATCAACCGCAGGAAAACCCTCAACCCAGTCCGCAGGTCGCTCGTTTCCGTACGACGGTCCTCGCACAGGTATTCGATGCTGAGCACCGTGGCGAGGAGCCGGACCAGATCCTCTCCGTCAGCGACGCTGATACCCAGCTCGTACCTGACGTTGGACCCGCGCCTGCGCACGACCTCGGCCAGCGGCTCCGCTCCTAGGTCCGCGTTGGGGTACAGCTTGTACGTCCCGCCGGGGACGTCACCGGTCACAACGAGGCCGCCGTCCGGAGTCTCAATCAGGCACTGCACGTTGACCAGCCCGCGAAACCGCACCAGGGCCGTTCGCTTGCCGGTGATGAGCACCTCGAACCCGCCCGTCATAGGTTCGCGCACAATGGCCGCGAGCTGGCCGCCGCCATCAGCGGCCAGAAGTGCAAGCCTTTCCCCGATATCAGGAACGGTCCTAGCGTGATAGTGCTCTTTTCCTTCGCTGTCGGTGATCGCCAGCGGGCCGCCCATCGACCGGATGGTGCAAAAGAACTGCATATGTCCGATCATGGCACGGCCCGGTGAGGCCCGTGGCACCCTCGCGCTGTGCGCCTGGGGCCACGAGCGCGGCTGGCGCTAGCCGTCCCGCTCCTCCCGTCAACCCGGCCGCGCGCGTCGTCTACGTGGACAACGACCCGATCGTGCTCCGGCACGCGCAGGCGCTGATGCGGGGCACCCGGGAGGGCGCCACGACCTACATCGAGGCCGACCTGCGCGACCCGGCGCCGGTGCTGCGGCAGGCGGCGGCGGCCTCAGAAGGCACCGTCTCTGCGCACGGCGGCGTCGCCAGGAAAGCAGGCTAGACCGCCGGGAGAAATGGTCTGCGAGCCAGGCGGAGTCAACGGACCGTTCGGAAAAATCCTGATTTTGATCTTTTGGATTTGACGCCGGCCGCTCACGATGGGGTCAGGGTGAGCCGGAGGTGGGCAATGGCGGAAGACACGGCACCGGGCCTGACCGGGATCCATCACTTCTCCGCGACGGTCACCGACATCGAGGCGTGATCGGGCTGCACGCAAACCGGGCCAACGCGCGGGAGCCGTTTCCGTATTCGGCCGTGGTGTTCCGTGATCCCGACAACATTCAGCTCGAGCTCATCTGGTCATTAAGGTGAGAACATGCTGACGGAGCCGAGAGTCGTTCAGCGCGCTGATCAGCCCTACGTGGCGATCAGGGCGCTGGTCACCATGCAGGAGCTCGGCGCGGTCGTGCCGCCGCTCAACAAGGAGGTCTTCGGCTGGCTCGCCGCCCGCGGCGGGGCGGCGGCCGGGGCGCCGTTCTGGAAGTACAACGTGATCGACATGGAACGGCGGCTCGAGGTCGAGGCCGGCACCGCGGTCGCGGCGGCGATGCCGGGTGACGACCGCGTGCTGGCCGGCGTCATCCCGGGCGGACGGTACGCGACCGTGCGGTACACCGGTCATCCGGCGGGCCTGGCCGACGCGACCTCGGCGCTGCTGGCGTGGGCGGCCGAGCAGGGGCTGGCCTGGGATGTCGCGGAGACCGAGGACGGCCAGCGGTGGGGGCGCGGCTCGAGATCTACGAGTCCGACCCGGCCCAGGAGCCGGACATGGACAAGTGGGTCACCGAGCTTGCGTTCCGGCTGGCGGGGTGATCGCGAGCGCGTCGGTGAGGAAGTTGAGCTGATGGCGCAGTAGCTGGCTGACCGTGTTCTCGTCGGTCGGCGTGTGGGTGGCGCCGGACAGCGGCAGGACCTGGTGCGGGCGGCCGGCCGCGAGCAGCGCCGACGACATCCGCAGCGTGTGGGCGACGACGACGTTGTCGTCGGCTACCCCGTGGATCAGCAGCAGCGGACGGGTCAGCTGGCCGGCCTGGGTGATGGTCGAGGACCGGTCGTAGCCGTCCGGGTTCTCGTCCGGATGGCCGAGGGACCGCTCCCGCCAGTACGTGTCGTACAGTCGCTGATCGTGCGGCGCGGCGCCCGAGACGGCGGCGTGGAACACCTCCGGCCTGCGGATCACCGCCATCGCCGCCAGCGCGCCGCCGAACGACCAGCCGCGGATGCCGACCTTGCTCAGGTCCAGGTCGGGGAACTGCTCCGCGACCGCCTTGAGCGCGTCCGCCTGATCCTCGACCGGGGCGGACAGGGCGTCGCCGTACACCGTCTTGTCCCAGGCAGGCCCCCGGCCCGGAGTTCCCCTACCGTCCACGACGAGGACCGCGAAGCCGTGCTCGGCGAACCACTGGTCCTCGCCGAACGCGCTGCTGTGGGTCCGCATCACCAGCTGGACGGCCGGCCCGCCGTAGGGGCTCATCAGGACCGGGAGCCTCGTTCCCGGTTCGTACCAGGAGGGCAGCAGCAGGGCTGCCCGCAGCTCGCGCGGGCCGACGGTGAGCCAGCTGATCCTCGGCTTGAGCACGGGCTCCGCGGCCAGGCTGGCGATGGGGTGCGGCTTAGCCTCGCCGCGCCGGGTCGCGGTGATCGTGTCGCCGGCCTCGGTCCGCGCGAACCGGACCACGGTGCCGCCTGCGGCGGTGCCGCTGTGCACGCCGGGCGCGTCGCTCAGTCGGAGCAGGCCCTGCTCCGGGTGGTAGCGCCACAGGTGTTCCTCGGTCGGCTCCTGCGAGCCGATGAAGTACACCGTCTCGCCGTCGGCGGCGCTGAGCTCGCGGACCTGGAGCCCGTCCGGGGTCACCGGGGCCCCGTCGATGAGGAGACGCCGGCTGTCGCCTCGGTCGGACGCGTGCGCCAGGCGGCCGGCCTCGGTGCGCAGCGGCGCGCCGTAGGTGAGCGCCACATAGGCCGGGTCGCGGTCCTCGTGCAGCAGCCTGGTCGCGCCGGTCGTCGGGTCGGCGGCGAGGATCAGCGCCGTCCGGTGGTCGCGGCTCTGCACCGTCAGCAGCGGCCCGTGCGCGTCCCAGCTGGCGGCGGTCACGTACTCGAACGCCTTGCGGTCCCAGTCGAGCTCGGTCCTGGAGCCGTCCAGCCGCAGGACGTGCAGCGACACGTCGGCGTTGGCGGTTCCGGCGGCCGGGTAGCGGATCGCGCGCGGCTTGGCCTCCGGGTTGGCCGGGTCGGCGATCCACCACTGCAGGACCGGCTCGTTGTCGACCCGCGCGGCCAGCAGCTGACGGCCGTCGGGCGCCCACCAGAAGCCCCGGTAGCGGTACATGGACTCGGCCGCGACGTGCTCGGGGAGACCGTAGACGACCTCTTCGTGCTCGGGCGCGGCAAGCAGCTGGTCGACGTCGGTGCCGAGGTCGACGACGTGCAGGGCCCCGTCGGTGACGTACGCGACTCGCCGCCCGGTCGGGTCGATCTGGGGGTCCGTGACCGGCCCCGCGGTCGGCACCAGCCTCGGGACGGGCCACGGGGCCGGCTGATTGTGCGCCGGGACGGGCAGGGCCCAGAGCCGGCCGTCGAGCGCGAACGCGACCGTGGTGCAGGCCTCGTCAGCCGAGTAGGCGACGATGCCCGATGACAGCTCGCGCATCCGCTCCCGGCGGATCCGCTCCGCCTCCGGGACCTCGCCCGACCCGACGTTCCAGGAAGCGGTCGGATCGGCCAGCGGCCGCTCGGCGGTGTCTTCGGCGGTGTCTTCGGCGGTGTCTTCGGCGGCCAGGTCGAGCAGCCACAGCCGGCTGACCGGGTCCTCCCCGCCGCTGGTGCGCAGGAACAGGACGCGCCCGCCGTCGGGCGAGATCGTCACCGCGCGCGGGACCCCGAGGGAGAAGCGCCTCGTCCTGGCCAGCTGACGGGGGAATTCGTCGAGAACCATGGGCCATAATCTGCCACAGACGTTCGTGCGGCAGCGACGGGTTTTGGGCCCGTCGGGCTAGCCGACCTCGTCGGCCCACTCGGCCGGCTCGAGGGCCAGGATCGGGATGTCACGGCCGGCGGTGGCGCGGTAGCGGGCGTAGTTCGGGTTGAGCGCGTCGGCCACGGCCCACCAGCCCTGCTTCTCGTCGTCGAACAGCTCGCGGGCGCGGACGCGGCGGACCTGCGGACCGTCCTGGACGGTGGCGTACGGGTGCGCGAGCAGGTTGCGGTACCACTGCGGATCCTCCGGGCCGCCTGCGTAGGAGGCGATCGCCGCATAGACGCCGTCCCGCTCCACCCGCATGACCGGGTTCTTCCTGGTGTTCCCGCTGCGGGCGCCGGTCGTGGTGAGGATGACCACGGGCAGCCCGCCGAGCTCGCCGCCCTCGGCCCCGCCGGTGGCCTCGTACCGCGCCACCTGGTCGCGGACCCGCTCGCTGGGGCTGGGCACGTACACGGCGTCGGTGCTCTCGTTCATTGTTCTGGCGCCTCCTGCGCTTGCGCTTGCGTTTGGCCGGTCCGGACGGATGGCGGGCGAGTTGTCAGACGGCGGTGCGGCCGCCGTCGGCGGCGATGACCGCGCCGGTGATGTAGGCCGCCTTGGGCGACGCGAGGAACGCGATCACCTCGGCGACCTCGCTCGCCTCGGCGGCGCGGCCGAGCAGGGTGGTGCGGCCGAGCGCGGCCGTGCGCTCCGGCGCCGCGCCGTCGGTGTAGGCGGGGCCGGGGGCGACAGTGTTCACCCTAACGCCCTGGGGGCTGAACTCCGCCGCCCAGGACCTGGTCAGCGACGCGAGCGCGGCCTTGGTGGCGCTGTAGGCCGCTCCCCCGGCCAGGCCGATCTGGCCGGCCATGCTGCCCACGTTGATGATCGAGCCGGCGCCGCGCTTGGCCATCAGCGGCGCGATCGCCGCCACCAGGAAGTAGGCCGAGCGGACGTTGGCGGCGAACATCGCGTCGAAGGTCGCCGGGGTCAGGTCGGCGGTCGGGCCGAACCAGGAGAAGCCCGCGTTGTTGACGAGGACGTCGACGTCGGCCGCCTCGGCCGCCAGCCGCTCGATGTCGGCCGCGTCGGTCAGGTCGGCGGCTGCGAACCGGGCGTGGCCGCCGCCGGCGACGATCTCGTCCACCACGCTGGCGCCGCGGGCTTTGTCACGACCGTGCACCAGGACCGAGAAGCCGTCGGCGGCCAGCTTCAGCGCCACCGCGCGGCCGATCCCGCTGGTGGCGCCGGTGACCAGGGCGACCGGTACCGGGAGTTCACTGCTGGCGCTCATGACACGCTCCTTGTATTAGGTAGACCGTTCTGTCTAGTCGATATTGTAGCTAGACCGATCTGTCTAATGCAAGTTTTCCGGCCCCGGCAGATCAAACCCGTTTGATCGAACGGACCGTGAGCGTCTCTATCCGGCTCCGGATCCTGTCGATGGCGTAGCCGACATGGATCGAGGGCGAAGATCCAAAAGATACTTGGCGTTTCCGGGGCTATGGTCCCGGAAACGCCATGGATTTCGAAAAGATGATCTTATACGGCGACGTTGGGGCTAACGGATGGTGCCGGTGAGGGTCTGGAGGCCCAGGCTGGCGACGGCGACCGTGATCCAGAGCAGCGCGCCGAGCAGCACCGGCTTCGGGCCGGCCTTGCGGAGCGCGGGCACGTTGGTGGACAGGCCGATCGCGGAGAGGGCGACGGCGACGAGGAAGACCGACACGTGCTGCAGCCCGCCGTGGCTGCCGGACGGGATCAGGCCGGCCGAGTTGAGCCCGGCGGCGACGACGAAGCCGATCAGGAACCACGGCACGAGCTTGACCACCCGCAACGGCGACAGCCGGGCGGGTGCCGACGCGGACGGTGAAGCCGTTGCCTCGCCGGCGGTGCCGCTGCCGGTGCCGATGGCGGCGTTACCGCTGATCTTGCCGACGCTGCCGGTGCTGGTGCTGGTGTTGGTGCTGCCGGTGCTGCCGGTGCTGCCGGTGCTGGTGCTGGCGAACCCGGCGCCCACGCCGACGCCCACGCCGACGCCGACTAGGGCCGGCTCGAGCTGGTGGGCGGCGGGGCGGGCCTCGAGTTCGGCCCGCTGCCTGCGGGCGGTCAGCCCGGCCAGGCCCAGGCAGATCGGGATGATCATCAGGGTTCGGACCAGCTTGACCACGATCGCGTGGTTGGCCGCGGCGGCGCCGTAGGTGGTCGCGGTGGCGACCACCGAGGAGGTGTCGTTGACCGCCGTCCCCGCGAACAGGCCGAACGACTGCTGGCTCATCCCGATCGCGTGCCCGATGAGCGGGAAGACCAGGACGGCGGCGATGTTGAACAGGAAGATCGTCGAGATCGCGTAGGCGACGTCGGTCGACGCGGCCTCGATCACCGGGGAGACCGCCGCGATCGCGGACCCGCCGCAGATCCCGGTGCCGACGCCGATCAGCGTCCGCAGGTCGCGCGGGATGCCGAGCAGCCGGCCGTACAGCCAGGCCGCGCTCAGGCAGACCGCCAGCGTGCCCAGCATCACCGGCAGCGATGACAGGCCGACCCGGGCCGCCTCGGCGACCGAGAGCTGGGTGCCGAGCAGCACCACCGAGCACTGCAGCAGGAACGTGCTCGCGTACTTGATGCCGGGCGCGAGCCGGGCGCCGGGCTTGATCATGAGCGCGATGACCGCGCCGATCACCGCACCGGGGACGGCGCTGCCGACCAGCGGCACGTGCTGCCCCACGACGGTGGCCACGGCGGCGACGGCGACCGCGAGGGCGAGGCCAGGGAGGACGCCTCGTGCCCGGTCGGGGAACGACCGCGCGGGTGCCGGGGAGGCAGCGGGTGCCGGGGAGGCAGCGGACGCCACGGAAGTAACGGGGGCGGCGGAGCTAACCGGGGCGGCGGAGGCGCGCGGGCGGGTAACGGCGTTCATGGCCCTTCCAGGGTCGCGCTGGCGCTGACCTGGGAGAAGACCGACCGGCCTTGTGGGGGTACAAGTAACCCTTGTAACCGACGGCCTAGTTGATTAGGCCGGCCAGGTTCAGGCGGCTGAGCCGGTCCGGGTCGGCCAGGATGTCGATCTCGGTGATCTTGCCGTTGCGGCTGGTCACTCCGATCACGACCAGCGGCTGCCCGTCGCGGGCGATGAGGTGCCCTGGCGTGCCGTTGACGAGCACCGGATGGGCGAAGCGCGCCATCGGCGCGTAGCTCATGGCCTGGGCCGCTACTTCCGACGCGCCACGCAGCAGCCGCGAGGGCCCAAACGGGCCGGAGCCGACGTCGGCCCGCAGCACCACGTCCGGGTCGAGCACCGCCAGCAGGCCCGCGAAGTCGCCGTCGCGCGAGGCGGCCAGGAACGCGTCGAGCACTTGCCGCTGGCGGGCAGGATCGGTCTCGGCCTCGGCCGCCGAGCCGACATCGTGGAGCCGGCGCCTGGCCCGGCTCGCCAGCTGCTTGGCGGCGGCGGGCGACCGGTCCAGGATCGGCCCGATCCGCTCGAACGGCACGGCGAAGATGTCGTGCAGCACGAACGCCAGCCGCTCCGACGGCGACAGCGTGTCCAGGACGACCAGCAGCGCGAGGCCGACCGAGTCCGCGAGCAGCGCATGCTGCTCGGGATCGTCCCCGGCGGCCGTGACCACCGGGTCGGGCACGTGCGCGTCGAGCGGCTCCTCGTGGCGGGCCACCCGGGACCGCAGCATGTCCAGGCACACGCGGGACACGACGGTGGTCAGCCACGCGCGCAGGTTCTCCACCCCGTCGCCCGACCGGTTCAGCCGCAGCCAGGTCTCCTGGACGGCGTCGTCGGCCTCGCTCAGCGAGCCGAGCATTCGGTAGGCGACGGCGCGCAGGTGCGCGCTGTGCGCCTGGAACTGGGCGGTCGACCCGTCTGCGGTGTCCACTGTTACCTTCCTTTCCCTTGGTTCGTCATACCAATAGACGACCCGGACCGGGCCGAGGTAACAAACGACAAGGAGCAGCAGATGAGCAACGAGCCGGTGACGGGCAGTCCGGCCGTGCGGCCGAGCCCGCGCGCGCAGACCATGGCCATGCAGAGGCTGGGGAATCGCATCGTGCGCGGGCTGCTGCGCACGCCGCTGGTGTGCAGGCTCGCGGGCGGCAGGCTGGTCACGCTCTACATCGTCGGCCGCAAGTCCGGGCGCCGTTATACGCTCCCGGTCGCCTACACCCGCAGCGAGAGCGACCTGCTTATCGGCACGCCGTTCGGCTGGGGCCGGAACCTGCGCACCGGGGAGGCGATCGCGATCCGCCTCAAGGGCCGACGACGGCAGGCCGATGTGGAGGTCCTCACGGACGAGCGCGCCGTCACCGACGCCTACGCGGTCATGTGCCGCGACAACCACACCTTCGCCAAGTTCAACCACGTTGGCCTCGACTCGGCCGGCAACCCCGACCAGACCGACCTGCACCTGGCCTGGGCGTCCGGGGCCCGCGCGTTCCGGCTGACGCCGCGCTGATCGGCCGCGAGGGCATTCCCGGCCGCGGCCGGGCCGCGCGGCGGTGACCAGCGGACGGCGGCCGAGCGCGAGCGCGGGTACAAGTTACGCTTGTAACCAATGACCGAGACCGTGCACGACCTGGGCGCGCTGCGGGCGCTGCGGGAGGTTGGCAGGCAGGGGTCGATCGCCGCCGCCGCCTCGGTCCTTGGCGTCTCCCAGCAGGGGCTGTCGGCGCGGATGCGCACGCTGGAGCGGGCCATGGGGGTGACGCTGCTCGGGCGCACGCCGTCCGGGTCGCACCTCACCGAGCAGGGCAGGCTGGTGGTCGGCTGGGCCGAGGACGTGCTCGACGCCGCCGACCGCCTCGAGGCGGGCCTGCGCTCGATCAGGTCCGGGGTGTCGCACCGGCTCGCGATCGCCGCCAGCCAGACGATCGCCGAGCACCTGGTCCCGCACTGGCTGGTCGAGCTCCGCAGCGTCGAGCAGGCCGGCGCCGGGCAAGCGGGGGCCGGGCAGGCGGGGGCCGGGCGAGCCGGCGTCGGGCGAGCCAACCCGCGGCAGGGCAGCGCCGCCCAAGGCAATATCGTCCAAGGCAACGTCACCCACACCGATGCCGCGCGGGACGTGGCCGGGCAGACCGCGGGCTATCCGCCGACCGTCGTCGAGCTCACCGTCGCCAACTCGACCGGGGTGCTCGAGCTGGTCCGGGACGGCAAGGCCGGGCTCGGCTTCATCGAGACCCCGCACCTTCCGTCGGACCTGGTCACCGAGCACGTCCGCGACGACGAGCTGCTGGTGGTGACCGCGCCCGGGCACCCGTGGGCGAGCCGCCGCCGGCCGCTGGAGCTGGCCGAGATCGCCGCGACCCCGCTGGTCATGCGGGAGTCCGGCAGCGGCACCAGGGACACGCTGACCGATCACCTCGCCGCCCAGGACCCGCCGCTGCGCCCGAGGATCGCGATGGAGCTCGGGACCAGCGCCGCCGTCAGGTCGGCGATCGCGGCCGGGGTCGGCCCGGGGGTGCTCAGCCGGCTCGCGGTCAGGGACGACTTGGTGCTCGGCCGGCTGGTGGCCGTCGAGGTGGCCGGCCCCCCGCTGACCAGGCAGCTCACCGCCGTCTGGAAACCCGACGACCCGCTACCGCCCGAGGGGCAGCGGCTGCTGGCCGTCGCCACCGCCGCGCGATAGCGGCGGCAGCCGGGCCATTCCCGACATTGGGGGTAGCTACCGTCACCGGGCGACGGTAAGTACACCCGATCCTCGCCGGCGCGGCCGGAATCGCGGCGCGGCCGGAACCGGCCGCCCGCCGGTTCCGGCCGGGACCGGCCGCCCGCCGGCGGCGGGGCCGCGGCTAGGCCAGCATCGCCCGGCCGTACCAGTCGGACGCGTTCCGCACGCCGGGGAGGGTGAAGAAGTAGCCGCCGCCGAACGGCTGCACGTAGTCGATGAGCGGCTCGCCGATCAGCCGCTTCTGCACGTTCACGAACTGGCGCTCCACGTCCTGCTGGTAGCAGATGAAGATGTGCCCGGTCTGCAGGTTGCCGTTGACGTCGACGCCGAGGTCGTAGTTGTAGGACCGGCGGATGAGCCGCTGGTTGGCGGTCGCGGGGGTGCGCGGGTTGGCCAGCCGGATGTGCGCGTCGAGCGGGATGACGCTGCCCTGCGGGTCCGCCTTGTAGTTCGGGGTGTCGAACTCGCTGTTGCCGTCGAGCGGGGCGCCGCTGTCCCGGCGCCGGCCGAACATCGTCTCCTGCTCGTTGATCGACACCCGGTCCCAGAATTCGACCAGCATCCGGATCAGCCGCACCACCACGTACGACCCGTTGGCGGTCCAGGACGGCTCGGCCGGGTCGTCCACCCAGACCAGGTCGGTCGCGGTCGCGCCGGTCGGGTTGGCGGTGCCGTCCTTGAAGCCGAGCAGGTTGCGCGACGCGCCCGACGGGCGGGGCGGCGAGTTGTAGCCCTCCATCTTCCAGGCCAGCTGCATGCCGCCGCGGGTGTGCTTGGTGATGTCCCTGATCGCGTGGTGGATCGTGTCGGGGTGGTTGGCGCAGAGCTGCAGCAGGATGTCGCCGCCGAGATAGGCGGGCTCGAGCGCGTCGTTCGGGAAGGCCTCCATCGGGGTCAGCTTGCTCGGCTTGGCCGCCGCCAGCCCGTAGCGGTCGTCGAACAGCGTCGAGCCGACCGACAGGGTCGCGGTCAGGCCGTCGGCCGGGATCACCGGGCCGAGCACGTCGCTGTCCGCCGGCGGCTGGCTGACCCCCAGGTCGGCCGGGGTCCCGCCGGCGGTGAGGAATCGGGCGCGGGTGGTGATGGTCTGCATCAGGTCGGCCAGCTCGGCCTTGCCCGACGCCGTCGCGTCGAAGGACGCGACGCAGGTGAAGGCCTGCTTCTCGGACGGGCCGGGGGTGAGCACCCCGGACTGGCGCGCGCCGTGGAACGGGTACGACGCCTCGGTCGCCGGGCCGGAGGTGGTGGCCGCGCTCGCGTCGGCGTGGGCTCCCCCGATCAGCACGCCGCCGGCCAGCGCGGTGCCTGCGGCGCCAGCTGCGGTGCCCTTGAGGAAGTTCCGGCGGTTGATGTTCACGAAAAATCTCCTGGGGTTGACGCTCGGCCGCGGCCGAGGATCCAGTCAGGGGCAGATCAGTGCGTGGGCGGAACTTCAAGGAGGTCGGGAACGACCGCGAGCGTCTCGAGCAGGGCTCCGATGGCCGCGTCCACGTGCTGGCGCTGGCCGGGCGAGACCGCGGTGAGCGACTGCCACCGGCCGCCGCTGGTCTTGGTCGCCAGCAGCGCCGAGTCGAGCGCCGCGAGCTCGCTCTGCGCGGTCGCCACCAGGCCCGGGTCCCGGTCGTTGATGAGCGCGGACTCGTCGCCGAGGACCACCCGGTCGACCTGGGTGTCGGCCCAGGTCTGCGCGTAGGCGGCGTTGCCGCCCTCGTCGTCGATGCCGGACAGGTGGTCGCGGAGCGCGTCCTCGATGATCTCGTGCACCCGCAGCGGGAGCTGGATGGGGTCGCCCGCCAGGTCGTCGCTGGTCAGGTTCTTCTCGACGGTGGCCACGTTCTTCGCCAGGACGTCGGTGACCGGTAGCAGCTCGGTCGCGGGCTGGCCGTGCCAGAGGCCGTACTCGAGCCGGTGCAGGCCGGCGAAGCCCGGGTCGTTGACGCCCTTGACGAAGCCGGTGGGCAGCCCGTCGACCGCTAGGCCGAGGTCACCGAAGCTGTCGTAGGACGCCCCGACCCGCTCCCAGTCGAGCTGGGCCGCCAGCCAGTCGGTCTTGGCCTGCCCGATGTCCATCTTGCCGAGGTCCGTCTTGATCTTGGCGACCTGGCGGGCGAGGTCCTTGAGCTGGGCGGCGGCGTACGCCTGGTACAGCTTGTTGGGCGGGGCCAGCTCGGCCGGCGTGACCGGCCTGACGGCGACCGGGGTGGCGCCGTCGGCCGCCGTCTTGGCGGTGACCTGCACCGTCTGCGAGGCCGTGGCCGCCTTCGAGCCCATCAGGCACTTGAACACGTAGGTGCCGTTGCCGAGGTCGGCGCTGAGCGGCGCGGAGGTGCCGGGGCCGAGCGTCTCGATCTCGCCCACGATCGCGCCGGCCGCGTTGTCGAGGTTGATCTCGCCCGCCAGGCCGGAGTTGTTGGCCACGGTGAACGTCTGGTTGCCGGACTCGGCCGCGGTGAACTCGGGCGCGCAGTCGGTCGCGGACACGGTCACGGCGTCGGCCGCGTTGCCGGCCGCGGCCGGCAGGGCGACGATCGTCAGGCCGGCCGCCAGCGCGGGGACGGCGACGAGGACGCCCGCCACCACCCACGGGCGCCCGCCCGCCAGCCGCTCCCAACGGCCCAGGCCGGGGGTGGGGGAGGAATCGGCCGAAGAGGGCGCGGCCGAGGACGAGGCGGCCATGGCGGGGACGGGGCGCTGCTCAGGCGTGGCCGCGCTCTCGGGCGCAACGCCGGCTGCCTCCGGACTCGCGGTCTCGGGACGCGCGGCCGGCTTGACGGCGCGGCCGGCGTTGATGAACGCGGGGACGACCACCACGAGGTAGGCGAGGTAGGCGGTGACCTGGAGAACGCTCATCTTCGGCGACAGCTCGGTGATGCCGGTGATGATCGACGCCCACCACGAGGTCGGGTCGATGTGGGCGGTCAGGTCGAACGCGATCCACGCGTGGCCGGGCAGGAAGTTCGCGTCCTGCAGGTCGCCCAGGCCGTAGGCGAGCACGCCGGCGGCGATCACGATGAGCGCGATCGCGGTCCGGTTGAAGAACACGCCCACGTTCAGGTGGACCGCCCGCCGGTAGAGCAGCCAGCACAGGACGACGGCGGCGGCGATGCCGATGGCGGCGCCCGCCAGCGGCGCGACGGTCTGGCCGGAGGCGCGCGCCGCCGTCCACAGGAACAGGGTGGTCTCCAGGCCCTCGCGCCCGACCGACAGGAACGCGGTGATCGTCAGCGCCCCGGTGCCGATCGCGGCCGCCCGCGCGACCTCGCCCTTCAGGTGCGACGAGAGGGTGGCGGCGGTCCGCCGCATCCAGAAGATCATCGCGGTCACCAGGCCGACCGCGAACACGCTGAGCAGTCCGCCGACCGCCTCCTGGCCCGCGCTCGACAGCACGCTGACCGAGAACGTCAGCACCGCCGCGAAGGCGCCGGAGACCGTCACCGCGCCGAGCACGACGAGCCAGATCGGCGCCGTCGATGCGCGGGCCTCCCCGTCGCTGTCGGCCTGCGCCGCCGCCGTCTTCTTCACGGCCGTCTTCTTCACGGCCGCCAGCAGGATGGTCACCACGAGGCCGGCTTCGAGGCCCTCACGGAGCCCGATAAGGAGGTTAGGAACGCTGTCTGCCCAAGTCACGCTGACCAAGGTAAGGCTTGCCTAAGTAGGCCGTCTACCGGGAGTGACGCAGCTCACTGAAGAAGTTCTTAACCAAGGTATCGCCCGTTTAGTCCCGTTTAGACCGTGGGGCCGCGCCCGCTACTGTTCCCCCAAGCGGTCATCCCACCAGGCCAGGTGGGCCGTGGACTGGTCGGCGGCCGGGCCGAACTGGCCCAGCGCCTTGGCCCAGCGCTCGTCTGCGAGCGCGATCACCGGCGCGTCCGTCTCCGCCGCGGCGGCCACGCTGCGGGCGATGTGCACGTCCTTGGCCATCAGGCCGAGCGCGAACCCGGTCCGGTAACGTCCGGTCAGCACCTCGGGCCCGAACACGAGCTCGCTCACGAACGACCGCCCGGTCGACGCGTTGATGATCGCGATCATCGTCTCCGGGTCGAGCCCGAACCGCCGGCCGGCCACCAGCGCCTCGGCGGTCGCGCAGTAGGTCGCCGCGCCGATCACGTTGTTGAGCGCCTTCATCGCGTGGCCGGTGCCGAGGCCGCCGGTGCGGAACTGCCTGGCCGGGTCCCCGAGCACCCGCAGCAGCGGCTGCGCGCGGTCCACGTCCGCGTCCTCGCCGCCGACCATCAGCGAGAGCTCGCCGCTGACGGCGCGGGGCACGCCGCCCGACACCGGGGCGTCCACCACCGCGATGCCGCCGGGGGCCAGGCCGGCCGCCAGCCGGAGCGTGTCGGACGGGTCGGAGGAGCTCATCTCGACCACCAGCGCGCCGCTGCGCAGCACGGTCGCGATCCCCCAGCCGAGCAGCGCGTCGCGGACGATCCCGCCGTTCGGGAGCATCGTCACCACCACGTCGGCGACCGCGAAGGCGGCCGGCGAGTCGGCCGTCAGCGCGTCCGGGTGCTCGGCCGCGAACCGCGCCTGCCGGGCCGCGTCGGCATCGCGCACGACCAGCGAGAACCCGGCCGCGTGGAGGTTGGCGGCCATCGGCCAGCCCATGTTGCCAAGCCCGACGAATCCGACGGTGAGCTCGCTCATGCATTGATTCTCATCGAGACCGGCCGTCCGGTCATGATCAGCGAGCACAAACGTCTGGGCCGCCCGTTGTTCGAGGCTGGGGAAGGCGGGGGTGGGGCCACGGACCGTTCGGGGGAAAAGATTTTTAGCTTGAACGGATCGTGGATTGCACGAAGTTCCCGATGAGCACCGCGCCGCGGGAGGTCAAGATCGACTCCGGGTGGAACTGGACGCCCTCGACCGGCGCCGACCGGTGGCGGACGCCCATCGGCAGCGGGCCGGTTCGCGCGGTTATCACCAGGTCGGGCGGGAGCGTGGGCTCGTCGATGATCAGCGAGTGGTAGCGGGTCGCCTGGAACGGGCTCGGCAGGCCGGCGAACACGCCCCGGCCGTCGTGGGCGACGTCGAACGCCTGGCCGTGCACGGGGCGCGGGGCCCTGACGATCGCCGCGCCGAAGGCGGCCGCGATCGCCTGATGGCCGAGGCAGATGCCGAGCAGCGGGGTGCCTGCGGCGGCGCACGACCGGACCGCGTCGATGCTGATGCCGGCCTCGGCCGGGGCGCACGGGCCCGGCGAGATCACCACGCCGGCCGGCGCCGCCGCGGCGATCTCGGCGACGGTCACCTCGTCGTTGCGGACGACCTCGACCCGCGCGCCGCTGGTGGACAGCAGATGCGCGAGGTTCCAGGTGAACGAGTCGTAATTATCGATGAGGACGACGAGGGGCCGGGCGGCGTTCGGAGCCGTGGTGGCTATGGTCTTGGGGGCCACGGGTTCGATACGGTGCTGGCCCGGCCGGCTGGGTCGAGTCGGTCGAGGGTCCGGCGGGCGGGCGGCCAGGGCGGCGGCGAGGGTCGCCGTGAGCGGGCCCGGACGCCAGTTGGCGGGGCAGCCGCCGATGGCGGTGACCGGCACGACCCCCACGACCGCGTTGGTGACGAAGACCTCGCTCGCGCTGGCCAGCTCGTCGAGGGTCAGCGGCTTCTGGCCGACCCTGATCCGGTCAGCGCGGGCCGCGCGCATCACCGCCGCCCGGACGGTGCCGGGCAGCAGGCGGCCGTCGGCGGGCGGGGTCAGCAGCACGCCGTCGATGACCGCGAACACGTTCGCCCGGTCGGTCTCAAGGAGCTCGCCGGTCTCGTCGGTGATCAGCAGCTGCTCATCGGCGGCCGTCCCCGCCTGCTCGTTCAACGCGGCCAGCAGCCTCCGGTCGCGCCACTTGACCGCCCCGATTCCGCCTGCCACGGTGACCGCCCGCAGGGTGATGCCGGGCGGGGCCGGGGCGGGCTGGAGGGGGACGACCTCGATCGTCGCCTGCAGGGGGCCGCCGACGGGGCGGACGGTGATCCGGAGGCGGCCGGTCGGGGCGGAGCCCAGGCAGGCGGCCAGGTCGGAGTCGAGCCTGGCGGGGAGATCCTTGGCGTAGAGGTCGCGGACGCTGGAGGCCAGGCGGGCGAGGTGATCGGCCAGGCCGCGGGTCTGGCCGTCGGTGACGAGGAGCGAGGTGAAGACGCCGGCCGACGGGCGCGGCCTGAGCCGGGCCAGCGCGTCCGCGTCGGCCGGCCCGGTCACGGGGGCGGTGGCGGGGCCGGTCGGGGTGGCGGGGCCGAGGCGGGCGCCGATGGCGTCCAGCAGCGGGGTGGCCTTGATCAGGCACTCGGCGTATTCGGCCTCGGGGTCGGAGTCGGCCACGATGCCGCCGCCCGCGCCGAGCCAGCACCTGGCCGCCGCGAACTCGAACGTGCGGATGGCGACGTTGAGCTCGAGGCCCGCGACCGGGGAGCGGTAGCCGATCGCGCCGGTGTAGGACTCGCGTGGAGCCAGTTCGAGCTCGTCGATGATCTCGAGCGCACGGACCTTCGGCGCACCGGTGACCGAGCCGGGCGGGAAGGAGGCGCGGATCAGCCCGCCGTCGGTGACGCCGTCGCCGAGCGTGCCCTCGACGGTCGAGACCAGGTGCCAGACGCCCGGATGGGGCTCGGGGCCGAGCAGGTCGGGGACCGTGACCGTGCCCGGGACGCAGACGCGGCTGAGGTCGTTGCGGACCAGGTCGACGATCATCACGTTCTCTGACCGGTTCTTGGCCGACCGCTCGAGCTCGGCCAGTTGCGCGGCCTCCTCCGCCGCGTCCCCGCCGCGGCGCGCGGTGCCCTTGATCGGCTTGGACGTGACCGTGCGGCCGGCCCGGCGCAGGAACAGCTCGGGCGAGAGCGACGCCACGGCCGCGCGCGTCACGCCCGGGACGGTGCCGGCGGCGGCGTTGGCGGCGGGACTGGCGGCGGTTGCCGGTACGGCGGAGACGCCGATGAACGCCGCGTAGGGCGGCTGCAGCTCCGCCGACGCCTGGCAGAAGGCGTCGAGCGGGTCGCCCGCGAACTCGGCCTCCGCCCGCAGGCAGATGTTGGCCTGGAAGATGTCGCCCTCGCGGATGTACTCCACCGCCCGCGCGACCGCTTCCTGGTGGCCGCCCGCTCCCGGGGTCAGCCGGAACGGCTCGAACTGGTACCCGCGTTCCGGCGCGGGCTCGGCCGCTCGGGCGACCAGGTCCGCGTGGCGGCGCTCAAGCGCGGCCGCGCGGGCGTCCGTCCACAGCGCCTCGAAGAACCACTCCCCCGTCGCCCGGTCCCGCACCAGCACGTTGTCGTACCAGCCGAACCACCACGCGGGCAGCCGGCGCGGCCCGGCCGGGGCGAGCGCCTCGCCGCCCGCGCTGTAGCCCAGGTAGCCGATCCAGCCGCCGCCGAAGGCGCCGTCTTTGACCGCCGGCAGCGGCGGGTCGAAGACGTCCGCCAGCGGGCCGGCGGCGCCGCGCACGGCGGCCGGCTCGGCCGCGACGATGTCAACGCCGCCGCCGGCCCAGGCCCCGAAGAGCGCCACCGGATGCGCGTCGTCGCGTACCAGCCGGAGCGCTTCAGCGGGCGTGAGCTCCCACCGCAGCGGCCGACGCACCACCGAGAACTCTGTTCGGCCGGACATACCAGCAGGTTAACCGCGATCAGGGGCAACCGCGTTGGCCCGGCCGACAAATCGCCCGCCGCCTGCTCCGTGGCGGCCCGTGGATTCCTCGGATTGCTAGACGGCCGCGACGTAGGCGTCGAGGCGGCGGAGGCGGCCGGCCTGGACTAGATCGTCGACGAGCGTGTCCGGCCAGTACCAGGGCCAGGAGAACCAGCGGCGCAGCTCTGGCTCGGGGGCGAGGACCGCGGCCCGGACGGCGGCGACGACGAGCTCGGCGAGGGCCTCGGCCGGGTCGGCCGCGGCGGCGGGCGGGCCCTGATAGGCCTGATCCCAGCGGGAGAGCTCGCTGTCCTGGCGGTGCTCGCCGCCGCCGTCGGCGTCGCGGCCGGAGGTCATCGCGACCGAGCGGGCCACGATGACGCCGCATCGCTCGAGCGGGGAGCGCAGGGCCTTCAGCTCCTGGCGCTTGAGGCTGAGCTCGGTCCGCAGGTCCTCGGTGGTAGACGGGCCAATCCGGGCTAGATGGTCGAGCAGCCGCCGCCAGCCGGGGTTCTCGGCCCGCATCCGGTCCGTCTCGGCCCGGCAGATCGGGTCAAGGAGCGCGGCCGCCTCGGCGCTGACCAGGAGGTTCTTGCCACGGTGGACCGCCACGCAGAGATGGCCGCGCTCGGTCAGCGCGCCGAACCAGGGCCACTTGGTCGCGGGCCAGGCGCCGAAGCCGGCCGTGCCCGGCCGGTACGGCGGCTCGTGGCACGCCTCGTACAGACTGGGCAGCGCGCAGTCCGGGGTCCGGGTCAGCAGCGCCCGCTCGCGCAGGAACCCCTCGGCCTCGTCAAGCGAGCCGAGCGCCCGGTCGGGGGTCAGCCGGCAGTCGAAGGCCCGGCGCTCGCGCAGCCCGGAGAGCGACTCCATAAGCACATGATGTCATCGACGAGATCTCGGCGGCCTCTAGGACGCGGTCGACCGGGGGGAACTCCCTGGCCGTCGCCCGCATTCGTTAGCGAGGCTTATGGCTTATCTTTGAGGGGATGTGCGCCAACCCGAGTCACGCATGAGTCCACGAGCATCGCAGTGGGTGACCAGGCACGTTCTGCTCGACATCACCCCGTTGCGGCGGTCACGCGATTACCGGGCGCTGATCTCGGGGCTCGGGGTGTCGGTGCTCGGCAACCAGCTGACGACGGTCGCGGTGCCGTTCCAGGTGTACGCGATCACCCGGTCGTCGCTGATGGTGGGTCTGGTCTCGCTGGCGCAGCTGTTCCCGCTGATCTTCGGCTCGCTGCTCGGCGGGTCGCTGGTGGACGCGGTCGACCGGCGCAAGCTGCTGCTGATCGTCGAGGGGATCTGCGCGTGCAGCAGCGCCGGGCTGGCGCTGAACGCGGACTTCGGGCCCGCGCTGTGGCCGCTGTTCCTGCTCCCCGCGATCACCGCGTCGCAGAGCGGGATCGACAGCTCGGCCAGGAACGCGATGCTGCCCGGCCTGGTCGGCATGGAACTGCTGCCGGCCTCCAACGCGATCTTCCAGTCGCTCTTCCAGACCGGCGCGATCGTCGGGCCCGCCGTCGCCGGGCTGCTGCTGGCCGGGGCGGGCGTGCACGTCATCTACTGGATCGACGTCGCCAGCTACCTGGTCGCGATGACGGCCGTGCTGACGATGTCGCCGCAGCCCCCGTCGGTCGCGGGGATGCCGGGCGGCACCGCTACGCGGCCGGGCTGGCGCTCCACGCTGGAGGGGCTGCGGTTCGTGCGGCGGTCCCAGCCGGTGCTCGGCGCGTACGCCATCGACGTCAACGCGATGGTGTTCGGGATGCCCCGGGCGCTGTTCCCGGCGCTGGCGGCGACCGTGTTCGGCGGCGGGGCGACGACGGTCGGGCTGCTCTACGCGGCGCCGGGGGCCGGGGCCCTGCTCGGCGCGCTCACCACCGGCTGGGTCGGCCGGGTCCGCCGCCAGGGGCTCGCGGTCATCTGCGCGGTCCTCGTCTGGGGGGCCGCGATCGCCGCGTTCGGGGTCGCCCACTGGCTGCCGCTGGCGCTGGTGCTGCTCGCGGTCGCGGGCTGGGCGGACGTGCTGTCGGCGGTCTTCAGGAACACGATCATCCAGTTCGCCGGGCCCGACGGGATGCGCGGACGGCTGATGGGGGTGCAGATGGCGGTGGTCGCGGGCGGGCCGCGACTCGGCGACCTGGAGGCGGGGGCGGTCGCGACCGCCTTCGGCGACACCGCGTCGGTCGTATCCGGCGGGCTCGCGTGCATCGTCGGCGCGTTCGCCGTCGCCCGGGCCCTACCGGGGTTCACCAGGCTGCGCTCCGAGTTGCCGGAGCAGTCTGCGGTTGACGCCGCCGTCGACGCGGCCGAGGCCGAGGTCACCACCGAGATCGAGTAACGCCAGCACTTCTTGCTGTTATCTACCAAAGATAGGCTGACCAGGAATTACCGTGCGACATTTCAATACACTTTCCGAATGTTTGGTCGCACAATAATTTTAGTAGCCAGGCTTTTTGCTGTTATCAGCTAGCGGGGGCGGGAGCGACGACGGGGGCGGAGGGTGGGGGCGGCTAGCAGGGTGGCGATTTCTTCGGGGGTGAGGGTCAGGGCGAACTCGTCGGTGAGGGCGGCGGCGAACTCGGCGTCGG
>DATCGA010000509.1:0-6271 GCA_036509215.1 Trebonia sp.
TGGGATTTGGCGTCGACGTAGACGGCTCGCATCCGCTGGTACAGGGTGAGCGCGGTGCCCGCGGCCAGGCCCCACATGCCGATCTGGAGCACGTAGGGGATGCCCAGGCCGGACAGGCCGATCGAGGTCAGGCCGATGATCAGCCGTTCCGGCCGCTCGATCAAGCCTACGTTGGCGTTCAGGCCGAGGCCCTCGGCCCTCGCCTTGACGTAGGAGACCGACAGCCCGGCCGCCAGGCAGAACAGGCTGACCACGGCGAGCAGGTGGTTTGTGCGCATGAAATAGATCGTGATGCCGCCGAAGACGGCCGCATCGCCGAACCGGTCCATCGACGAGTCGAGGAACGCGCCGTATTTGCCCGAGTTGCCCTTGATCCTGGCCAGCTGGCCGTCGAGCATGTCGGTGAAGACGAAGCACGTCGCGATCAACGCGCCCGGGAGCAGCTCGCCGATCGGCAGCAGCCAGAGCGAGGCGGCGCAGACGCCGACGGTGCCGGCGACCGTGATCATGTTCGGGGTCACCGGGGTTCGCGCGAGCCCCTGGACAATCGGGTTGAACAGGCGCGCGAAGACGGGACGGAGGAAGTTCAGCATGGCCGGTCAAGATCTTACTTGGGTCTTGTTTCCGCTCGCTGCGCTTGTGTGTCCCGCTTTGGCTTCATTACCTTCCGCGATCGTTGCGTCTCAGGCCGCCCGTTACCCGCCGGCTACCCAATCGATTCCCCCTGGGGGTCTTGTGGTAACTCGTCCGACGGGTTCACTCTGTGAACACGGAAGCTCATCGAGCGCGAGGAGGCGACGAGAGTGACTGGAGCATCAGGCTCGGGAGGCACGGGAGCGGTAGGCGCGGGCAGGGATTCGGGGGCCGGCGGCGCCGGCGGCGGGGCGGCGAATATCCGCAACGTCGTGCTTGTCGGCCATTCAGGAAGCGGGAAGACCACGCTGGCGGAGGCGCTGCTCTCCCATACGGGGGCGATCGCGCGGGCGGGGCGGGTCGAGGACGGCAGCACGGCCAGCGATTTCGACGAAGTGGAACTACGGCAGAAGCGGTCGGTGAACCTGGCCCTTCTGCCGTTTGTCGTTGACGGGGTCACCGTCAACCTGCTCGACACGCCGGGCTACGCCGATTTCACCGGTGACCTGCGGGCCGGGCTGCGGGCGGCCGACTGCGCGCTGTTCGTGGTGTCGGCGTGCGAGGGGATCGACGGGGTGACCCGGCTCCTGTGGGACGAGTGCGCCCAGGTGGGGATGCCGCGGGCGGTCGTCATCACCAAGATCGACCACAACCGGGCGGACTTCCCGACCGTGCTGGCGGAGTGCCAGGACGCCTTCGGCGAGGGCGTGGCGCCGCTGTACCTGCCGACGGCGGGCGGCGCGCCCGGCGTCAGCGGCCTGATCGGGCTGCTGTCGGAGACCCTGTACGAGTACTCGTCGGGCAAGCGCTCGACCCGGCCGGTCACCCGCGGCAGCGACAAGGAGGCGATGGCGGCCGAGCGGGACGCGCTGATCGAGGGGATCATCACCGAGAGCGAGGACGAGACGCTCATGGAGCGCTACCTGTCCGGCGAGGCGGTGGACACCGCGGTGCTGATCTCGGACCTGGAGAAGGCGGTCGCGCGGGGCTCGTTCTACCCGGTGCTCGCGGTCGCCTCCCCGCTCGGGATCGGGCTCGCGGAGCTGCTCGAGGTGATCACCCAGGGGCTGCCATCGCCGCTTGAGCACCCGCTTCCGCCGGTGGCGTCCGCCCTGGACGCCGCGCCGGTCGCGGGCCTGTCGTGCGATCCCGACGGGCCGCTGCTGGCCGAGGTCGTCAAGACCACCTCCGACCCCTACGTGGGGCGCATCTCGCTGGTGCGGGTGTTCTCCGGCACGCTTTCGCCCGACGCGGTGGTGCACGTGTCCGGGCACGGGCGGGTCACCCGCGGCCACCCCGACCATGATGACGACGAGAAGATCGGCGCGCTGACCTCGCCGCTTGGCAAGGTGCAGCGGCCGCTGGCCTCGTGCTCGGCGGGCGCGGTGTGCGCGGTGGCGAAGCTGTCGACGGCGGAGACCGGGGACACGCTCTCGTCCAAGGAGCAGCCGCTGCTAATGGAGCCGTGGTCGATGCCGGAGCCGCTGCTGCCGGTCGCGTTCGTGGCCCGGTCGAAGGCGGACGACGACAAGCTCGCGACCGCGCTCGCCCGGCTGGTGGCGGAGGACCCGACCATGCGGCTGGAGATCAACGCGGAGACCCACCAGCTGGTGCTCTGGTCGATGGGCGAGGCCCACTCGGACGTGCTGCTCGACAGGCTCTCTTCCCGCTACGGGGTCGCGGTGGACAGGGTGTCGCTGCGGGTGCCGCTGCGCGAGACGGTCGGCTGCTCCGCCCGCGGGCTCGGGCGGAACGTCAAGCAGACCGGCGGCCACGGCGAGTTCGGCATCTGCCATATCGAGGTGGAGCCGCTGCCGTCGGGCGCGGCCGGGTTCGAGTTCGTGGACAAGATCGTCGGCGGGGTGGTGCCGCGGCAGTTCATCCCGTCGGTCGAGAAGGGCGTCCGGGCCCAGCTCGAGGCGGGGGTGCTGGCCGGGTACCCGATGACCGGGATCCGGGTGACGTTGTTCGACGGGAAGGCGCACCCGGTCGACTCGTCCGACATGGCGTTCCAGAAGGCGGGCCGGGCGGCCCTGCGGGACGCGGCCGAGAAGGCGTCGCCAATGCTGCTCGAGCCCGTCGACGAGGTGTCGATCCTGGTCCCCGACGATTACGTCGGCGCGGTGATGTCGGATCTGTCCGGCCGCCGCGGGCGAGTCATCGGCACGGCGCCAGTGGGCATCGGGCGGACCCAGATCCGGGCCGAGGTGCCCGAGCTCGAGATCATGCGGTACTCGATCGACCTGCGGTCGGTCTCGCACGGGACCGGGTCGTTCACCCGCGGCTACCTGCGGCACGAGCCGTTGCCGTCGCACCTGTCGGCTAAGGTGGCGGCCGACTCGCGGCCCGACTAGCGCCTGGTCGTGCCTGGTAGCGCCCCTGATGGTCCCGCACCCCCGCAGTGCTGCATCTGCGGGGGTGCGGGCGTTGTGGGGTTATCTGGTTAGCCGCAAGGCTCGTCGCGGCGCCCGCGGCGGGGAGGAGGGGTGGGCCATGCACGCTCCTAGAGTTAATCTAAGACTTGAATTAACTCGCATGATACGTAGCAGGACGCTTCTGACAAGTCCTAAATTAAGTTTCCCTCGATGTTTTTTTCTCAGCCGGCGGCGAGGTCTCCCGCCCTGGCGGCCATCGCGCCGTCGAGGAAGCGCTCCATCGGGAGCGTGGCGGCGCCGAGCGCCACCGCGTCCGGGCCCAGGCTGCCGAGCTCGATCGAGGTCTGGGCGAACTGATGGGTCAGCGAGTGCTCCCTGGCCGCCTCGCGGATGGCGGGCAGCAGGCGCTCGCCCAGCAGCAGCCCGGCCCAGCCGCCGAGGATGATGCGCTCGGGACCGAACAGGTTGACCAGGTCGGCGATGCCCGCGCCGAGGTACAGTGCGGTCTCGTCGAGGACCTCGGCCGACCGCGCGTCGCCGGCCGCGACCAGGGCGGCCAGGGCCGACTCCTCGTCCTCGCCCGGCAGCGAGAGCCCGTACCGGTCCAGGATCGCTCCGGCCCCCACGTACGCCTCCAGGCAGCCGCGGGAGCCGCAGCGGCAGGTCCGGCCGCCGACCTCGACCGTGGTGTGGCCCCACTCGACCGCGGCCGCGGTGCCGCCCCGGCCGGGGGCGCCGGTGACGATGCTCGCGCCGAGGCCGGAGCCCATCAGGCAGACCACGACCTGCCGGGCGCCGCGGCCGCCGCCGAACCACAGCTCGGCCTGCCCCATCGTCTTGGCCCCGTTGTCGATGTACAGCGGGAAGTCGCCGGCCGGCCGCAGCAGCCGCCCGAGCGGTACCGCGTCCCAGCCGTAGGTCTGCGCGTAGACCAGGGTCTCCTCGCCCTCGTGCTCGACGACCCCGGGCACCCCGATGCCCGCGCCGAGCACCGCCGAGGGATCGCACCCGCCGTCCGCGAGCACGCTCGCGAGCCCGGCGTTGACCCGGTCGACGATCACGTCGATGCCGTGCTGCTGAGCGTCGAGGGCGTAGTCGGCGCTGGCCCGCATTTCCATCGTCATGTCGAACATTTCCACCCGGATGCGGGTCTCGCCGACGTCGACGCCGATCACCCGACCGTAGTCGGGATCCATCTGCAGCAGCGCCCGCGGGCGCCCGCCGTCGGAGTCCACCGAGCCGGCCTCGGTGACGATGCCCTCGTCGATGAACTCCCTCACGACATTGCTGACAGAGGCGGTGCTGAGGCCGGTGGCCCAGCTCAGGTCCTGTCGGCTGCACGGCTGCCCGATGAACAGCGACCACAGCAGAACAGAGCGGTTGTCCCTGCGCAAATCGCGGACGGTCGACCGTTTACGTTCCGCCACGGTCCCGTCACCCCCCATTTTCTTTTTCTCGTTCTTAGAACAAGTACGCAGTGTAACCGGGGTCCGTAACGCTCGGGTTTCGGCTGGGCCTTGCCAGGAACCGCAAACGGGATAAAGATCCGAGTTAGTTCAAGTCTTATATGAAGTCAAGGAGGACTACATGTCCGATGTTGAGTGGCGAGAACATGCTATTAGCGGTCGGAGGCGACTCGGGTCCAGACTGCGGTCCGGCTTCACCGCGCTGCTGCTGGCGGCGGGCTGCCTGACCGCGATCGTCGTGGCCACCCTGGCCGTCGCGCCCGCGGCGATGGCCGGGACCGCGCCGCCCCCGCCGTCGGGCTGGTCGACGGTGTTCAGCGACAACTTCGCCGGCGCGGCCGGGTCGGCGCCGTCGGCGGCGAACTGGTTCTACGACATCGGCACCGGCTACGGAACCGGCGAGATCGAGAACACCACCAACTCGACCAGCAACGTCTACCAGGACGGCAACGGCGACCTGGCGCTCAAGGCGATCGACAACGGCGGCACCTGGACGTCCGGGCGGATCGAGAGCACCAGGGACGACTTCGAGGCGCCGGCCGGCGGCGAGCTCGAGATGACCGCGTCGATCGAGCAGCCCAACCCGGCCAACGGGCTCGGGTACTGGCCGGCGTTCTGGGCGCTCGGCTCGCCGATGCGGGCCGGCGGCGGCTGGCCCCAGTCGGGCGAGCTCGACATGATGGAGGACGTCAACGGGCTGAACGAGGCCTCGCAGACCCTGCACGACTCGGCCAACAGCCCCGGTCACGCGCTCATCCCCTGCCCCACCACCGGCTGCCAGACCGGCTACAACACCTATTCGGTGATCATCAACCGGACCAACACCAGCGCCGAGACCCTCGAGTACGTGATGGACGGGGTCGTGGAGTCCACCATCACCGAGGCGTCGGTCGGCACGGCGGCCTGGCAGGCGGCCATCGACCATGGCTTCTTCATCATCTTCGACCTGGCCATGGGCGGTAACTACCCGGACGGGATATCCGGCGAGACGACCCCGACGTCCGCCACTTCGTCCGGCGCGTCGATGAGCGTGCAGTACGTCGCGGTCTACGAGGAGGGCGGCAACTCCACTCCGACCGGGACCGCGACCGCGACCGGGCCGGTCGCCGGCGACGGCGGGCTGTGCCTGGCGAACAAGGGCGCCCTTGACGTCGAGAGCAACCCGATCATCGCCGACTCCTGTGACAGCGACGCCGGCCAGCAATGGTCCCCGTACACCGACGGCACCGTGCGAACGCAAGGCGGCTGCCTGGACGTGGTCTCGGCCGGGACAACCGCCGGCACCACCATCGACTGGTACCCGTGCAACGGAACCAACGCCCAGAACTGGACCCACGAGTCCAACGGGGAGCTGCTCAATCCGAACTCGGGGCTCTGCCTGACCGATCCCGGAGGCAATCCGAGCGCGCAGCTCGAACTCGAGGCGTGCACCGACTCGGCCGCGCAGGTGTGGAACCTGCCGACCGGCGGCACCACCGGCAACACGGTCACGGTCGGCAACCCCGGCAGCCAGACCTCCACCGTCGGGACGGCGGCCAGCCTCCAGGTTGGCGCGACCGACTCCGCGTCCGGCCAGACCCTCAGCTACCGCGCGACCGGGCTGCCCGCCGGGCTGTCGATCAACGCCTCGACCGGGCTCATCTCCGGCACGCCGACCACGGCGGGCACGTCGTCGGTCACGGTGACCGCGACCGACACCACCGGCGCATCCGGGTCGACCTCGTTCAGCTGGACGGTGGGCTCCGGCACCAGCACCGGCTCGGGCGGGGTTGACATCTCGGCCGGCGGCCCGGCCGC
>DATCGA010000510.1:0-7415 GCA_036509215.1 Trebonia sp.
GCCCCGACAAGACCGCGGCCGAGGCCGAGCACCTGCGGCTGCTGCAGGGCAACGTCGACTTCGTCGTGCTCGACCGTTACATGCAGATCCTGTCGGGCGAGGTCATCGCCGGGGTCGGGGTCCATCATCAACATCCACCACTCGTTCCTGCCGGCCTTCATCGGGGCCGGCCCCTACGCCAAGGCGAAGGAGCGCCGGGTCAAGCTGATCGGCGCGACCGCGCACTACGTGACCGAGGACCTGGACGAGGGGCCGATCATCGAACAGGACGTCGTCCGGTGAGCTCTACCTCTCGCGACAGCGCAGCTCGCGGTCGAGATCGCTGGCGGACGTGAAGGTGATCGCGCGCATTCCGAGTTCGCGGGCGGCGCGGGTGTTCTCGGCCCGGTCATCGATGAACAGCACCTCACCCGGCTGCTGGCCGAGGTCGCTGATCACGAGCTCGAACGCCCTCGCGGCGGGCTTGGCGGCGCCGAGACGGCAGCTGTAGTAGCGGCGGTCGAAATGCCGCGACCAGTGGTGCTGATCGATGGCGCGGGCCAGCGGCTCGGGCGCGTTGGACAGCAGCGCCAGCTGCGCGCCGGTCCGGCGCGCGTGGCCGAGAAGGGCGGGCAGCGTGAGCGGATTGCGCCAGAGCCAGCCGCGGACGTCCACCCGGGTCAGCCGGTCCGCGAGCCGGGGCAACCCGCTCAGGTCACGGTCGAGGACCGCCGACCAGTACTCGACGGCCGGCTGGCCGAGGTCATAGGGCGGCCGGAGCCTCCAGTAGCGATCGAGGAAGATAGCGCGGGGCTGGCCGGCCAGGGCGGCCAGGTCGGCGATCGCCTCCTCGGCCAGCGGGGCGCTGAGGACCTCGCCGTAGTCGACCAGCAGGCGGCGGATCATCGGGCCGCCGCGTAATCGGGGTGCGGCCGCGGCTGGCGCGCGCGCAGCGCCCGCGACCTCAGGGTGCCCGCCACGACGAACGCGGTGAGCAGCGGGAGCAGGCCGAGCGCGACCGGCAGCGACGCCCACGAGGCCAGCCGCCCGATCAGCGGCGGGCCGCACACGAACCCGGCCCAGCCGCACGCCGACGCGGTGGCCACGGCCGTCCCCGCGGGCAGGCCGGGTATCCGGCCGGCCGCGCTGAACACGGCCGGAACCACCGAGGCGAGGCCGATGCCGAGGCAGCAGAAGCCGGCCAGGGCGGCGGGCGGGCTGGCGATGACCAGCGCGGCGGCGAATCCGAGGGTCGCGAGCGCCGCCAGCGCGGGCAGCAGCCGGTCCGGGCGGAACCGGGTCAGCAGCCGGTTGCCCGACAGCCGGACGGTGACCATCGCCAGCGAGAACGCGGCGTAGCCGAGGCCGGGAACCACGCCCCTGGCGTGCAGCGGCCCCGACAGGTAGACGGCGCCCCAGTCGGCGATGGCCCCCTCGCACAGCATCGACGCGAAGGCGATCGCGCCGAGCATGACCATGCCGCCGGACCAGCGCGAGGCCGCCGCGGCCGGGCGCCGGCCGGCGTCGGCGTCGGCGTGCTCAGCGCTGTCGCGGCCGGGCCGACCGTCGCTGCCGGGAAGGCTGTGGGGGTCGGGGCGCTCGGCCGCGGCGGGCAGCATCCGCGCGGTCAGCAGCCCCGCCACCAGCAGCGCGATCGTGCCCATGACGAGGAGCTGGAGGCTGAGGGTGATGCCGTCCGCGACGGCGAGCGCCCCGATGCCGGCCCCCGCGAACGCGCCGATGCTCCAGCTGCCGTGCAGCCCGGACATCAGAATCCGGCCCCCGGTCCGCTCGACGGCGATGGCCTGGGTGTTCATCGCGACGTCGAGCGTGCCCTGGAACGCGCCCCAGGCGAACAGCGCCGCGAACAGCGCGGGCAGGCTGCCGGTGAGCCCGACCAGCGGCCCGGCCGCGCAGTAGCCGACCAGCGCGACCCGCACGACCAGGCGGCTGCCGACCCTGGGCAGCAGCCAGGACGCGGCGATCATCGCGATCACCGACCCGACCGGGGCGCCGAGCAGCGCGAACCCGAGCGTGCCGTCGGTCAGGCCGAGGTGGGCCTTGACGTCGGGGATGTGCGCGGTCCAGGACGCGAACAGCAGCCCGTGCACGACGAACACGGCGGTCACCGCGATCCTCGGCCAGCGTTCCAATGCAGCCATGGATCTAAATGTACATGATAGATGTTCGCATGAACAAAACTCGTGTACGTAGTGCCGGACTAGGTCAACTGGCCGATGTCTGCCAGCGCGCGCTCCGCCAGCATGTGGCGCTCACCTCCACTAAGGAGCGCGCTGTGCTGGCTCACGCACCGTCAGGCGAGACCGTGTTCGCGGCCTGCCTGCGGCTTTTCCATAGCTATCCGCTGGCCGTTCGACGGCACTACGCGGAGCACCGGTACGGGTCCATGGTCATGATGAGCGGCGAGGCCGGAGCGGCCGGCTTCTTCGTCCTGATCATGGAGCGCGACGACCTGTTCGCCATCCGGCCGTGGGACCGGCGTGACTGGGCGCGGGTGGAGATCCGCCCGCGCGAGCCCGTCGACGACGGCGTCCGCCGGCTGATCGGGTCCGGCGTTCCCGTGCTCCGTGACGGCGTGCTGCTCGGCTGGGTGGCCGGCCAGCAGGTGCGGGCGGTGCTGGCGGCGCACGGCCGGCTGCCCGAGCCCTGGGACGACGCCTCCGTCGTCCCAGGCACGCTGGTGATGCCCCGAGTCGGCAGCCAGCCGGCCGAGCGCCCGCCGCTGACGGGACGCCCGCTCGATGACGAGCGGCTGTGGGAGTACGTCGCCCGCGGCCAGCTGACCGACCTCACCCCGCTGGTCTCGCGGCAGGCGGGGCGCGTGTTCTGGGTGCCCGGGGTGGACGAGGTCGGCGGCCGGCGGGTGGGCCGCCTGGTCGTGACCGAGCGCCTGCACTCCGACGACGCCTGGCTCCCGGCCGGCGTCTACGTCGACCGATGGGCCCCGCGCGAGGAAACCACGCCGCGAACGGCCAGCCAGCTGCTGGCGCTGCCCGGTGTCACCGATCTCTCCCGCAGCTGCGAGCGGCAGTACCTGCTCGGCGTGTAGCACGGCTCGGCCAACCGCTACCCCGCACTCCAGACGGCGACCCGCGAGAGCCACGCGGTGGACGGGAAGACCAGCGGCCCGTTGCACGAGGGGCAGCTGTCGCCGGGGCCGTCCTGGTTCTGGAAGATCAGTTCCTCATCGGCCGTTGTGGGCAGCGGAACCTTGCCAATGAAAGTCTTGTCGTACCAGACCTCGACCTGCTCGCCCGTCCGCAACATGGAGACCGTGAGCCAGCCGGTGGAACTGGGGCCGAGCGGCCCGCAGTGGCTGACGGAATTAACGCTGGCGTGACCATTTGGCTGCAGTTCGCCGTAATGCGTCTGCTCGCACGAGCGGCCTTCCTGCCCCTCCAGCATGTCGATTTCGCCGTTGCCCGGCCACGGCGAGCCCGTCGACCAGAACGCGGGCCAGTTAGCGGTGTAGCCGTTCGGGCCCGGTGGGATGTACACAAGCCCCTGAACGAACGAGTTTGGCCCGATCACCGCATCCGATGAGATGACCTCGGCCCACTGGACCTCGCCGGTGACCTCGACCCCGAGCCCGTAGCTGGAGCTGACCGACACCGTGGCACCCGCCCGGGGCTGGGTCACCCAGTCGCCCATGCCCTGCGTGGTGAAGTCATGGGCGTAGGTCACCTGGTAGCCCGCGGGTGCGCTGACCGAATTCGGGAACGGAGGCGCTGCCAAGGCGGGGCTGTTGAAGCCGCCCGCTGAAAAGAAACCCAGCGCGGCGATACCCGCCGCAATGAGGCTGGCCATGACGGCTTTCACTCCCCCCGGTAGCGCCGCGATCTGCTTATATGCGCCCTTAACGGTATGCGTCATCCCTCCCGCGGCTCTTCCCTCGCTCGCCGGTCACCGTCTAGCATCGCCGGCCGCCGGGCCGGCCGGCATTCGGGTGGCGGTCTGCGTGCTTGTTCGTGAATGCTGGTCCTGTGAGGCAGCTGCATGAGGAGGCGCTTGAGCATGTGGCGGCGGTGGCGGACGGCGATCCCGGGGACCAGTCCTGGCGGGTGACGCTGCACTTTCACCCTGACCGGCTGGTGGGCGGCGTGCCGATCCTGGAGCGGATGGCGCTGGACCGGGTCTACCGGTCCCAGTTCGAGACGCGAGTGAGCAACGGGGGCCTGACCGCGTACCCGGACGGCGACCGGTGGCGATGGGAGAGTCGCATCTTCGGCGCCGTCTACGACGACAGCCCGCCCGCCGGCCGGCCGAAGTATGGGTCGCTCAACTTTCGGCAGCGCCGAATCGGCGGCTCGCCGCGCTTCAGATCGGCCCATCTGCGCCTGACGGCGGACGCCCTCGCCCGCGCCACCTTCTGCCATCCCGACAGCGCCGCCGCGCCCGAGCACTTCGGTATCGCGGCACGACTCTCGTCACTGGTCAAGCTGGCGGAAGCCGATGACAGGGACGCGCTCGACGACTACATCGAGGCGCACGTCCACGGCCCGATCCACATCAGCGCAGACGTCGACGCGCTGGTGCTTGATCCCTGCTACCGCGCGACCTCCGTCGAGGACGGGGCGAGCCGGCTGGGCTGCCCGGTCGAGTGGCACGGTGGCTTCGCCGTCACCGCAGCCGCGTTCCTGGCCAACCCCGGGTACCGAGGGCCCGGGTACCGAGGGCCCGAGTTCGCGCGCCTGGGCGCGTCGCTGGCCGGCGACCGAGCGCTGACGCCCCGCCTCATCGGCGACGCGTCCCGGGCCGGCCGTCACGACGAGCAGGCCCTGAAACGGGTCTGGCACTACGTGGCCCGCTTCGGCAGCCCCGAGCTGCCCGGCAGGCGAACCTGACTAGTCGCGCAGGGTCCGCGGCAGCCCGAAGTGGGGGAACAGGCTGTTGTCGCCGAACCGGGTGATCGCGCAGATCTTGTCGCCGGCCAGGGTAAGCACGATCAGCCCGTTGGCGCGCTCGACCGCCGCGTGCGGATCCTGAAGGTAGTAGCCGAATGCGGCCTGGCCGTTCGCGCGGGTCGGCACCAGCCGGATGGGCTGCGTGCCCCACCAGGTGCGGCTCAGGTAGAACTCGGCGATCGCGGCGTGGCCCTGGTACTCCAGCGGCTCGGGCGGCATCGACATCCACGCGTCGTCGGTGAGCAGGGCGACCAGTCGGGCGGTGTCGGCGGCCTCGAACGCGTCCACGAACCGGTCGATGACCGCGCGCTCGCGGGCCGAGCGCGGAGGCGGCGCGGGGTCGCGGCCGGCCGCCGTGGCGTGCTCGCCGAGCGTCGCGCGGGCCCGCTGCAGGGCGCTGTTGACCGACGTCTCGGTGGTCTCGAGGATGTCCGCCGCCTCGGCGGCGGGGTAGCCGAGCACGTCGCGGAGGACCAGCACCGCGCGCTGGCGCGGTGGCAGCCGCTGCAGCGCGGCGGTGAACGCGAGCGCCACCGCCTCCCTGGACTCGTAGCGGGCTTCCGGGCCAGGCGCGGTGTCGGGCAGGTCGTCAAGGAGCGCGCCCGGGTACGGCTGCAGCCACAGCGGCTCGGCCCGGCGGGTGGGCTCGGGCGGCGGGGCACCCGGCCAGGGCGCGGTCGCGAGCGCCGGGCGCCGGCCAGTGGCGCGCAGCGAGTTGAGGCAGCGGTTGGTCGCGATCTTGTACAGCCAGGCGCGCATCGAGGCTCGCTCCTCGAACCGGTCAAGCCCGCGCCAGGCCGCCAGGATGGTCTCCTGGAGCATGTCCTCCGCGTCCTGGACCGAGCCGAGTATCCGGTAGCAGTGCAACTGCAGCTCCCGCCGGTAGGGCTCGGTGAGCTCGCGGAACGCCTCCCCGTCGCCTGCCCGGGCGCGAACGAGCGCTGTCATCGCCACCATCGGATCCTCTCATCGGCACGCCCTTCATCGTCTCTCGCAGGTAACGACACCGGCCAGGCGCGAAAGTCACCGGTCAGTCGGCCGCGATCGCGGTGTCGTAACAGGCGGCAGGACACATCGATCACTGGAGGACAGGTGGCAACCACGAGCAGGGCGAGCCTAGGGCCGGGGCAGGACCTGAGCCGGTCGCAGGGCTGGGCGCTGGCGCTGGCGTCGGTCGCGTCGTTCATGGTCGTGCTCGACATGCTGGTCGTCACGACCGCGCTGAACACGATCAGGCGCGACCTCGGCGCCTCCATCGCGGACCTGGAATGGACGGTCAACGCCTACACCCTGGCCTTCGCGGTGCTGCTGATGACCGGATCCGCGATCGGCGACCGCTTCGGCCGGCGGCGGGTCTTCGCCGCCGGGCTGGCCCTGTTCACGGTCGCGTCGGCCGGCTGCGCCCTCGCCCCGGGGGTCGGCTGGCTGATCGCCGCGCGCACAGTCCAGGGGGCCGGGGCGGCCCTGGTCATGCCGCTCGCGCTGGCGGTGCTGAACGCGGCCGTCCCGCCGCAGCGCCGCGGCTGGGCGATGGGGATCTTCGGCGCGGTGACCTCGCTGGCGGTCGTGGTCGGGCCGGTTCTGGGCGGCGCCATCACCCAGGGCATCGCCTGGCAGTGGATCTTCTGGCTGAACGTGCCGGTCGGCCTGGTCGCGATCGCGCTGGTGCTCCGCCGCCTGGACGAGAGCTTCGGGCCGCAGGCCGCGCTCGACCTTCCCGGCCTCGGGCTCGGCACCGGCGCGGCTCTCGGGCTGGTGTGGGGGCTGGTCCGCGGCAGCTCGGTCGGCTGGGGGAGCCCGGAGGTAACCGGGGCGCTGGCAGCAGGCGCGGGGCTGATCGTGGCGTTCGTCCGGTGGGAACTGCGCGCGCGGGCGCCGATGCTGCCGATGCGCCTGTTCGCGGCCCGCGGTTTCTCGGCCGGCAGCGCCGTGACCTTCTTCCTGAACGCAGCCACCACCGGAGCGGTGTTCTTCATGGCGCAGTTCCTGCAGATCGGCCTGGGCCTAGACCCGGTCGACGCCGGGCTGCGGCTGCTGCCGTGGGGCGTGGCCCCGTTCCTGATCGCGCCGCGGGCGGGACGGCTGGCCGATCAGATCGGCGACCGGCCGCTAATCGTCTCCGGCCTGGCGCTGCAGGGCGCCGCGCTAGCCTGGATCGCCATCATCGCGTCGCCTCAGCTGAGCTACGGCGCGATGGTCGCGCCGCTGTTCATCTCCGGGGCCGGGCTCGGGCTGGCCATCCCCGCGGTCACCAAGGCGGTCGTCGGCTCGGTGCCGCCCGGCGACATCGGCAAGGCGTCGGGCGTCTTCAGCACGATGCGGCAACTCGGCGGCGCTTTCGGCGTCGCCATCCTGGCGGCGGTGTTCACCACGGCCGGCAGTTATGCGTCGGCCGGCGCGTTCAGCCGCGGGTTCGCTCCCGCGATGGCCGCGGCGGCGGGGCTGGCGCTGGCGGCGGGACTCATCGCGCTGGCCCTGCCCGGTCGATTACAGCGCCAACACCGAGCTCAT
>DATCGA010000511.1:0-3458 GCA_036509215.1 Trebonia sp.
CGTCGCCAGGATCCACTCCGCGTCCGGATGGCCCGACTCGCTGATGTCGTGCAGTGCCCGCGCCAGATCGTCCGGTGACTCCTGCAGCAATGCCGCGGCGATGGCAACCGGCGCGAGGCCGCCGGGCAGGACCCGGGCCGCAGCGCCCATTCCCGCCACGCCGGCGCCGCGTCCTGACTCAGCGCGCGGGCGATGGTGAGTGCCTTGAGGCGCTGATCGGTGTCCGCGTATTCGGCGTAGCCGAACAGTTCCCTGACGGCGTCGGCCGCCGACCGCGCCGCGAGCCAGACCAGCCCGGCGCCAACCCGCAGCCGTTCCGCTACAGGGGTGCAGCCAGGCACTGCTATTCGGGTTGTTCGAGCGCTGATTTCGCCGACCCCCATCATCGCCGCCTTGGCTTTACTGGCGGCTATAGGCCGCGCAGACGAGTATTATGACGATTATGACCGCTGTTAATTCAGAGAAGGCTGTCGCGCCACTCGCGGTCTCGCGGGCGCTTCGGGTGCTGGGCACGCATGTGTCGGACTGGCGGAAGCTGCAACGGCTGACCACGGCTCAGGTCGCCGAGCGGGCAGGCATCTCCAGGGACACGCTGCGCGCGATCGAGCAGGGCAGGGGCACCGCAAGTACGGAGAACCTACTGCGGGTGCTGCGCATCCTCGGCATTCTTGACGGCGTCGTCACCGCCGCGGACCCCTACCAGACGGACGTCGGACGGCTGCGCGCCGACGAGATCCTGCCGAAACGGGTGCGCGGCTGATGGCCAGGCGGGATCCGGTTGAGGTCTGCGTGGAGATCGCCGGGCGAGAACTGGTCACGGGCACGCTGTGGATACACGAGCGCGGCGGGCAGACCGCGACGTTCCAGTACGCCGACTCCTACCTGACGAACCCAGACAGCTACGAACTCGACCCAGCCCTGCCGAAGTCCTCAGGCATGTTCCACACGCCGTCAGGCAAGGCCATGTTCGGCGCGTTCGCCGACAGCGCTCCGGACCGCTGGGGTGAGAACCTGATGCGCCGTGAAGAACGGGAGCGTGCGCGGGCAACCGCATCCGCGCTGCCGCAGTGGTCTAGTTCCGCTACCTCGACAATCTCGGTGGCGGTTTCCGCGTCAAATTGGGACACGTAAGGGAAGTTCCGGCGGTGGTGCGGGCCGGGCCGGTATCGTGCGGTTGCGTGCTAGATGGTGAGCTGGTCTTCCTACCGAACGAGATTCCCCGGCGCGGAGCGTTCGCCGCGTGGGGAAAGGGCCCGGGAAACCCGGTCCCTGGTGCTGCCAGGATCGAGCTGGTTTTCCCCGGCGGTACCTACGGGATTCGTAAGCGCATGGTCTCGGCCGAGCTCATACCGCTCGCAGAGGCGCTGCCGCTGCTGCTGAGCAGCGAGGACAGCCTGCGAATGCGGCGCAGCGTCCGGGTCTGGGCCGCGGCCGCGGCCGCCGGGGTGGGCCTGGTGGCCCGCGGGCGGCTGCTGCCGACGGTCGGACCTGGTGATCTGGACGTCTGGCGGGCGGGGCCGCTCGACCCGTCCGATCTCAGCTGGCTGCGTGAGCTCGCCGCCGCGTTCCCGCCGGCCGCGCACGCGCTAGCGGTGCCCGACTCGCGGCCGATGCGGCTGCGGTCGCCCGAGGCCCTTGTCCGCGACCTGTGGGACGCGATCGCCGACACGATAGTCCGGTCACCTGCGGCGCCGAGGACCACGGCGTCGACGGCGTTCGCCGCGACGGCGCCGACCGGTGTCAGCGACCTCGCCGACTGGCTCGCGGACACCACGGACGGTCTGGCCGCGGGCGCGCGGCTGAGCCTGCGGATCGAGGCGGTGCCGACGGCGCTGGCCGAAGACGGTTTCCTAGCCGAAGACGGTTTTCTGGCCGAAGACGAGGACCTAGCCGAAGACGAAACGGGCGAAGAACCGTCCGCGCCAGGGTTCCGGCTGGTGCTGCAGTTGCGCAGCAGCAGCGACCCCAGCCTGATCGTGGACGCCGCCGAACTGTGGCGCCAGCCGGAGACCGTGCTCGCCAGGTTCGGCCCGCAGGCGGAGACGGACCTGCTGCTCGCGCTGCGGCGCGGGGCTTCGGTGTGGCCGCCCCTCGCACGGGTGCTCGAGCAGGCCAGTCCGTCGGCGATCGACCTTGACGACGACGCGCTCACCAGCCTGCTCGGCCCGGCGGCCGAGGCCCTGGCGGGCGCAGGCATCGAGGTGATGTGGCCGTCCAGCCTGCTCGACGACGGCCTTGATCTGCGGGCCGCCGTGACGCAGGCTCCTGAGCAGCTGACCGAAGCAGGATTCGGGCTCGCGGCGCTGCTGGAATTCCGCTGGCAACTCACGCTCGACGGCGCGCTGCTCAACGCCGACGAGATCGCCGCCCTGGCGGAGGCGAAACGACCGCTGATCAGGCTGCGGGGCCGCTGGGTGATCCTCGACCCGGCGCTGCTCGACCGGCTGCGCCGTCCGCCGCGGACTCGGATGCGGACCACCGAGGCGCTCGGCGCCGTGCTGGCGGGCGAGGCGGAGATCGACGGCGAGACCGTCAAGGTCACCGCCGAAGGCCCGCTGGCTGACCTCGCCGCGCGGATCGCGAGCATCGGGTCGAAGCCGGAAGCGGTCGAGCCGCCACCAGGGCTCAACGCGACTTTGCGGCCCTACCAGCGGCGCGGGCTGGCGTGGCTGGCCGGGATGTGCGATTCCGGGCTCGGCGGCTGCCTCGCCGACGACATGGGCCTGGGCAAGACGATCCAGATCATCGCGCTGCACCTGCACCGGCGTGACCTCAAGGCGGGACCGACGCTCGTGGTGTGCCCCGCCTCGCTGCTCGGCACCTGGGAGCGCGAGATCAGGCGGTTCGCCCCGCAGATCCCGGTTCGACGGTTTCACGGCGGCGGGCGGCACCTGGCGGACCTGGCCGTCGACGAGGTGGTGCTGGTCACCTACGGCGTGGTGCTGCGCGACTCCGAGCGGCTCGCTGAGGCCGGCTGGGGCCTGGTCGTCGCCGACGAGGCACAGCACGCGAAGAACCCGTTCTCGCGGACCGCTCGCGAGCTGCGGGCCATCCCCGCTCCGGCGCGGATCGCGCTGACCGGCACGCCGGTGGAGAACAGGCTGTCTGAGCTGTGGTCGATCCTGGACTGGACGACGCCTGGCCTGCTCGGCCATCTGGAGGCGTTCACCAGCCGGATCGCACGGCCGGTGGAGCTGTACAGGGACGCCGACGCCACCGCGCGGTTCGCCGCGCTGATCCGGCCGTTCCTGCTGCGGCGGAAGAAGACCGATCCAGGGATCGCGCCCGAGCTGCCGCCCAAGACCGAGACCGACCAGATCGCGGCGCTGACCGCCGAACAGGTCACGCTGTACGAGGCGATGGTGAGGGAGACGATGCAGGCGATCGCCACCGCCCAGGGGATCGAGCGTGCCGGACTGGTATTCAAGCTGCTCACCGGATTGAAGCAGATCTGCAAT
>DATCGA010000512.1:0-10980 GCA_036509215.1 Trebonia sp.
TCCTCATGCAGCTTATGGCCGACCGGAAGATCCACCCGATGGGCGTCAAGACCCTGCTCGCCTCCGACGTGACGGCCGCCGTCCACGGCATCGACCAGGCAGAGGAAGCCCGGATCGGGTTCACCGCGCAGTTCTCGGCCAAGCGGTTCTCCGATACCCCAGATCTGCCCGTGGTCACGCTGGCCGAGCATGCCGACTCGACAGTCGCGGAGCTGTTCGTCAAGGTCACCCGACTTGTGCCCAGCCTGGGTCAGGTCCGGCGGGTCGCCGCGGGCGGCGGGCTGCGCCTGGTCACTGAAGTGCCCGGCAAAGAACAGGAAGCAGCCCCCCTCACGGAGGCCGACGCGGCCGTCACCCTGGAAAGCCTGCTGAAGGCGCACGAGGCGATCACCGGGCAGCCCGGAGCGCGGAACTTCCTCAAGTGCGGTCGCTTCCTAATAGAGATCAAATGATGACGATCCGTTAGAATCAGGCCATCTTGACCGCCGAAATCTCTGCATCCGGGGTTCAAAATGCCAGTGCGCCCGCCTGTCGAACCGGCATGGTGGACCAACGCTGGCCCGCCGCGGTGTCGCAAGCGCCGTGGCGGGCCGTTTCGGTTACGGCCGCGCCCGGCTTCCGGGCACGCTGAAGGCCCGCGTGACATGAGCGCCACGCGGGTGCGCGTGAGTAAGAGGAGCAGAAAGAAATATGCCAGGCCGCACGCGTGGCCACGCATTGGCCACGCCAGCCCGGCAAAACATGACAAAACCGGCACACTTCGAGTATCGAACAGTGACTCGAAATATGCCGGTTAGCTGGCGGAGGATCGGGGATTTGAACCCCGGATGGGATCACTCCCAAACCGCATTAGCAGTGCGGCGCCATAGACCGGACTAGGCGAATCCTCCATCCGCGTCCGCGCTGACTTCCGTCGTAGATGCCGACATCAGCCGTAAAGGACGTGGTGCCGATCAGCGTACCGGTACCGGCGGCGCTCGGCAAAGCGAGCGCCGCCGGCAGCCGGCCGCGACGGCGGCCGGGCCCGGCGCGACGGGCCCGGCCTCAGTGCGGGAGCGGCGCCAGCGTCGTCACCTCAAGATCGCCGTCGGCGTACCGGTCCCGCAGGGTGGTCTTCTTGAACTTGCCGACGGAGGTCTTCGGCACCTCGTCGATGTAGCACCAGCGCTCGGGGAGCTGCCAGCGGGGGATCCGCTCGCCGAGGAAGGCGCGCAGCTCGTCCGGCGTCGTCGGGGGCGCGTCGGCCCGCAGCACGACCGCCGCCAGCGGCCGTTCGCCCCACCGCTCGTCCGGCACTCCCACCACCGCCGCCTCGGCGACCGACGGGTGCGCCATCAGGATGTTCTCGAGCTCCATGGACGAGATCCACTCGCCGCCGGACTTGATCACGTCCTTGGCCCGGTCGGTGAGCCTGAGGAATCCCGCCTCGTCCAGCGTGCCCACGTCGCCGGTGCGCAGCCAGCCGTCGTGGAACTTCTCGGGCGCGTTGTCCTTGTAGTACGACGCGGTGATCCACGGGCCGCGGGTCTCGAGCTCGCCCACGGCCTTCCCGTCGGAGGGCAGCACGTCGCCGTCGTCCCCGGTCAGCCGCCCCTCGACGCCGCAGATGAGCCGTCCCTGGGACGCCCGGTACGTCCAGACCGCTTCCCCGGTGACGCCGGCGGGCTCGCGGGCGACCGAGCCGATCGGCGAGAGCTCGGTCATCCCCCAGGCGTGGGTCATGACGATCCCGAACTCGTCGGCGTACGCGCGCATCACCGCCTCCGGCAGCGCCGAGCCGCCGCAGACCAGCGTCCGCAGCGACGACAGGTCGCCTCCGGCCGTCCGCAGATGGGCCAGCACGCCCTGCCAGATCGTCGGCACCCCCGCGCCCACCGTTATCTTCTCGGTCTCGATCAGCTTCACGATGACCGCGGGAATCATGAACCGGTCCGGCATCACCAGGTCGGCCCCTGACATCATCGCGGCGTAGGCCAGCCCCCAGGCGTTCGCGTGGAACTGGGGGACGATCGGCATCACCCGGTCGTGCTCGGAGACGCCGATCCCGTTCACCGTGCAGACCGCCATCGAGTGCAGGTAGGTGGAACGGTGGCTGTAGACGACGCCCTTCGGCAGCCCGGTGGTCCCGCTGGTGTAGCACATCGCCGCCGCCGACCGCTCGTCGATCTCCGGCCAGTCGAAGGAGTCCGGGGCGGCGGCCAGCAGCTCCTCGTAGGAGTGCACCTCGCGGCCGTCCCCGGCCAGGGAGGCGAGCGCCTCGTCATCGGCCGGCCCGGAGACGATTACGTGCCTGACGGTGCCGGCGTGCGGCAGGACGTCGGCGAACAGCGGTATCAGGCACGAGTCGACGATGACCGCGTGGTCGCCCGCGTGGGTGGCGATGTAGCCGACCTGATCGGCCGACAGGCGGATGTTCAGCGTGTGCAGCACGGCGCCCATGGCCGGGATGGCCAGGTACGCCTCGAGGTGCTCGGCGTTGTTCCACATGAACGTGCCGACCCGCTGGTCGCCGTCGACGCCGAGCGAGCGCAGCGCGTTCGCCAGCCGCGCCGTCCGCTCGCCGACGGCCCCGTAGGTCCGCCGCCGCGACGGCTGGTCCCCGGCGCAGGTGACGACCTCCTTGTCGCCGAACACCGTGGTGCCGTACCGCATGATCGCAGAAACGGTCAGCTGGAAGTCCATCATCGTGCTTTCCACGGCCGACCCACCTCCTCGTGAAGTTCCACTGGCTACTACCCTCTGAACGCTAGCGCCTCGTTATGCGCCGATTTAGGGCGCTGAGGCTGATAGTGCCACGCGATCAGGGGCCGTGTTAAGCCTCCGGGGTGCCGGTCACGAGGAGAACCCGCCGCCCAGTTCCGCGTCGGCGCCGAGTTCGGCGTCCTTGCGCAGCTTGGCGACCGCGCGCGCCACGGTGGACTTGACCGTCCCGACCGAAACGCCGAGCGCGGCCGCCACCTCCGGCTCGGTCATATCGTCGTAGAACCTGAGCATCACCGCCGCCCGCATCTGGCGCGGCAGCCGGTCGACGGCGCGCTGGACCACGTCGTGCAGGTCGCTGTCGCCGGTTGCGTCGGCGGCCGGGGAGTCGGGGATCTCGTCGGTTGGGTACTCGTCCAGCCGCCGTCTGCGCCAGCCCGAGATGTGGGTGTTCACCATGACCCGGCGGACGTAGGTGTCCAGCGCGGCCGGATCCGAGATCTTGTCCCACGACTGGTAGGCCTTGACCAGAGTGGCCTGGAGCAGATCCTCGGCGTCGGCCCGGTTCGCGGTCAGCGCCTGCGCCGCGCGCAGGAGCGCAGCGCTGCGCGCACGCACGTACTCGCCAAACGCAACGCGTTCCCCGACGACGCTCATGGACCCTCTACGCTCAAGACAACGCTACTCTGAGTGATTGACTGATAACGATACGCCTCCACCGACGACTTTTGCCACTTGGCCACGAGAAGCGCACCACAGGAACACTGGTAACTCTGATACGGCGCAAATGGCTCGCGACCGATCTATCTGCGCTTCCTCGCTGACTGAAATTGCCGAATCACTTGACGTGTCTGCGCGTATGTGAGCATCGTCGGACATGACGTCGCGCGGGTCGCAATCCCATGGCGGGCAAGTGCACCGGAAAGCACATATTTGCGCCGGTTGCGCCGACCTGGCCGGTTCGGGACCTTCGACCCGGTATGCACGGCGGGCACTGCTCCGCGCCGCGGTCTTCGACAACCCGGTTTTCGACGGCCGCGACCATGAGTTCTGGGCCCACCGGCCGCCGACCGCGGCCACCGTCGTCACCGGGGTGCTGGCCGAGGTCACCCCGCGCGCCATCGTGGTCGCCAGGCCCGACGGCGAGCAGTTCATCGCCCTCTCGCCGAGCACGGTCACCTGGCTCGGGGCCAAGACCTCGCCGTCGGCGCTGCGGGCCGGGGACCCGGTCATCATCCGCCGCCGAACGCACTGGCTCGCGTCCGGCGGCCCCGCCGAGGGCGACCCGGCGGCGCGCGGCCCGGCCCCCGCCCGCGGCCCGGCCGCCAGCATCGCCGAGCGCATCTGGGCCAGGATCGGCCGGGTCGCGGGCGCGATCATGGAGGTGCGCGGAATGGAGCTGTTGATCGACACCGGCCAGCACGGCCGCGAGCCCGACCGGGTCGTCATCGCCGAGGCGTCGCTGCGTCACATCCAGGTCCGCTTTCCCCGGCTGACGCCCGGCTACCTGATCGACGTGATCGGCACCCGCCGGGGCGACGGGTACCTCCTGGCGGTCACCCCGGCCACCGCGCAGCCGCCCTATCTCGCCGCCCACCCGCCCGCCCCGCCGCCCACGGGCGGGCACAGCAGCGGTTTGATCAGCGGCGCGGCGGTGTGGCACGAGCCCGGCGGCGAGCCCGCCGATCTGCTCGGGGTCGGCTACGCCGCGCTCGACCCGGAGACCGAGGGCCGTCCGGCCGGCTCCGGCCCGGCCGGCCAGGCCGAGCCGTGCGCGCGGCTGCCGTACCTGTCGCTCGGCAGCGCGGTGCGGGTCAGGAACGAGTGCGCCGACCGGGCGGCGGTGCTGCCGGTCACCAGCTGCAGCGCCAGCGCGCGGCAGTTCTGCGACCGGTGCGTGAAGTGCGGCACCTCGCCCAGGGCGCGGGTGGCGGACCTGACCATGGCCGCCTTCGTCGAACTGGGCGGCAATCTGGAGGACGGCTGCTTCAACGCGACGATGACGCTGGCGGGCTGAGAGCAGCCGGGCCAACGCCGAAGTAAGCGAACGGGTGTGACGGGGTGTTCTGGGGGTGGTGTTTGTGGGTGGAGCAGGGGTGCTCGCGGTAGCGCGCGAGGTCCAGATCCCGCTGCTCGCCGTGCTTCTCATCGGCGGCTGCGCGGCTAAGGCACGCCGCGCGCTCGACGCGCGGTCGATTGACGCGGGCATCGGGCCGACCGGGATGTTCCCGTTCCGGCTGCAGCGGCCGGCCGCGATCGCGATCGGCGCCAGCGAGTTCGCCCTGGGGGTCGGCCTGCTGCTGACCGCGGGCAGGATCGGGGTGGGCGCGCCCACGCTGGCCGTCCGGGCGGGCACCGCGGTGCTGTTCTGCACGGCCGTGGCCGCGCTGGCGGAGCTGCGCACGCGGCGCCCGGACGTGGGCTGCGGCTGCTTCGGCGACGTGAGCAGCACGCCGGTCGGCTGGCGGACCATCACCAGGGCGGCCCTGCTCGGCGCGGCCGCGCTGGCCTCGATCGGCGTGCCGCCGATGCACATGCTCGGCTCGCCCGGCCGGTGGGGCGAGGTGCTCGCGGTCACGGTGGCCGAGCTGGCGCTGCTGGCGGTGCTGTCGCCGGAGATCGGCGAGCTGATGGTCAGGCTCGGCCGGGCCGAGCCGTGCGAGCTGCGCCGCGTCCCGGTCGCCAGGACGCTCGACACGCTCTGGGCCAGCGCCTCCTGGCGCCGGTACCACCGCTACCTCATCAGCACCAACCCGACCGACGTGTGGCGCGAGGGATGCTGGCGATTCGCGGTGTTCCCCGGCATCCTGGCCAGCCGCCGGGTCGAGGTCGTCTTCGCCGTCTACCTGTCCGGCCGCCATGCCCCGGTGCGGGCGGGCGTGCTCGACATCGACACGCCGCCGCCGACTTCTTCCTCGTCTCGCTACAGCTCTCTAACCGTGTATAGGAAAAGCGCAATACTTAAGAATAAAATCAATATTCCCTCGAACGGACCCGGCTGACTCTGGCCCCGGACGCCTAAACCGGCTGCGCGCGGAGGAACTTGCCGAAGTGCGGGACCGTGAACGCGATGAGGCCGCGCTCGGAGCTGTAGATCAGGCCCTTCTTGATCAGGCCGTCCCTGGCGGGCGAGAGGCTCGACGGCTTGCGGCCCAGCTCGTCGGCGACGTTCGAGGTCGGCACCGGCTCGTCGCCGATCGCGGCCATCGCCCGCATGTACTCGCGCTCGGCCGGGGTCGCGCGCTCGTAGCGCGAGCCGAAGAAGCCGACCGCGAGCTCGCCCTCGGCCTCCGGCGCCGCCACCCTGACGTCGCCCATGGTGATCGGGCTGCCCGCGGCGACGTCCCAGGTGACCTTGCCGTACGCCTGGACGAAGTACGGGTAGCCGTCGGCGGCCTCGTACAGGGCGTCGAGCGCGTCCTGCTTGAACAGCACGTCCTCGCGCTCGGCCGGGGCCAGCAGGGCCTGATCGGCCGCCTCCCGGTCCAGCCGGTCGATCCGGGCGTAGCGGAAGAGCCGTTCGGAATAGCTCTTGCTGGCCGACAGCACCGAGGGCAGGTGCGGCAGGCCCGCCCCGACCACGATGAGCGGCCCCCCGACCTGCGACAGCTCGTGGCAGGCGGCGCAGAGCGCCGACACGTCCTCGGCCGGCACGTCCTGCATCTCGTCGACGAACAGCGCGATCCCGACCCCGAGGTCGGCGGCGACGGAGGCGGCGTCGGTGAACAGCTCGGTCAGGTCCACCTCGAGGTCGCCCGAGTCCGCCCGGCCGCGCGCGGCCGGCACGTCGATGCCGAAATGGGCGCTGACCGTGGTGCCCTTGGGCGCCTTGGGGTCGCGCATCGCGAACGCCTTCAGCACGCTGAGGAAGTCATCGACCCGGTCCGGCGCGCGGTGCCTTGGCGCCAGCTCGCGGACGGCCACGTGCAGCGCGCTCGCGATCGGACGGCGGATGGACTGGTCCGGCCTGGCCTCGAGCTTCCCGGTCCCCCACAGCCGCTGCAGCGCCATCGACCTGAACGTGTTGAGCATCACCGTCTTGCCGACGCCGCGCAGCCCGGTCAGCACCATGGACCGCTCAGGCCGGGACCTGGCCACCCGCTCGAGGACCACCTCGAACTGACTGATCTCCCGGTCCCGCCCGGCGAGCTCAGGCGGCCGCTGCCCGGCTCCGGGCGCGTAGGGGTTCCTTATCGGGTCCACAATGGGACTCTATGACGCCCTCTAGTCGAATTCGTAGATTTCCGTAGAGAGCGCTACCGGCGTGTCGCGGCCTCCCCCGAGGGCGTAGACGACGGTCAGTTGTTGCGGCCGAGAAAGCGCTTGTGCGCCTCGGCCAGCTTGAGGTAGGCCCGGGCCGCGATCTCGGCCCGGCGTCTGGCGTACTCGTGCGGCGCCACCTCGAACCGCGTGAGTTCGACCTGCACAGCCGCAAGATCGGACTCGTACTCGTCCTCGATCGTCAGCGCGTCATCGACGTACTGGGTATCTGCCTTGCTCATGTTCACGGTCAACTCTGCGTACCTTTCATGCTGCACCCCCGGCAGGCTAGTCAATCGCATTTGCACGCGTTGGCGGGCTCACCTGCGTAAACTCATTTTTCACAACCGAAACACCCATGCCTGGCGGTCACACGCGGTTATTTTCGTCATCCGACGTACTGTGTGATGTAGATCACACTGACCGCTATTCGCTCGCTTTGCTGTTGTGACTTACGGGGCCGTTGATACGGGTGAGGTAGGCGTTGTAGGCGGCGAGCTGGTCGTCGTCGTCGTCGACGTCGGCGGGTCGTCCGCTCTGGCCGGGCGCTCTCCCCGCCGCCCGGGCCGTGGCGGGCGCGGTCGGGGCGACCTCGTTCATCCGATCGGCCATGGTCGCCCGGCGCACGGTCTCGAACCAGCCCATAGCCGCCGACGACCGGGGCTCCCTGCTCCAGGAGAAGAACGTCACCATGATCACCGCGAACATGATCGCCGCGCCGCCGATCCACATCACCGCGCCGCCCTGGTGGAGGTCGTTCAGCGGGGACGGTCCCCAGTTGCGCGGCTCCATCGGCAGGAACGGGTAGGTCTGGTAAGAGCCGAGCACCACCCCGGTGAACGCGTCCACCGGCATCGCCAGGAACAGCAGGAAGAGCCGGAGCGGGTAGGACACCTTCCACTTGATCGGCTCCCGGCCGACCAGCGGGAGGAAGTAGAGGTACCCGACGACGAGGTAGAGCACGTGCTCGGCCTCGTGCACCGCGTCGTACTGGATCACCAGGTTCATGAAGTTGGTCAGGTGGGTGCCGACGATCACCGCGGCGTAGGCGACGATGCCGACGGCGGGCCAGGTGATCCAGGTCACCGGCTTCGACCTGATGATCCTGATCACCCAGGCGTGCAGCGGGTTCCTGCTCGCGTGCAGCAGCAGCGTCACCGGCATCCCGGACACCAGCAGCGGCGGCGCGATCATGAGCAGCACCAGGTGCTGGATCATGTGGTCCCAGAACAGCGTGTCGTCGTAGGTCCCGATCCCGCTCTGGGTGGCCAGGTTGATGACCAGCAGGCCGAGCAGGAAGAGGATGGTCCGCCCGAGCGGCCACGGCCGCCTCGGGTGACGCTTGCGGACTCGGAATGCCCCCCACAGGTACAGCACCGCCAGGATGGCGGTGAACCCCGTCACGATCGGCGCGAACTGCCAGTTGGTGGCTGCCTCGCTCCAGCTGAAGGGCGGCAACATGGAGCTTCCCATACAGGCGAGAGTACCCCTACGCCCCGTCGTAGCCGACTGCGCGTTACGCCCGCCGGATGCGCTGACGCACCCGTCTCACCAGCCTCAGGAGGACGGCGACGGCCAGTTGCAGCTGATCATCGGATCGACGCCGAGGTAATTGAGCGGGCCGATGGCGATCGTCGCCGCGATGGTGGCGCCCTGGCTGCAGGTCGTGGTCACGTTGCCGAAGTACCCGCGCTGCCCGGCGGCGGCCGCGCCGATGATCAGCCAGAGGAACAGAACAATCGTCTTCCGCGACATGCCACCTCCGACCGTTGGCAGAAAGCCGTACACAGGCCACCTAGTCGGATAATAGTGCCCAACCCCCTTCTCCCCGCCGCATTGGGCACATCGCCACGCCGAGCAGACCACTCGCGTCGCCGACTGACCCGCCCGCCTAGGCTCGGAGGCGATCCAGGCAGTCGTCCAGACCCTGCAGTCCGCGGTCGACGAGCCCCCGGTCGGCGAACTCCTCCGCGCCCAGCAGGCCGAGGAGAGCGTAGGTATCGACGGCGTAGGCCGCGATGAGCCGACCGTCGAGAGGCTCGCCGTCGGCATAGGCGCCGAGCAGGTCCGGCGTCAGAGTGCCGTACGCGGCCATCCGGCCGAGTTCGGCCGCCGGATCGCCGAGCGTGCAGTTCGACAGGTCGAGCACGGCCACCAGGTCATCGCCCTGGAAACACAGGTTCTCGGGCCGGAGATCCATGTGCGTCAGGCGGAGATCCCGCAGCCCCGCGCGCTCGCCGATGACCGCCCGGGCCCGGGAAACCAGTTCGTCCGACGCCGGGTACCCGACCCGTTCGGCCAGCGCCGAGACCCGCGTCCCGACCCGCTCGAGCATCGCCTCCGGCGCCGTCTGCCGACCGACCGCCGCCTCAACCTCGGCAGTCCCGGCGATGGCGTGCACCCGCCGCAGCACCCGGCCGAGCGCGGCCAGGGCGGACGGCGGGAGACTCGCCCGGTCATCGTGGTCGACGCGCTCGAACACCATCCACGAGTGGTCACCGGTTCCCGACGCGCGCCCCCATCCGAGCAGCGGGGCGACCGGGACGCCGTGGCGCTCAAGCAGCCGGTGCGCAAACGCCTCACGCTCCACGACGTCCCCGAAGTCGACCGTGCCGTCATAGACCGAGGTCGCGACCTCGCGCAGCGGGACGCGGAGAACTCGCTCGGCGGCCGCGCCCGGAGGCACAACCCGCAACGCGAAGAAATCCGCTCCTCGCCGCCACGGGATGATGCGCGACCCGGGCGGGAACTGGCCCGCCAGCTCGGCCTCGAGCGCCCGGGCCAGGCTCGGCTCGTCCGGAACCTCCAGGCTTCTCAGCATCGCCTTCCCGGTTTGCAGAGCGGAGGGCGTGGGATTCGAACCCACGAGGTCGGTTCCCCGACCTAGTTGTTTTCAAGACAACCGCCATCGGCCACTAGGCGAGCCCTCCTGCGTTGAACAACATTACGCGAATGGGGACCCCGACGTGGTGCTGGCCGGGGATCGGCGGCGGTGCGCGAAGCCGTCGGCCACCAGCGCGGCCAGGTTGAGATAGGCGTCGGCGGTCTCCTCGTTGAGCATCTCCAGCTCGACCTCCGCGCCCTCCTCCAGGTGCGGGTCGTAGGGCACCCGGACGACCGCGCGGGAGCGGGCGGCGAAGTGCTGTTCCAGCCGGTCGAGGTCGACCGTGGACTTGCTCTTGCGGCGGATGGCGGACAGCACCACGACGCCGCCGCCGACTAGGTCCGCGTAGCCGTGCGCCTCGAGCCAGTCGAGGGTCGCGCTGGCGCTGCGCGCGCCGTCCACCGACGGGGAGCTCACCAGGACGATCTGGTCGGCCAGCTCGAGGATGCCGGCCATCGCCGAGTGCAGCAGGCCGGTGCCGCAGTCGGTGATGCAGATCGAGTAGTAGCGCTCGAGAACGCCGGCCACGGCGCGGTAGTCGTCGGCGCTGAACGCGACCGAGACGCCCGGGTCCCGATCGGAGGCGAGGATCTCAAGCCTGCTCGACGCCTGGGACGTGTACGCCCTGACGTCGGCGTACCTGGTCACCATCGACCGCTCGTTGAGCAGGTCCCTGATCGTGGCCGAGGTCTCGAGCCGCACCTTGTCCGAGAGCGTGCCGCGGTCCGGGTTGCCGTCCACCGCGATCACCCGGTCACCGCGCAGCGACGCGAGCGTGGAGCCGAGGCCGACCGCGGCCGTCGTCTTGCCGACGCCGCCCTTGAGGCTCAGCACCGCGACCCGGTGGTGACCGCCCCCGACCGGCGCCCGCACCCGGCTGACGAGGGCGCGGCGGTGCACGCTGGCCGCCGACTCGGTGACCCGGACCAGTCCCCCGGTGGCGCGGTAGACCGTCCGCCGCCAGCCGCCGTCGGGCGTCGCCCGCTTGCCGGGAAGCAGCAGGTCGGAGGTGAGCGCGTCGGCGGTCGGCCGGCGCTCCGGCCCCCCGGCCGGCCCGGGCCCAGGCGATGCCGGCTGCCCGGCCTCGGGCGGCGCGGGCCGCCCGGCCTCGGGCGCGGCCGCCGGCAGCGGAACCG
>DATCGA010000513.1:0-3836 GCA_036509215.1 Trebonia sp.
GCGCAGGCTGTCCAGGCAGGCGTCGAGGATGCGCTCAAGCTGTGGCAGGCCGCTGATCCCGCCGTTTTCAACACGCAGGACGGTCAGTTCGCGGACGTCGGCCAGGGCGATCAGCCGCTGGTCGTCGGGGACCTCGCGGCCCTGCGCGCGGAACAGGTGCACGTCAGTGGCGGAGGGCAGCCGGGTCAGCTCGAATCCTGACAGCCGCCACAGGCCGAGCCGCTCGGCGACCATCGGGTGCAGGCCGCGCAGCGTCCGGTCCTCCACCGCCGCCCCGGTCTCCATCGCGCTGCGGAAGGTGAACCAGGTCGGCCCGCCGTTTTCCTCGCCGTCGGGCCGGCGCACCGCGACGGCGACCCGGCCCACCGCGGGCGGGATGGCGCCGAGCTTGCCGCGGATCCTGGCAGCGCGAGCGTCCGGGTCGTCGCGGCCGTCGTCGTCGGATGTCTGAGAGGTAACGTACAGATCGATCAGCACGGTGCGGTCAGCTGGCAGGGTGTCCACGAGCCGGCGCAGGTCGGTCGTCCCGTCGGTTTCGGTTCCGCTGGCCACGGTGGCGACGAGCAGGTAATCGTGTCCCTCATGGACGTACTCGGCAGTCAGCAGCGGGCGGCCGTTATGCATAATGATCTTGACTTGCTCCAGCGGCCGGATCCGGTAGTACCGCCGCGTCATCACCTCGAGCATGACCGCATGGTGCCGTTCGGCGAAGGCCCGGAGGATCGGCTCACCGGCGGCGACCATGGCGTCGATCTGGGCCGCCCGGGCCGCGGGGTCGGGGGAGAGATGGTCGAGTTCGGCGCGCACCTGCCGCTGCACCCGGGCCCGCTCGTCGGCGATCAGCGGGGCGTCGAAGCAGCGGTACACGACCTGCCGGGCCAGGTCGCCGATCACCGGATGGCGCAGCTGGGTGGCTGACACCAGCTGGTCGAGGACCCGCCGGTAGCCGTCGCGGGCGGGCTCGGGCAGCGACTCCGGGCGGCTCAGCCGCCACTGCAGCAGCGCTGACACGACCGGCACGTGCGCGGTCGCGCGGCGGTGGGCGAGGAACATCCGGTAGAGCACAGGGTCCAGGTCGGGTGAGGGCTCGAGGTCAGTGATCCCGTAGTGGGCCAGCGCACGGCGCAGCTTGATCCGGAAGGACTCTGGCAGTCCTTCGGCGTCGGCGTCCCCGGAGCGCAGGTAGGCGTAGAGGTACTCCTGCGGGTTGCGGGTGGCTTCGGCGTCTACGGCGGACTCGTCGTTGGCTTCGGCCCCGCCGGGCACCCGGCGATTGCGCGACAGCGCGCACAGGTCAGCGAAGATCCGCAGGACCTCGGTCTCCCCGGCGAGCAGCTGCGGGTCGTCGGCGGGCAACTCGGCCCGGGCGGCGGCCAGCGCCAGCAGTAGCTGGCGGGTCTCGCGGTCCTCGATATCGAAGCCCAGCACCAGCGAGCGCAGTGCTGCCAGCGCGTCGGCGGCGCTGGCGGCCGGGCCGCGGTCAACTGTGACCGCGCCCCCCAGCGCGCTCAGATTGGCCCGGGTGCCTGACGCCCGGCCCCCGATCCCATCCAGTTCCGGGTCCTGTTCTATCCGGACCAGCTTGGTGCCGCTCTCGACCTGGGTGTTGACGTCGACGAGCACCTCGGTGACCCGGCCCGTGGCCGGCGCATGCAGCGCCGTCTCCAGCTTCATGCTCTCCACGACGGCCACGACGTCGCCCTCCGCGACCGCGTCACCGGCCTCGACCGGGATGGCCACCACCATGGCCGGCGCCGGGGCGCGGACTAGCCCGGCCTCACCGCCGGACATCCGGTGCATCGCGCCGTCGACGTCGATGCGGTAATCCGCGCCCTGCGCGACCGAAAGCACGACGAACGCCTGGCCGCCGACGATGAGCCTGCGCTCGAACCGGCCGTAGCGCTCGACGTCGGCGTCCACCGCATGGCCGTCCAGCTCCACCCGGTAGCGGACCGGGCGGCACCGGGACACCCGCAGCCGGTAGGCGGCACCGTCCGCGCGGACGTCGACCTGATACCAGGTCTCGTGCCCGACCTCGGGACGCCCGCGCTCGGCGGATGCGAATAGCCGGCCTTCCTGGCGCTGCGCGTGTGCATCGTAGGCCTCGACGGCGGTGGCCAGCAGTGCGATGTCGAGCCGCCGCGGCGGGGCGTAGCCGTCGGCCATCATCGCATCGAGCCAGGTCGTGTCGACCTCTCCGGCGACGAACTCCGGCCGGTCCAGCAGGTCGAGCAGGAACGCCTTGTTCGTGGTGCCGCCGTGGATCACCACAGCGGTCTGCCTGAGCGCGCGCGAGAGCCGGGCGCGGGCCTCGCGGCGGTCCCGGCCCCAGGCGATCACCTTGGCGATCATGGAGTCGAACTGCGGCGGGATGACGTCGCCGGCGGCCACCCCGGTGTCGACCCGGATGCCCGGGCCGGTAGGCAGCGCCAGGTGCTCGATCAGGCCCGGCGCGGGCGCGAACCCGTGCTCGGGGTCCTCGGCGCTGAGCCGAGCCTCGATCGCGTGCCCGTGCCCGGGCGGTGCGGCGGCCGAAACGTCAGCCAGCGTGCCGCCCGCGGCGATGTGCAATTGCAGCTTGACGATGTCGACCCCGGTGGTTACCTCGGTGACCGGGTGCTCGACCTGCAGCCGGGTGTTGACCTTCAGGAACGACAGCAGCCGTTCCTTGGGTTCGTAGAGGAACTCCACCGTCCCGGCGTTGACGTAGCCGGCCGCCCGGATCAGCTCGGCGGCACTGGAACGCAGCATGTGCTCCTGCCCGGCATCCAGCACAGTCGAGGAAGACTCCTCGATCACCTTCTGGTTGCGCCGCTGCACGCTGCAGTCCCGGACACCCAGCGTCCACACGGCGCCGTCGGCGTCGGCGACGACCTGGACCTCGACGTGGCGGCCGCCGCGGATCGCCCGCTCCAGGAACACCGTCGCGTCCTCGGCAGTCTTCGATGCTTCCGACCTCGCCCGCTCGAAGGCCCCGGCGAGTTCTGCGGGGGAGGTGACCAGCCGGATGCCCCGCCCGCCGCCGCCCGCAGTGGCCTTGACCATCAGCGGGTAACCGATCGTCTTGGCCTGTGCGCGGGCCTGGTCCAGGTCGGCCACCGCACCGCCGCTCCACGCCGCGAGCGGTACGCCGACCTGCCCGGCCAGCCGCTTGGCCTCGATTTTGTCGCCGAGCTTGTGCATGACCTCAGCCGACGGGCCGATGAAGGTGATGCCCAGCCGATCACACAGCTCCGCGAACTCGGCCTTCTCCGAGACGAACCCCCAGCCTGGCCAGGCGGCGTCAGCCCGGCACTCGCGTAGCGCCCGCTCCAGCTCGGCGTAGTCGAGATATGGGCTGGCACCGAACGAGGCCCCGTCGGCCACGGGGTCGGCCGGACCAATGAGCACCGCCTCGTCGGCCTCGCGGACGAACATCGCCCGCCGGTCGGCAGCGGTGTACAGGGCGATGGCGCGCAGCGCCCGCCGCTCTTCGGCGTTCCACTCCCGGACGGCGTTGATCAGCCGCATCGCGGGTTCGCCCCGGTTGATGATCGCGACGCGCTGGAAGGCAGGCTTGGTTCCCCGGCTACTCATCCGGTCACTCGCCGAACGCGACGCGCACGTCATCGGTCGTCGTGCCGGTCGCCCGTGCTGCTGGCACGGAGCCGCGATTGATGCCGCCGATGATGTCCAGCACCATTTCGTCGGCGACGATGGCGGGGTCGATGCGCAGCACCGCGTAACCGCCGACGGCACCGGCTCCGAAGCCCGGTGTGAAGACCCGGGTCGGCCTGGTGATCACCCCGTCGCGGACGGCATCGTGCACAGCGATCGGGATGCTCGCCGACGACACG
>DATCGA010000514.1:0-8034 GCA_036509215.1 Trebonia sp.
TCTGCTGAAGTACGTCGACGGGGACCTGGACGACCCGCAGACGTACCAGTGGATGAAGAACGAACTCGGCGACGCGAAGAAAATCCTGTTCTACCTCGAGGTCCCGCCGTTCCTGTTCGGCCGGATCGCCGAGGAGATCTCCGGGGTCGGGCTTGCGGCCGGGTCGCGGGTCATGGTCGAGAAGCCGTTCGGCTACGACCTCGCGAGCGCGCTTGTGCTCAATGACACCATCCACAAATACTTCCCCGAGGAGTCGGTCTACCGGGTGGACCACTGGCTGGGCCTCGACCCGGTCGAGTCGCTGATGTTCGCGCGGTTCGCGAACTCGATCATCGAGCCGCTGCTGAACCGGAACTACGTGCGGTCGATCCAGATCACGATGGCCGAGGCATTCGACGTCGCCGACCGGGGCAGCTTCTACGATAAGACCGGCGCGATCGAGGACGTCATCCAGAACCACATGCTCCAGGTGCTCGCCACTGTGCTGGCCGACCCGCCGGACGGGTCGGGAATCGATTCGTGGATCACGTCCAAGGCGCGGCTGATCGGCGCGCTGCGGCCGCTGTCGCCCGTCGATGTGATCAAGGGACAGTACGACGGGTACGTGTCCGTGTCCGGGGTCGAGCCCCAGTCGAAGACCGAGACCTACGCGGCCGTGCGGCTGGCGGCCGACACCTGGCGCTGGGACGGGGTGCCGATCGCGATCCGGGCGGGCAAGTGCCTGGCGGTCACCGCGACCGACATGTACATCGACTTCAAGCGGCCGCCGCGCGACGTGTTCGGCCTCGGCCACGTGCTGACCTCGAACGCGCTGCGGTTCCGGGTGTGGCCGGAGAGCCAGACGGCGCTGACGCTGGTCGGCAAGAAGCCGGGCGGCAGCTGGGCGCCTGAGGTGCAGGAGCTCACGTTCAACCAGCATCCGGGCTCGGACATGCGCCCCTACGACCGGCTGATCGGCGCCGCCCTCGGCGGGGAGCGCTGGCTGTTCGCCCAGCAGGACACCGTCGACGCCGCCTGGCGGGTCGTCGACCCGATCCTGGGCGAGGTCGGCCCGCTGGTGCCCTACGCGCGCGGCTCCTGGGGACCGGACGCGACCTCCCTGATCCCGGCCGATGAGACCTGGTACAACCCGGTCGTGTAAGGCAGCCCCCGAGGGCCGGCCGCGTCCGCGTTGTCGGTCTAGGTGTCGGAGGGGTTGCCGAGGTTCTTGTCATGGTTGCGGCGGAGGATGAGGGCCCAGATGCTGAACAGGATCAGGCCCGCCAGCACCATCAGGACGATCGCCCAGCCGGGGATCCCGTCGCCGGGCGGCACCTCGTAATCGTTCTCGGCAATGCGCTTAGTCGCGGCGGCCGTCTCAGCGGGAACGACAACCGTGCCTGCCCAGGTGTCGACGTGGCCGCCGCTGTTGGCGATCCTGATCGTGCAGGGCCAGCTGCCGGTGTGCATCCCGATGCCGTTGACCTGGAGGGCGGCCGTGTCCCCGGGCAGCACCGTGTCCATGTCGATCGGGTAGGTGTGCGTGGTCCCGTCTAGCTGGCACGTGATGTGGCCGGTCCCCTTGGTGAACCGCTGGCCGTCGTTGCGCAGGTTGACGCTGAGTCGGACGAGCGTCCCGATCCAGCCGGCGGTGACACCGGCGATGTTTATCTTGACCCGCAGCCTGGCGAGCTGGCCGACGGTGACGGCGACACCCACGCTGACCTGCTGGACGATGACCACCCGGGTTCCCGAGTGCTGCGTCAGCTTGAGCTTGACCGGCTTCGGCGCCGTCGCGGGGGTGGCGCTGATGCCGGCCAGGTACTGGCTCGGCGCTGTCCCGGCCGGGACCGTGACCCGGAACGGCACGTCCTGCTCGCTGTGCGGCCCGACGGTAACGGTCCTCGGGAGATCGGCTACCCAGCAGCCGATCTCCCGGCACGCCGTGGCCAGCGGGCCATAGGCGCTGCCCGAGTAGGCCGCGGTGATGCCGTCGGACGTGCCGAGGCGAAGGGTGATCGCGGTGGATCCGATGTTGCTGACCACGATGGTGTCGCGGACGGAGCCGCCGGGGTCGATCGCGAGCGTGAAGTAGGGGCGCGGCTGGCCGCTCGCGCCCGGCGCAGGCGTGAGCGCGAACTGCCCGGGGCCGGGCACTGCCGCGGCCGCCTGCCCGAGCGGGCCGGCGGCGACCAGGGCACCAAGGGCGCCGAGGATGGCGACGGCCTGTGACAGCTTCCTGCGCATGGGCGAGCTCCTTGTGGCTGTGACGCTCATGGACCAGACCCGACGGACACCGTCACGGTGGAGGCGTACGTGCCGCTGGCGGCGTAGCCGGGGACGTTCACCCACCAGCCGAACGGGTTCGCGGCGGTCGAGCCGCCAATGGTGACCGGGCCGATCCCGGTGTTCTGATCGGCGACGTAGACGACCACAGGCGTCGGCGATTGCGCCGCTGACGTGATCGTTTGCGGATAGGTGACCGACTCGGTCGGCAGCGTGCAGATCGACGATGCGACGCACGACGCCGTCGGCGTCGCCGCCGAGGCGGCGTTGGTTACGCTGCCGGTGACCTCGAGCACGCTGGCGCTCGGCAGCGAGTGGCCGCCCCCGTTGGTGAAGTTCGATGCCGTGACAGTGACGTTCCAGCCGTCGCCGCTGCCCGTCTGGTCGTTGACCACCAGCTGCTCGTCGGCGGCGTTGGTGTCCGCCAGCGCCTGGCTGCGGCCGGTCAGGGCGCCGCTCCAGGTCAGCGTGGCCGGCGTGGTCAAGGCCAGCACTGCGGGGAAGGTCACGGCAGGCGCCACGGCCGAGTCGGCCAGGATCCCAAGGACGCTGGTGGAGATCTCGGGCACGTACGTGCCGGCCGTGCGGGTGTTCGTCAGCCCGTTGATCTGAATCGACACCGGCGTGCCGAGGCTGAGCGTCACCGCAGTTCCGGTGATGGTCAGCGTTGTCCCCGACGCGTTCAGCGTCGGCGCGTTCAACGCGCCGAGCAGGCTGTTCGGGCTCACGCTGCCGATGGTGGGGGTGCCGCTCGTTCCGGGGGGGACGGAAATCGTTATCGTGAGCGTGACCGACGAGAGCAGCGACGAGGGCGTGAACGCATAGGTGTAGCTCGTGTTCGGGACGCCGACCACGGTGGACGTGGTCGACCAGCCCGGGGCGCCGAGCGCGGTGAGGGTAAATACGAAGGAGGCCGTGCCGGCGTCCACCGCGGTGCTGCCGTTCTCGGTGGTGATCGTTGAGGTGTAGGTGCCGGGCGTCGTCGTGTTCGTGAGCCCGGTGACCTGGATCGAGAGCACCGTGCCGGCCGCCACCGTGACCGGGTTGAAGGTATAGGTCAAGACGGCCGACAGGGTGCCGGTGAGGGTGACGCTCTTGCCGGCCGTGATGCTGGCCGGGGTGACGGTCCCCACGGCGGGCGTGCCGCCCGTCCCGGCGGGGACGGTCATCGTCACCTTGCTCAGCGTCGACGTGGTCGCCGCCATCACCGTGTAGGTGTACGCGGCCGTCACCGGCGTCACGATCGTGCTGGTGACGGTCTTGGACGCGGTCCAGACAGCGCTAGGGAGGGCCGCCGCGCTCGCGCGCGGCGACCCCCACCCCAGCATGGCGACGAACACGCTGCTGATCGTCGCCACGACGATCAGCAGCAGCCGTGCATCATGGCCCCGAGGCAATAGTCATCGTGATCGTCGAGGTGTAGGCGCCGGCCGCCGGGTTAGCAGGGACGTTGACCCACCATGCGGCCGGGTTGGTCCCTAGCAGGGCGGTCGTGCCGATCTCCGTGAGCCCTGCCCCGCTGCCCGCAGCGGCCTTGTAAAGCACGACCGGCGCCGGGCTTGTCGCGGCGGTGGTGACTGCCAGCGGGTAGGTCGGCTCGCCGCCGGGTGGCACGGTGCAGGTCCCGGCTATCAGGCAGGTGGCGCTCGGCACGGTGGTCGCAGACTCCGATGCGGTGCTGCCGACGTTGAGCAGGGTTCCGGTGTCAGAGAACGTGGCCGCCGTGCCCGCAGGCGGGGTGCCCACGTAGGTGAAGGTGGTGGCGGCCGCGGTGACGTTCCAGCCGGCGCTGGACCCGGTGAGGTCGGAGATCTCGTACCCGGTGTCCGTGACGAGGGTGTCCACCGCGCTCTGCGGCGCACCCGTCACAGACAGCGGCCCCCAGGTCAGGGTGGTCGGCGCGAGCATGGTCAGCACGCCGCCGGTCAGCGTGACGGTGCCGAGTATGGTGCACGGCGAGCTGATTGTGCCGGTGCACACGCTCGCGGACGCCGTGCCGGGCAGCGCAACCGCGACGCCGACGGCCAGGCCGCCGGTGAGAACCGCCGCTCCGGCCAACGCTCCTACGCGTCGTCGAATGCTCATCGCAAATCCCCCGTAACTGGGGCCTAGTCCCCGCATACCTGCCGGTGCGCGCCCCTTGCGCATCGGCGTGTACGTAGAGTTTTCCATCATCTACACAAAGTAACCGACACTATCGCTCGTATACGGACACGACACGCCGACAACATCGAGAATCGCCGGGCCAGGACACGGGCTTAGGCGCGCTGCCCAGAGCAGATCCGCCGACAGCAGTGAGCAGGCCGGATCCGGCCTGCTCGGCTGCATCCTGGGGCCATGTCTCAGGAAGCAAAGACTCCGGTCTTCACCGAACGGTTCCGTCTCACCCTGCTCGAACGGCGCGTGCTCGTCCTCGACGGCGTGCTCGACGACGACAACGGCACCCTGCTGGCCGCCCAGTTCCTCACCCTCGCGGACGAGGACCCGGCCGCCGACATCGCGCTCTGGATCAACTCGCCCGGCGGCTCGGTGCCGTCGATGCTCGCGATCCGCGACGTCATGCGGCTGATCCCGTGCGACGTGGCGACGCTCGCGTTCGGCATCGCCTGCAGCGCCGGCCAGTTCCTGCTCTCGGCCGGCACCCACGGCAAGCGGTTCGCGCTGCCGCACGCCCGCATCCTGATGCACCAGGGATCGGCCGGGATCGGCGGTTCCGCCGTCGAGGTCGAGCTTCAGGCGGCCGACCTCCGGCGGACCAGGGACACCGTGCTCGGCCTGATCGCGGCCGACACCGGCCAGCCCGCCGACCGGATCTTCGAGGACTCCAGGCACGATCACTGGTACACGGCGGTCGAGGCCAGGGAGTACGGCTTCGTCGACGCCATCGCCGAGACGTTCGCCCAGCTGATGCCGTCGCGGAAGCGGCCGTTCGGACTGCGCCCGCCGGGCCCGGCCGCCACCTCGGCAGGCAGCGCCGCAGAAGGTTCCATCACCAAAACCGCCATCACCAAGAGCACCGCCGCCGGGAGCGCCTCATGAGCAGCTACACAATCCCCAACGTCATCGCCGAGCACCCGCGGGGCGACCGGATCATGGACGTCTACTCGCACCTGCTCAGCGAGCGGATCGCCGTGCTCGGCACCGCGATCGACCCGGGCGTGGCCAACACGCTGACCGCCCAGCTGATCTACCTCGAGGCGCGCAGCCCGGATGAGGAGATCAACCTGTACATCAACTGCGAGGGCGGCGATATCCCGTCGATGCTCGCGATCTACGACACGCTGCAGTTCATCCAGGCGCCGGTGGCGACCTTCTGCATCGGCCAGGCGGTCGGAGCCGGGGCGGTCCTGCTCGCCGCCGGGGGGAAGGGCCGTCGGGCGATGCTGCCGCACGCCCGGGTCATCCTGCACCAGCCGGCCGTCAGCGGCCAGGGCGCGATCCCGGACCTGATCCTCGCGGCCGACGAGGTGGTCCGGCTCCGCGGCGAGTTCGAATCGGTACTTTCCTCACACACCGGGCAGTCGGTGAAGACGCTGCGGGCCGACACCGACCGGGACCGGATCTTCACCGCCCAGGCCGCGCTCGACTACGGCCTGATCGACCAGATCCTCACCGACCGCAGCTGAACGCGATCTCCGACCTGGTCGCGTTCCCTTCGGATGGCAGGGCGCCCGGGGGGAACGCGACCGACGAAAAGGCAGCGGCTCAGGCGGCCATGGCCAGCGCGACCGGAGGCGCGGGCGAACGAGTGGTCGCGGGGTGACCGATGCCGACCGCCCGGGTGTCTGCGGCACGGGAGAGCGCGGACTGGGTGCCTGCCCGGATGCCGGAGAGGCGGCGCAGGTCTTCTGTGACCGCGAGGGTCAGGTCGGCCAGGGTGGTGTCGAGCGCGCCGGCCAGGGCGGCGATCATCTCGCTGGACGGCTCCTTGCGGCCGCGCTCGATCTCCGACAGGTACTGCGGCGAGATCCCGGCCCGCTCGGCGGTCTGCGCCAGCGTCTCGTCGCGGTCGGCCCGCAGATCCCGCAGGCGGCGGCCGAGCACCTCCCGCCATAGCGGCTCCGGCGCCTGACCCCAGTGCGGGAAGATCCCGATGATCTCAGCCATGACTCCACAGTAGAGAGCCCCCGCCGACGGCGGAAGCGACGTTCACCGTGAGCGGAGGGGAGGGAGGCGGAGCAACGGTCCGTTCGAGATGACGAATTTGATCTTCTGCACTACGCGGTCAGCGCGGTCGCCGTGGTGAGCAGGAGGTCGACCGTGATCGGCTTGGCCAGCAGCGCGTCCGGCCGAGCGCCGTGGTCGGCGGACGTCAGGATCGGCGCGTCCTGCGGGTACGCGGTGACGATGACCACCGGGAGGCTGGGCGCCATCCGCCGCAGCACCGCCGCGAACTCGAACCCCGACATAAGCGGCAGGTCGAGGTCGGTGATGACGAGGTCCCAGGGCTGGGCAGCCGCGAGCGCAAGGGCGGCAGTGGGGTCGGCGATGTGGGTTACATCGAACCGACCCCCCTTCGCCAACACGTGCGTGCAGAAGAGGGCGAATTCTGGATCGTCCTCTACAAGGAGTACCCGCCCTCGTGAGGCGGGCGACGTCCCTGCGGGCTGGTGCGGTGGTGGTGCATCCATGGACCGAGAGTCTGCCCGGTCAAAATGTCGACCTGGTGGCTTCTGTGGTGCGGGACGGTTGCCGTCGTCCCGGCCTTATCGGGACGAGCTGCCGGCCCGGTATCGGTAGCCGAAGCCGCGGACGGCCTCGATCGACGGGCCCGCGTCGGCGCTCGGGCAGAGCTTGCGCCGCAGTCGCATCACGCTGTACTTGACCCGCTCAGGGCCGACCCCGAACGGGTCGCTCCAGGCCAGCTCGAGCAGCTTGACCGGGCTCAGCACCTGGCCCTTATGCCGGATGAGCGCGGCCAGCAGCCGGTACTCGGTCGCCGTGAGCTCGACCGGAACGCCGTCCACGACCACCTCGTGGGTACCGAAGTTCACCCGCACGCTGCCGTCGTCGTAGACCTCGGCCGGGGCCGGCTCGGCCGCCTGCGGGCGCCGGAGCAGGACCTGCACCCGGGCGACGAACTCGGCGTTGCCGAACGGCTTGGTGAGGTAGTCGTCGGCGCCGCCGCGCAGCCCGCGCACCTTCTCGGCTTCCAGGCCGTGCCCGGTGAGGATGAGCACGGGGACGTCGCTGAGGTCGCGGATGCGCTCGAGCACCGTCCAGCCGTCCATCTCCGGCAGCCCGATGTCGAGGACGACCAGATTCGGCTGGTGGGAGTGGAAGACGCGCAAACCCTCGCGCCCGGTGTTGGCCTCGGCCACCTCGAACCCGCTCCGGTCGAGGACGGTTCTGATGCCGAGGGCGATGTCCGGGTCGTCCTCGATGACGAGCACCTGGTCGGTCATCGCGCCCCCACCGGCGACTGCGCCGGGAGGAACACGCTGAACTTGGTCCCCTCGTTCAGCACGCTCTCCACCTTCACGTCGCCTCCGTGCATCTCCACCAGCGCCTTCACGATCGACAGCCCGAGGCCAGTGCCGGGCAGGCCGGCGATCCGCGCGTTGGATCCCCTGACGAACGCGCCGAACAGCTTGGCCGCCTCGTCGGGCGGTATCCCGATCCCGGTGTCGGAGACGTCGATCCGCCAGGTTGACCTGACGCGCCTGGTGACGACGAGGACGAGCCCGCCGGAGCTCGAGAACTTGACCGCGTTGCTGATGAGGTTGTCGAGAACCTGGAGCAGCCGCCGGGGGTCGGCCGGGGTCAGCG
>DATCGA010000515.1:0-25993 GCA_036509215.1 Trebonia sp.
GGGCGGCTGTGGTCTTGCCCGATCCGGACATGCCAACCACCAGGACCCGCCGCATCCGCCCAGTATGCCAGCGAGCGAGTCCCGGCTAGGGTCGGCGTATGCAACGGGGCGAGGTCTGGTGGGTGGAGTTCGACGAGCGGCGGCCGGTCGTGCTGCTGGCGGGAGACGAGACGTCTGGGTTCGAGGCGGTGCAGGTGGTCGCGGCGGCGGACGTCAGCATCGAGGACCTGGGGGTCGAAGTCGCGGTGGGCGCCGCGGAGGGGCTGCCGTTCGAGGGCGTGCTGCGGTTCGCCTTTTCCCGTCCGGGCTTCACCCCGTGCACCTGGCTGACCACGCTGTCCGGAGACGACCTGATCGAGCAGGCAGGCGCGCTGCCCGCCGCCAAGGTGGCCGAGATCGAGGACGCCATCCGGCTCTGCGAGCAGCCGCGAGAGTGGACGCCCGCCACGGCCGCGCAGTTCAACGAGATCAGGAACGCCCTCAGAGCCGGCCGGCTTGGCTAAGCGACATACGCGGGCTGCCGGAGGATGATGTCCGGATGATTACGGTGGCATCGTTCCCGGCCGATCTTGGTGCGTGGGACCAGGATGAGGACCCTTTCTACCTTGAGGTTTTCGGCGAGGCCTCGCCGTTGCTTGATATGACCCACGCCGAGGTGATCCCGGTTGGCGGCGCGGCCGCGGCGAGCGCGAGCCCGAATCCGATCTACGAGTACTGGTGGACGATCGGCCACGGCGGCTGCAAGCCCCAGCACCGGCATCTGTTCGAAGACCGCAAGAAGCTTGATCTGTGGCACCGGCTGGACGACATCGCCGCCCGGGTGTACCTGTACTTCCCGATCTCGGGCGGCTGGCGGACGCAGGAGCTGGCGGCCAGCGCCAAGTACCTGAGCCCGGTCGCGCAGCAGTCGGAGTGGACCGACAAGGCCGCCGCCGAGTGGCAGCGGATGCAGCCGATCCTGGCGGGGGCCGGGCAGGCGGCGTCCGCTTTGGGCGTGGTTCCTGGCGTCGGGACGATCGCGGCGGGCGCCGCCCCGCTGCTGTCGGCGGTGTCCAAGCTCCAGGTCGGGAGCGTGCCGCAGGCGGTCAAGGGCTTCGACTGGTACGTCGAGAAGGTGACCGTCCCCGCCTCCACCCGCCATGGCGTGATGCAGGGGGTCGTCTGGGCGATCCCGAAGGAGATGTTCGAGCTGCTGGGCGGGCGGCTCACCGGCAGCCTCGCGCTGAGCTTCATGCCGGCCGCGAGCGTCGGTCAGGCACCGTGGGAGGCGCGGCCGCTGCCGATGCTCGCCCACGCCGTCGTCTACGCCGACGGCGAGACCCGCTGGGTTCCGGCCCAGAACAAGTTCATCGAGCTGCCTCTTTCGCCCAGGACCCCGGGGGCGGCCGGCTAGGGGCGGGGCGGATATCCCGGCGGCGGCGTCAGGATGCCGCGCACACGGACGGCATCGGCGGACGTTCGGCGGGGAGGTGGCCAACGGCGGGCTGCGGCGGTACTTCCTCAACTTTCTACACTGCGGAGGAAGCACGCATCCGGGGCCAGGATCGCTTCGACTTCGGCATCCGTCCGCTGGAGGAGTCGCGGCTTGACGCGCTCAACGACTTGATCGCCGCGCATGACGCGGTGCGTGGAGCTCATCCGGGCGAACCCCCGGCTTTTCGTCGCCTAGCGCTGAACAGCTGCTCGTGGCCTATCGGGTGCTCGTTTGCGCCCGCCATCGGAGCTGGCGATGATGGGCACCGATGAGCGCTGTCCAGATCGCAGGCTGTTCCGGCGCCGGGAAGTCCGCGGTCGCCGTCGTGCTGGCCCGCCGGGGCCTGGCATCTTCAGGTAGGGGCGGGCCTCGGGGAGGACGAGCTGGCGGGCGGCGGTGATGTCGTGGGTGCTGCCGGGCAGCGCGGCGGAGACCCACAGCGGGATGCCGGAGGGACCGGTGAGGGCCTGGACGAGGCCGGCGTGGTGGTGCGCCTTCCCCGAGTACCATTTGTCTATTTCTGTGCCCTTCTTGCTGGTTTTCTTGTCGGAGCAGCGGTCGGAGGCGATGAGGGTGCCGTCGAGGATCAGGTAGGGAAGTCCCTGCTCAGCGGCTTTCTCCAGGGTGTCGTGCAGGGTGGGGGCCAGTGCCCTGAGGACTTCGACGCCCTCGTCCTTGTACCGGTAGGCGGTGGCCTGCGAGATCCCGAAGCCCTGGCCGAGGCGGGAGAGGCCCGGCCTGTCGCGGAACCAGGCGAGGATGAAGACGGCCTGCTGGTAGCAGGTCAGGGCGCGGGTTCCGTTCCTGGTGCCGAGTTCCTTCCGGCGTTTCCTCAGGAGGTTCGAAACCTTGATCACGAGTTGGAGCGGGACGTCAAGAGTGACACGGTAGGTGATCACGCGGAGCCTTCGCAGGGGCGGGAGCGTTGCCTGCGGTTTATGCGTCTCGCCGGGCGAGGATCAGCGCGCCCAGGACCATGGCGATGGCTGCGTAGACGGCGAGCATTCCGAGTCCGCTCCAGGCTGACAGCCAGCATGACGCCGCGCCGGGGCGGCATAGCGGCGTCGTAGCGCTGAGCGAGTGGCTGACTATGTAAATCGGCAGGTAGGGCCTGATAGCGAGGTTCAGCGGCCCGCCGACGCAGACGATTCCGACTACCACGGTGATCGCCGCGGCGGTGTGCCGGATGATCGCTCCGAGGCCGAGTCCGAACAGGCCGATCAGGCTGAGGCTGGCTCCGGTGAGTACGATCGCCCGCAGGACACCGGGCTGGCTGAGGGCTGGCGCGGCGATGCCGTGGCGCAGGGTCATGCAGCCTGCGAAGAAGGACAGAAATGCTGCTGCCTCGCCGGTGATCAGCGCCACCGCGCCAACGACCGCGGCTTTGGCCGCCAGGACCCTGAGCCGGCGTGGCGCGGCGGCGAATGTGGCGCGGATGGTCCCGGGGGTGTACTCGCTGGTCATGGCCAGTACGCCGACTACCCCGATGAGCAGCACGCCGATAAGCATGCCGACCAGCGTGTTGCCGACGAACATGCCGCCGCTTGTCGTGCTGCTGCCTGTTGCGAGGGCGATACCCGCTGGCGCGGCGACGGCAATGGCCAGGGTGAGCCAGGTGGAGCGCAGGCTGCGCAGCTTGATCCATTCCATCCGGGCCAGCTGCCGGAATCGGTATCTGCCGGGTGGCTGGCGGCTGGCGTGGGCGGTCATGACATGTTCCTTGCCTGGTACTGGGCGCTATCGCCGGTGAGTTGCAGGAAGGCCTCTTCGAGGCTGGGGGCCCGGCTGGACAGCTCGGCCGCCGTGGTGTCGGCCAGGAGCCGTCCTTTGCCGATCACGACCAGCCGGTCGGCCATCAGGGCCATTTCGCTGATTAGGTGGCTGGAGACCAGGACTGCCCGGCCTTCGGCGGCCAGTGACCGGAGCAGGCCGCGTATCCAGCGGATTCCCTCCGGGTCCAGGCCGTTCACCGGCTCGTCGAGCAGTAGCACGGCCGGGTCTCCCAGCAGCGCCGCGGCGATGCCGAGACGCTGCGCCATGCCGAGCGAGAACCTCCCGGCCCGTTTGCCCGCTGCGGGTCCCAGTCCGACTATGTCCAGGACCTCGGCGACCCTGGACTGGCTGATGGAGTTGCTGGCCGCCAGTGCGGCCAGGTGCGCGCGGGCAGACCGGCCCGGGTGGAAGGCCCTGGATTCCAGCAGTGCTCCGGCCTCGCGCAGCGGCCAGCGAAGTTGACGGTAGGCCTGGCCGCCGATGCGGGCGTGCCCCGCGTCCGGGGCGTCCAGGCCGAGGATCATGCGCATGGTGGTGGACTTGCCTGATCCGTTCAGGCCCAGGAAACCGGTCACGGCGCCCGGTGCCACGTCGAAGCTGAGCCGGTCGACAGCGACCGCTGAGCCGTAGCGCTTGGTCAGCCCGCGGACCTCGATCACCGGCCTGCCTCCTCATGGTCCTGGCTCGCGCGCAGCGCGGCGGCCAGCCATTCAAGGGCGCGCTGCAGCGACGGGAACGGGCCGCGGCCGCTGATGACGGCCGTCAGCTCCCAGTAACGTTCGATCCGGGGATCAGTGGCGGCTTCCAGTTGAGCCAGCAACTCAGCACGGCGCTGGCCGCCGGGGGTGCCCGCCAGGATCTGCGCCACGATCCGGGCCGCTTCGGCAGACTCAGGCGGCACTCCCCGCTGTCGGGCCGCTTCGGCCTCGTCCTGCATCCGCTCGACGTCGGCCAGCCAGCGGCCGGACTGGATCTGGACGCCGATGCCAGCGACCTGCCGGACCTGCTCGCGGAAACCCCTGTCTGCTACCAGCTCAGCGAGATCGACCCAGGCCTCGACCTGCTCGGCCGAAGGATCGTCAGGCAGATCCGGCGCCGCGGCCCAGCGCGCAAACCTCGCCGGGCTGGGATCCAGTCCGTGGAAAACCTCCGCCGTGAAGTCATCGATGATCTGGCGCCGCTCGGCCGCGGACAGGCGCGCCAGTTTGTTGATCATGCCCATCTCCTCGCCGTCGGCGGAGCGCTTCACCACGGCGGCCACGACTGCCCGGCGCAGCCGCAGGGCCCGGATCTCGGTGTCCAGCGCCTCCAGGTGGACAGCGGCCACCTCCGCGGCGGTGACCTGGCCGTCCAGTACGCGCCGGACATTGGCCAGGCTCACGCCCAGCTCTCGCAAGGTCGTCACCAGTTCCAGCCGGGCCACGCACGCCGCGTCGTACAGCCTGCGATCGCCGTCAGTCCGCGAGGCCGGCGGCACCAGCCCGCTATCCGACCAGAACCGGATAGTGCGCACCGGCACTCCGACACGTCTGGCCAGCTCACCGATCGTCAGAAGAGGTCCGTCGTTCTCCATGGCGTCAGTCTGGCTCCTCCAGTAACTGGAGGAGCAAATCCCCAGCATCCGGCAGCCGCGGTCCAGGGAATCCAGCAGGCAGCCCATCCGCGAGGACGTAATCGGCAGCACCCGGACCTGCCGGCCGACGACAGCGCGCCTCCGCCCTAGTCCAATACCCGTACAAGATGATCACGTAAAGTCGCTGAGAAACCTCATTGAGCCATCGGTGCCTCACACTGTATTTTGTCCTACCCGCGCCTGTTCCTGCACAGCGACGGCTTCGTCGGTGCGCCCCGCCGCGTGATACTCGTCAGCAAGGGCGGTCCGGGCGTGCAGGGTCGACACCCGGATTAGTTGATGGCTAGGCGGGGTAGCACGGTCACATTCAGTGATATCGGTGCGGATCGGCTACGGGTTGCGCGCCGGGGCGGCGGGCTGACGGGGACGGCGGCTCACGGGGAGAGGTAAGCCACGATGAAAGCCTTCGTCATGAAAGAAATCGGCTATGTCGGGTTCATGGACAAGCCCGTGCCGCATCCGGGTCCGAACGACGCCGTCGTGCGCACCACCAGGGCCCTCATCTGCACCTCGGACTCGCACACGGTTGGCGGCGGCATCGGGACGCGGCACGACCTGACCCTCGGCCACGAGGCGGTCGGCGTCGTGCACGAGGTTGGCGGCGAGGTCAAGGTGTTCAAGCCCGGCGACCGCGTCGTGGTCGGCGCGATCACCCCCGACTGGGGTCACCCGGCCGCCCAGGACGGGTACGCGTCGCAGACGGGAGCGCCGCTCGGCGGCTGGAAGTTCGCCAACACCAAGGACGGCGTCTTCGCCGAGTACTTCCACGTCAACGAGGCCGACGCGAACATGGCCAAGATTCCCGACTCGGTGCCGGACGACGCGGCGGTGTACTGCGCCGACATGCTCTCGACCGGCTTCATGGGGGCGGAGAATGGCAACATCCCGATCGGCGGAACCGTCGCCGTCATCGCCCAGGGCCCGGTCGGGCTGATGGCGACCGCCGGCGCCCGGCTGCGCGGCGCGGGCCTGGTCATCGGGGTCGAGTCGGTGCCCAGGCGGCAGCATCTGGCCCGCGCGTACGGCGCCGACGAGATCGTCGACTTCACCCAGGAGGACGTGCTCGAGCGGATCCTCGAGCTGACCGGAGGCGAGGGGGTTGACACCGCCATCGAGGCGCTCGGGGCCGACCGGACCTTCCAGACCGCGATCAAGATCACCAAGCCCGGCGGCACGATCTCCAACACCGGGTACTTCGGTGACGGCGAGTTCGTGCGGATCCCCCGGGTCGAGTGGGGCGTCGGCATGGCCGACAAGACGATCGCCACCGGCCTGTGCCCCGGCGGCCGGCTGCGGATGGAGCGGCTGCTGCGGGTGCTCGCGGCCAACCGGGTCAACCCCACGCTGATGACGACCCACACGTTCGACTTCGACGATATGGAACGGGCCTTCGAGGTGTCCGACCGCAAGCTCGATGACGTCGTGAAGCCGCTGATTAAGTTCTGACGCCAAGAGAAGAAACGCGGCCGTAGGGGTGGAACCGCGGTCCGTTCGAGATGAGTGGTTGTGGTTTTCCGTTCTTGACGTCGGTAACCGGCTGGAAACATCGGGCCGGGATCATGGGGTGATGATGCTGGATTCCCGGGTCCTCGAGGCGCCGCTGCTTGATCATCGCGGGCTGGACCTGGATGCCGCCGGGCGGGTCACCTACGTCCTGCAGCAGAGCTTCCGCTACGAGTACGACGCGCCGGTCGAGTCGCTGCGGCAGCGGCTGGTGGTGGTGCCGCCGGCCCGGCACGGGAATCAGTACCGGCGGGCGCACCGGCTCGACGTGCACGGCGGTCAGGCTCGGCGGTCCGTCCGCCGGGACGCGAATGGCAACGTGGTGGCCGTGCTGCGGGCCGATCGGGTGGCGGAGGCGATTGAGTTCCGGCTGGCGGCTGTCCTCGAGCGGGTGCGAGCCGACGGGCCGGCCGTGCTGCCGGCCGCGGCGCTGCGCAGCCCGCAGCTGCTGAAGCCGACCAGGCTCACCGCCGCCGACGACCGGCTGCGGGCGCTCGCGGACGGCCTGAGCGCGCCCGATGACACCCCGCACGAGAGCGTCCAGCGCGTGTGCGATGCGGTGCACGCGGCGATCGCCTATGAGCACGGCGTCACCACGGTGCGGACCACCGCTGCCGAGGCGCTCGCCCTCGGCCGCGGTGTCTGCCAGGATTCCGCGCACGTGATGCTGGCGCTCTGCCACCTGCTGGGGCTGCCCGCCCGGTACGTGTCGGGGCATCTGCTGGGGCAGGGCGGCACCCACGCCTGGGTCGAGGTGATCGTGCCCAACGCGGATGACGCGATGGCGGCCGCGTTCGACCCGTGCAACGGCCGCCGGGCGGGCGCGGGCTACGTCACCGTCGCGACCGGCCGGGATTACGCCGACGTGGCGCCGGCCTCCGGGTCCTACACCGGGACGTCTCCTGGACGCCTTACCGCCAGCCGCCGGGTGGGCGTGCTGGCCGTCGACTGACCCTGGTCAGGGACGGCTCGGCGACCGCCAGAGCGGTGGCGGCGAGCGCGTCCGCCAGCTCGGCGCGGCGCAGGTCGGGGACGACGGCGGCGAAGGCGAACATTGACGCGGCGTGCAGGAGGTCGACGACCACGCCGAGCGCGACGACCTCCGGTCCGGCGTTGAACGCGGTGACGGCGGCCTGGGCCAGGTGCCTGACGCCGATGACCCGGGCGACCTGGCGGGCGCGCGGGCTCGGCGGTTGCCCGGTGACGACGCCGATGATCGGGCCGGGCGCGCAGAGCAGGGCCGCGCCGTAGCCGGCCCGCGCCAGCGGGACCAGCAGCCGCGATCTCCTCGCGGCGGGGTTGACGGTCGCCTCTGTCACCAGGAGCCCCAGGTCAGGGATGGCTTGGGCAGCAACGGCGGCTCGAGGAAGGCGGGCGGGGCGGTCAGGTCGAGCGCGCTCAGCGGCGAGGCCGCGGCGGCGTCCCTGGCGGTCAGCGGGGGCAGGTTCCACTTCTGCTCGACCAGCTTGAGGACCGAGGTGTGGTCGAGCACCTCGCGGCAGACGTAATCGGGGCGCGCGTAGGGCGACACGAGGACGGCCGGCACCCGGAACCCGTAGCGGTCGTAGCGGCGCGGCCCGGCGTCCAGGTTGCCGGCGATCTCGACCGTGCGGGGAAACACCTTCCGCAGCGCGGACTGCAGCCGGCCCGAGGTGCCGATCTTGCTCCGTCCCTCGACGTCGTCGGGCGGCACCGCCGCAGGCGGCGGGACGTGGTCGTAGTATCCGCCGTGCTCATCGTAGACCCAGATCAGCAGCGTGCCGGGCCAGCCCTTGCCGTGCAGGCAGCGGTTGATCACCTCGGCCGCGAAGCTCTCGCCCTTGCTGATGTCCTGCGGGTTCTCCTCGGAGTAGGCCTCAAAGTCGGGGTCGACGATGCTGAACGCGGGCAGCGTTCCGTTGTCGGCGTCGGCGAAGAACTGGTCGGTGCTGTGCACGTGCCGCAGGAAGCGCCGGAACCCGATCGGGAAAATGTCGGCCGTGAACTGCAGATCCTTCTTCATGCTGCCGGTCACCGACGGGAACGCCCGCCTGGCCGCCAGCAGCCGACGCCGGATCATCCGCCGCTTGTGGCGCGCGTACCGCCTGAGCTTGGACTGGCCGGCCGCCACCGGATGATAGTTGGCCCACGAAATGCCGTGCCGGTCGAGCAGGTCGAAGATCGTCCCGTTAGGCGGGTAGTCGAGCAGGTCGCTCGGCGCGTCGTCGATGAGGCCGTGCGCGGTTCCCGCGATCAGGAAGCGGCGGTTGGGGAAGGTGGGCCCGAGGCACGAGCTGAACCAGCGGTCGGCGACCGGGAACGTGCGGGCCAGCCCGTAGTAGAACGGCAGGTCGTCCTCGGTCCAGTAGCCCATGCCCATCGCCGCGGCGGGCCCTTCGCACGCGGCCGGGTCGACGTCGCCGGCCGCCGGGACCACGACCTCGGTGGCGGTGACGAACCCGTCGTGCTTCCCGTGACCCCACTGGTGATGGGTGGCGTGCCAGCTCTGCGAGGGCACCTGGGGCCGCTGGACGGTTGAGGTCAGATGGTGCGCCCGGACGGGCTCGCCGTCGGCGTTCCGGTTGACTGCCTCGGGCTCGCCGTCGGCGCCGAGCGGGAAACCGTCGCCGCGGCCTTTGAGCATGCCCAGGTAGTTGTCGTAGGAGTGGTTCTCCATCATCAGCACGACGATGTGCTTGATCTGCGGCAGCAGGTCGGTCCCGGCCGGGCGGGCGGGCTCCGGCGGCGGCCCGGCGGTGGGGGCGCCGCCGTGTCTGGCCCGGAGTCGGCGCCCGGGCCCCTTAAGGCTCTGCGTCACGTTAGCTGTCCTTGCCCGGGATGACTTCCCTCACCTTGGTCATGATGCCCTCCTTGAGAACGCCCCATCCGTCCGGGTCGCCCTTGAGCAGCGCCATCGCGGCGTCCTTGGCCTGCTCGTAGGTGACGTGGGGCGGGATCGGCGGGACGTCGGGATCGGTCCTGAAGTCGAGCACGGTCGGGCGGTCAGCGGCGAGGGCCTGGTCCCAGGCGGCGGCGACCTGCTCCGGCTTGTCGACCGCGATCCCGTTCAGGCCGAGGCTGCGGGCGAACCCCTCGTAGGAGACGTCGGGCAGCCGCTGCGACTCGGTGAACTTCGGCGCCCCCTCCATCGCCCGCATCTCCCAAGTGACCTGGTTGAGGTCGTTGTTGTGGAGCACGGCGATGATCAGCCGCGAGTCGGACCACTGCTCCCAGTAGTGCTTGACCGTGATCAGCTCGGCCAGCCCGTTCATCTGCATCGCGCCGTCGCCGGCGAAGACGATGACCGGCCGGTCCGGGTGGCCGAACTTCGCACCGATGCCGTAGGGGACGCCGGGGCCCATGCTGGCCAGGTTGCCGGAGAGCGAGCCGCGCATGTCACCGCGGAACTTGAGCTGCCGGGCGTACCAGTTCGCCGACGAACCGGAGTCGGCGGTGACGATCGCGTCCGTCGGCAGCCGGGAGGAGAGCTCGCGGAAGACCAGCATCGGGTTGATCGGGTCGGCCGCGACGTCGGCCTCGGCGTCCATCGACTGCCACCATTTCGCGACGTTGTCCTCGATGCCGTCGCGCCAGCTGCGGTCCTGCTTGCGGCGCAGGTGCGGGATCAGCGCGCGCAGGGTGGCGGCGGAGTCGCCGATGAGGTTCAGCTCGTTCGGGTAGCGCATGCCGATGAACTTGCCGTCGATGTCAATCTGCACGCCGCGGGCCTGGTCGAAGGCGGGCAGGAACTGCGTGTAGGGGAAGCTGGAGCCGACGGTGAGCAGCGTGTCGCAGTTCATCATCATCTCGTAGCTCGGCCGGGTGCCGAGCAGGCCGATCGAGCCGGTGACATAGGGCAGCTCGTCGGAGAGCACGTCCTTGCCAAGCAGCGGCTTGGCCACCCCGGCCCCGAGCAGGTCGGCGACCTGTTCGAGCTCGGTGCGGGCGCCGCGGGCGCCCTGGCCGGCCAGGATCGCGACCTTGCTCCCGGCGTTGAGGATCTCGGCCGCCTTGGCGATCCCCCGGTCGTCGGCGGTGGTCGTCGACCAGTCGACGCCGAGCGACGACGGGACCATCTTGAACGCGTGGGTCGGCGCCGAGTAGGCGAGCTCCTGCACGTCGGAGGGAATGATGATCGCGGTCGGGGCGCGCTCGGCCAGGGCTGTGCGGATGGCGCGATCCAGCACGTTGGGCAGCTGCTCGGGGACCGTGACCATCTGCACGTACTCGCTGGCGACGTCCTTGAACAGCGTCAGCAGGTCGACTTCCTGCTGATAGGAGCCGCCCATGGCGCTGCGGCTGGTCTGCCCGACGATCGCGACGACCGGGACGTGATCGAGCTTGGCGTCGTAGAGGCCGTTGAGCAGGTGGATCGCGCCCGGGCCGGACGTCGCCATGCAGACGCCGACGTTCCCGGTGAACTTGGCGTAGCCGACCGCCTCGAAGGCGGCCATTTCCTCGTGCCGGGCCTGGACGAACTGGGGCTTGTTGTCCGCCCGGCCCCAGGCGGCGAGGATGCCGTTGATCCCGTCGCCCGGGAAGGCGAACACGTGCTGCACGTCCCAGGCGCGCAGGCGCTCAAGCAGGTAGTCGGCAACGGTTGGAGATGCCATCTTGTCGTCCTCTCGTTTCGTGTCAGGCGGTGCCGGTCAGGTGGTCGGCCGCTCGGGCGGTGACCGCCATGATCGTCAGCGCCGGGTTGGCGCTGCCCTGGGTGGGGAGCACGCTGCCGTCGGTGATGTAGAGGTTGGGTACCGCGAAGCTGCGGCAGTTCTGGTCGACGACCCCGTGCCGTGGGCCTGCGGCCATCCGGGCGCCGCCGACGAGGTGCGCGTAACGGTTGATCGTGATGACCTCGTCGGCGCCGGCCGCGTGCAGGATGTCCTCCATGACGGTCCGCGCCTGCTTCATCAGCGCCCGGTCGTTGTCGCACTGGGAGTAGGAGAACTGGGCGACCGGCAGTCCATGGGGGTCCTTCTCGTCCGCCAGCGTCACCCGGTTCTCCGGCTGCGCAAGGAACTCGCACAGCGAGCCCAGGCAGGACCAGTGCACATAGTCGCTCATGTACTCGCGCAGGGTGCGGCCCCAGTGGCCTTGGGCGGCGACGTGCTCGGCCCAGGTGATCGGCAGCGGGGAGACCGTCTGGATCGCGAACCCGCGCTTGAAGTCCCGGGCCGGGTCGGTCTCGTAGAACTCCTCGGTGCTGACCTCGGGCGGCGGCGCCTTGTACATCCGCACCTCGGCGTCGAACCGGCCGGCCGTCTGCGGCGCCCCCTGCACCATGAGGTACCGGCCGACCTGGTCGAACTCATTGCAGAGGCCGTCGGGGAACCTCGTTGAGGCGGAGTTGAGCAGGAGCCGGGGGGTCTCGATGGAGTACCCGGCGATGGCCACCATCCGGGCCCGCTGGAACCGCTCGCGGCCGTCGCGGAGGTAGTGCACGCCGAGCGCGCGGCCGGTCCGCTGGTCGATCACGACCTCGGTCACCATCGCGTTGGCGCGGATCTCGGCGCCGTGGCTCAGGGCGTCGGGGATGTGCGTGATCAACGGCGACGCCTTGGCGTTGACCTTGCAGCCCTGCAGGCAGAAGCCCCGGTAGATGCAGTGCGGCCGGTTGCCGAAGCGGCCGTTGACGATCGCGACCGGGCCGACCTTGGCGGTGATCCCGAGCTTGTCCGCGCCGCGCAGGAAGACCTCGCCGTTCCCGCCGACCGGGTGCGGCCGCTGCGGGTAGCCGTGCGGGTCGCCCCACGGCCACTGCTCCCCCGCGACCGGCAGTTCCTGTTCGATCGCTTGGTAGTACGGCTTGAGGTCTTCATAGGTGAGCGGCCAGTCGGCGCCGACCCCGTCGTCGGTGTAGGTGGAGAAGTCACTGGGGTGGAACCGGGGGGTGTAGCCCGCGTAGTGGACCATCGAGCCGCCGACGCCCCGGCCCGAGTTGTTCGAGCCCATCGGCACCGGGTCGGCGCCGTCGATCACCCTCGGCTCGGTCCAGTAGAGGTGATGCGATCCGGCCTCGTCGCTCACCCAGTCAGCGTCGGGATCCCAGAACGGCCCGGCGTCGAGCGCCGCCACCCGCCAGCCCGCCCGGGCCAGCCGCTGGGCCAGCACCGAGCCGCCGGCCCCGCAGCCGACGATGACCAGGTCGAGGTCGTCGGCGTCGTCGAACCTGCGCATGTCCTGCCGGAGCCGGTGGTTGGTCCGGGTGCCGTCGTTGGGCAGCAGCCAGGCGGACTCGTTGCGGGCGCGGACGCTGTTCTCGGTGGTTTTGATCGGCATTAGGCGTCCTCCTGCACCGGGTCTTCGGTTGGCCGGGCGTCGGCGACTTCGAACGGCTCGCGCTTGCCGACGCCCGCGTTCTTGTAACCGCGCGGGTAGGCCGGACCGGGGAAGCCGATCTCGGACCACGCGTGCGGGTGCGCGTACAGGGCGGTGCAGGCGTACCTGGTCCACAGGCTCCAGACCCGGGCGGCCGGCAGCCCGTGCCACTGGCCGTCGACGCCGCCGTCCTGCACGGCCTGGATCAGCGCCTGCTGGTCCAGTTCCGGCGCGTCGGCGAAGCTGCTCCCGCACCTGTCGTGCGCGTCCTTGTCCAGGTATCCGACGGTGTCCCGCCACGCCTGCCCGTCTTCCGGCATGTCCGCATAGCGCCACCCGTCCGTCTCTCCGGCCGCCAGCCGCGCGTCGACCATCTCGAGCAGCGAGACCTCCAGCGGCTCATCGCACTGGCCGGTGAGCTGGTTGAGCAGGGCGGCGGCGGTCGGACGCTCGGTCTCGGTGAAGAACTCCGGCGCCTGCTGCGGGCCGGTTCTGGCGGCGATCAGGTCGGCCGTGACCTGGTCCCAGCGGCCCGCCTGGCTGAGCACGTCGAAGCCGGGGAACCGCCCGGTCGCGGGGCCGGTCACTGCTCGCTGCCCATTCACTGCTCCCTGCGCAGGATCGCGGCCAGCAGCCCCATGCCGCCCACCATCGTCACCAGCAGCGGCGCCAGCAAGGGCGGGCCCATCTCCAGGTTGTAGCGGGCGTTGGACCAGCCGCCGGGCTTCTGCGAGATGCCCCGGGCGTGCAGGTACACCCCCTGCAGGCCGTTGGCGACGATGGCGGCGGAGGCGATCGGCAGCGCCGTCTTCGCCATCCGCTGACTGAAGAACCCGGCTACGCCCGCCACCGCGCCGACCGGGCCGAGCACCACCGGCACCCACATCATCTTGTTGCCGAAGCTGGCGCTGTCGTGCTCGAAGTAGATCTCGGCCGCCGTCACCAGCGCGCCGGCCGCGGTCAGCCCGGCCAGGCTCCGCTCGAAGTGCCCGGTCTGAATGTTGCCGACCATGCGGTCGATGCCGTGCGCGGGGGTCGCGCTCGGCGAGCTCTGGCGCGTCAGCCACGCTGTCATGCGGTCTCTCCCTTGGTCATCGGTTCGATTCGCCTACCCGCATCGCCGGCGGCAAACCCAGCGGCCGGGAATGGCGGCGGTCTGAATGGACGGCCCGATCGCGGGCAGCGGTGCATGTGAGCCCGACCCGACGAGGTTCGGGGCTGTTACCGATGAAGGAGAAACAGATGGGTTTCATGGACAAGCTCAGGAACAGGTTCCAGATGGCCAAGGGCCACGGCGAGGAGCGGGCCGGACGGGCCACGGGAGACCCCGACCTGGAGGCCAGGGGCACGGGCGATCGCGTCGAGGGCGGCACCCGGCAGGTCGGCGAGCAGGTTAAGGACGCGGGCAAGAACGTCCGCGACACCTTCAAGCGTTAGGCTCCATCGGCGTGGGCCCTGCCCACCAGACCGGAGGAGGTTTCGTGCCAGAGCGGGGGGGTCAGGCGCGTCGGCGCGGGGTGAGCTCGCCCGGACCGGAGCGGCCGCGGTGGCCGTTGCTGGTGGCGGGCGGGCTGGTCTACGCCGGGGCGCTGCTGGGCGTGTGGATCGTGCTGGCCGGGCAGCCGGACGTTTCCGACCTGATCGCGGGATCGGTGGCGGCGGTGTTCGCGGTTGGCGTCAGTTATTTCCTCAGCCAGCAGGGGAAGATGGTGCCCGGCTTGCGGGCCGGCGACCTGCGCGCCGTGGCGGCCGTGCCCTGGCAGGTGGTGACCGAGAGCGCGCAGGTGCTCGCGCTGGCCGCCCGCAAGGCGGCCGGGCGGCCGACCCCGCCCGGTGCACTTCGCACGGTGCCGGTGGAAGTCGAGGCGGACCTTCGCGGCTGGCCCGCCGCGCGGCGGGAAGCGGCGCTCACAGCGGTGCTGTCGGCCGCGCCGAACACGATCGTGGTGGATATTGACACCGACGCCGGCACCGCGCTGGTCCATCAGCTGGTCGAACGGTGAACTGGTTCCTGGCGGCGGCGCTGGTGCTGCAGGTGGCGCTGATCCCCTGCGCGTGGGTCTGCTGGCGGTTCGACTCCGAGCACCGGATCGTGGCCCTCGGGCTGGCCGGCACGGTCCAGGCGCTGGCCGTGCTCTGCCTTGCGGTCGGGTACCGCGAGCCCGGGCTGGCGTCGATGGCGGTGGTGCTGGCCGCGTTGTCGAGCGGGGGCTCGGTCGCCTTCGCGCGGTTCCTGGAACGGTGGCTGTGACCGGGGGCGGACGATGACCGGGGTCATCTCGGACGTCCTGCTGGTGGCGGGGCTGGTCATCGTGGTCTGCTCGTGCGCCGGGATGGCGGTGTTCGACGACCCGCTCGACCGGCTGCACCTGGTCACCCCGGCCGCGATGCTGGGCTCGACCGGGATCTGCGCCTCGATCGTGGTGCGGTACGGGCTGTCGGCGTCGGGGCTGGCCGCCATCGGCGTGGCGGTCATCCTCATCGCCGCCAACCCGCTGACCGGCCACGCGGTGGCCCGCGCGATCGCGATCCGGCGAGGCGCCCTCTGGTCGGATCCCGCCGACGCGGCCGCGGCCCCGTCGGGCGACGCGGCCCCTTCCGGAGATGAGGAATGAGCCAGGCGGTGATTGTGGTCGCGCTGGTGTGGGTGGCCGCGGCGGGCACTGCCGTGGTGCTGACCAGGGACCCGTTGCGCCAGGCGTTCACGGCCGGGTTCTTCGGCCTCGCGCTGGCCTTCTTCTACCTGTCGCTGCAGGCCGGGGACGTGGCGCTGTCGCAGATCGTGGTGGGCGCGATCGCGCTGCCGCTGATCGTGCTGCTCAGCCTGGCCAAGGTGCGGAAGGACCGGGAATGAGCCGTCGCGCGCGCCTGGTGTTCTTCGCGGTGGCGGTGGCCGCGCTGGCGGTGGCCCTGGGCGTCGGCCTGGCCGGCCTGCCGTCGTTCGGCGCGCAGCTCAGCGCCTACGCCCGGATGCTCAACGAGCTGGCGCCCGGTCAGCGGCACGTGACCGACGTGGTCTCGGCCATCAGCTTCGACTACCGCGGTATCGACACCCTGTTTGAGGAGTTCATCCTGCTCAGCGCTGTGGCCGGGATCTCGGTACTGCTCCGGCCGCTGAGCGACGAGACCCGGCGGCTCCCCCAAGACAAGGCGCCGGACCGGACGATCCCGCCGCCGAGCCCGGCGGTGTGGCTGCTGGCGGTGTTCCTCAGCTCGCTGCTGCTGCTGACCGGCATCGAGACGGTCACGCACGGCCAGCTCACGCCCGGCGGCGGTTTCCAGGGCGGTGTCATCCTCGCCAGCGTGCTCTACGTCGTCTACCTGGGCACCAACTACGTGACGGTGGAGCGGTTCCAGCCGGACGCGCTGCTTGAGGCCTCCGACGGGCTGGGCGCGTCCGGGTACGTGCTCATCGGGCTGCTCGGCCTGCTGGCGGGCACCAGCTTCCTCAGCAACGTGGTCGGCCTCGGCGTGACCGGGGACGCGGTCTCAGGCGGCACCATCCAGCTGCTGAACGTGGTCGTCGGCGTCGAGGTGGCGGGCGGTTTCGCGATCCTGGCGTCGGAGTTCCTCGACCAGACCTCGGTGATCCGGACCAAGCGCCGATGAGCGTTCTCGCCTACGGCGTCGTCGCCTGGCTCTTCCTGATCGGCATCTACGGCGTCGTGACCAGCCGCAACCTGATCCACCTGGTGGTCTGCCTGTCGGTCGCGCAGTCCGCGACCGACATCCTGCTGTTGGAGATCGGGTACCGCGCCGGCGGACACGCCCCGGTGTTCGTCAACCTGCCCGCCCATCCGGGACCGGCCGTCGACGCGGTCATGCAGGCGCTGGCGCTGACCGACGTGGTGGTCGGGGCCGCGGTCACCGCGCTGCTGCTGGCCCTGGTCGTGCAGGTGCACAAGCGGGCGGGGACGCTCGATCCCGACCAGCTCCGCGCGACCCGGGACTGACGCGGCGTGGACCACTTCGTGTCGATGTCCGCCGTCATTCCCGCGTCGGTCGTGGTGCCGCTGATCGGAGCGGCGCTGATGGCGGGGTTCAGCGGGCAGCTGCCCCGGTGGGCCAGGGACCTGATCGCGATCGCGGTTGCGATCGCCACCTGCACCCTGACCTTGATCTTGATGGTCTCAAGCGCCGGCCGCCCGATGATCTACTGGTTTTCCGGCTGGCGCCCGGCCGGCGGCATGGTGATCGGGATCGACTACGCGGTCGGCCCGCTCGGGGCGGGCATGGCGTCGCTGGCCGGCCTGCTGGTCGTCGCCGCCCTGGTGTACTGCTGGCGGTACTTCGACGGCGCCCGCGGCCGCTACCACGCGCTGGTGCTGATCTTCCTGGCCGGCAGCGTCGACTTCTGCCTCACCGGCGACCTGTTCAACCTGTTCGTCGCGTTCGAGCTGGTCGCGGTGACCGCCTTCGGGCTCACCGGCTACAACGCCGGGCACCCGGCGCCGTTGCAGGGAGCGATCAACTTCGCGGTCACCAACAGCCTCGGCGGCATGACCGTACTGATGGGCGTGGGCTTCCTGTACGCGCGGACGGGCTCGCTGAACCTGGCCCAGATCGGCCAGGCGCTGGCTGGACGGCACCCCGACGGGCTCGTCGTGGTCGCGTTCGCGCTGCTGGCGGGCGGGTTCCTGATCAAGGCGGCGGTCGTGCCGTTCCACTTCTGGCTGCCCGACGCGTACGGCTCGGCCCCGATCCCGGTCTGCGTGCTGTTCGCGGGGGTGCTGAGCGAGCTCGGGCTGTTCGGCCTGATCCGGGTGTGGGTCACCGTCTTCTCCGGCCTGGCCGGCGGGCCCGGCCCGCGGATGCGGGCGGTGCTGCTCGGGCTGGGGATCGCGACCGCGCTGGTCGGGGCGGTGATGGCGCTGGCGCAGACCCAGCTGAAGCGGATGCTGGCCTTCGTCACCATGAGCCACCTGGGCATTTATCTGATCGGCGTCGGCCTGCTGACCCCGCTGGGCCTGGCCGGTGCGTCGCTGCTGGTGATCGGGGACGCGCTGGCCAAGTCGGCGCTGTTCCTCGGCGTCGGCGTGGTGCAGCATCAGCGGCGCAGCGTCAGCGAGCTCAAGCTGCGCGGCCGCGGCCGGGGGCTGGCGATCACCGGGGTCACGGTCGCGCTCGGCGCGCTGGTGCTGGCCGACCTGCCGCCGTTCGTGTCCTCGGACGGGCACGCGCTGCTGGTGTCGGCGGCGGACCAGGCCGGGTTGCCGTGGCTGGAAATCGTGATCGCGCTGACCGTCGTGTTGTCCAGCGGGGCGGTGCTGCGGGCGGCCGGGCGGATCTGGCTGGGCTGGGGGACGGCGGAGAGCCCGTCACCTGATGCCGGCACCGCCGACGACTCCGGGGATGAGGCCGAGGACCGGCCCGACACGACGGATCCCGCTGCGTCGGACGATGGCCCGGAGGGCCGGGAGCGGTCGCCGCGGCCGTCGCGCGCGCCGCTGACGATGGTGCTGCCGCCGCTGGCGCTGCTCGCGATCGGGCTGGGGCTCGGGCTGGCACCCGGCCTTGAGGCGCATTCCGCGGCCGCCGCGGCGGCCTTCTCCGACCGTGCGGCCTATGCGGCGCAGGTGCTCGGCACCCGCGGCGGCCCCACCACCGCGAGTGGCCGGGTCGCCGCCGCAGCCTCCCACGCAGTGTCCGCGGGCGGCCTACTCACCGATCTGGGCCAGGTTGCGGTCGCGCTCTGCGTGGCCGCCATCGCCCTTGACCGGCGGACGGTGCGACTGCGCCGGGCGCTGGCGACCGGCACCGAATGGCTGCGCCGCCTGCACAGCGGCTTGGTCGGTGATCAGGTCACCTGGCTGGTGGCGGGCCTAGCACTGCTGGCCGCTCTCGCCGGGGTGGCACTGCGCTGAACTGTCGATCGCGTACGCCTGCAGCTCGGTGGCTGCGGCGCGCAGTGCCATGATCTCGGCATGCGCTGTCGGATCGTTCAGTTCCACTACCTGGTTAACTCCCCGGCTGATGACGCTGCCGTGGGCCACGACAACCGCGCCGAAGGGGCACCGTCGCTCGTCATTGCGGTAACCGCCGGATAGCTCCACCGCAAGCCGAAGGTACTGGCGGTCCGACCAGAGCCTGCGCACCATTCGGGTCGTCGCCTGGCGCTAGCCCGCGCCGCCGATAAGGATCACGTGTAGACGCCCGGCGGCGGTAAGCCACCGTGGTGCCAGTGATCGCCTAGCTTCCCGGGATGGAAGAGCAGGTGCGGTGGCTCAGCCTGTCGCGATGAGGCCTTGGAGCGTTCGCGCGTTTCGCACCGCGTTGGCTTCGCCGTCGTTGTTGAAGTAGACGTAGACGTCGTGCCCGGCCGTGCTCCATTCGCGTGCCCGGTCGGCCCACCACCCTAGGTCGGCGTCGCTGTAGGAGCCGTCGTAAAGATGGTGGTGGTCGGGCCCGTGCATCCGCACGTAGACGAAGTCCGTCGTGGCGCGCAGGATGCATGGCAGGTCCGCGCCGCTGATCACGCAGTAGGCGGCGCCGTGCCCGGCCAGTAGCGCGAAGATCTCCTCGCAGTGCCAGCTGGGATGCCGGAACTCGACCGCGACCCGCATCCACGGGGGGACCAGCCGGAGGAAATAGTCAAGCCTGGCGTCGTCGCGCTGGTGGGAAGGGGCCAGTTGCGCGAGCAGCACCGCTCGCTTCCTGCCTAGCTCGTGCAGGCTCGCGCTGATGCGCTCGATCCAGCCTTCGGGCTCTAGCAGCTTCCGCCCGTGGGTCAGGCCCCTGGGGGCCTTGACCGAGAGCCGGAACCCGTCGGGCAGCCGCCGCTGCCAGCTGCTGAACCGCGCCGGGCCCGGCCAGCGGTAGAAGCTGCTGTTGAGCTCGCCGGTGCGGAAGACAGCCGCGTAACGCCCCAGCCGCTCGCCCGCCGGGAGCCCGTGCGGGTACAACTCCGGCTCCCAGTGGTCGTAGCTCCATCCCGACGTGCCGATCCTGACCGTCACCTGGCCTCCGGTTCCCCGTCGTCACGGGCGGGGTCGAAGAAGTCGCCTAGCGCCGCGGCGAGTGCTTCCGGGGCTTCCTCGGCCATGTGGTGCCCGGAGTCGATGCCATGGCCGCGGACGTCGTCGGCCCAAGTCCGCCAGATAGCGAGCGGGTCGCCGTAGAGGTCTTCGAGGTCGTCCCGCCTGGACCACAGCACCAGCAGCGGCGGCTCTACGCGGCGCCCGGCGGCCCGGTCGGTCTCCTCGTGCCGCAAGTCAACGCTCAGGCCGGCCCGGTAGTCCTCGAGCATCGCCCGGACCACCCGCGGGTCGCGTACGGCCCGCCGCCACTCATCGTAGTTCTCCAGGCCCATTACATCGGGGTCGCCGCGGTACCAGGCGTCAGGGTCGGCGTTGATGACGCGCTCGGGGATCTCCGGCTGGGCGAAGAAGAACCAGTGCCACCATCGCGTGGCGAACTGCGCGGTGATCCGGGACAGGTGCTCGCTGATGGGCACGCCGTCCAGGAGCGCGAGCCGGCAGACCGCCTCGGGGCGGTCGAGCGCGAGCCGAAGCGCGACGTAGCTTCCCCGGTCGTGCCCTGCCAGCGAGAACCGGCGGTGCCCGAGCGCCTGCGCGACTGCCGCGATGTCGCGCACGGCTGCGCGCTTGGAGTGCGCGCCGTGGTCCGCCGTGGGCGCCGGGGCCAGCGACCGGCCATACCCGCGCAGGTCCGGGCAGATGACGGTGAAGCCCCGCCGAACCAGCAGCGGTGCCACCCGATGCCAGGTGGCCGACGTGCGAGGATGCCCGTGCAGCAGCACGACCGGCGGCCCGTCACCCCCGTGGCGCACGAAGATCGACGCGTCGTCGAGGTCTACGCGGTCTTCCTTGAAGCCTTCAAACACGCTCGTGCCCTTCCGTCAGCCGCGGCATTCAACCGACCGCCCGAAGGTGGAGACGCTCGCGCAGGTCCATCGACAGGGCTCTCCGCTGACTCAGGAGGCTGTGCCGGGGTGGAGGATGACCTTGGTCCAGCCGTCGGCGCGCCTGTCGAACTGATCGTAGGCCGACGGCGCGTCGTCTAGGGGCAGCTCGTGGGAGACGATCTGCGATGGCCGCCTGAGGGCAGGAGCCGTCGGCGGGGAGCGTGATGCCGGCGTTGCGGGCACCGCGTAGTCCGCGACGGCGACGAGAAGATGATTCGTCGCCGACCTTAGGCCAGTCCCTAAGCGCCGATAAGCCGGGCGAACGGACCCTTGTCGTCCTGCCCGTCGCTGTCGAGGGCTGCCGCCTTCCAGCCGTCGACGGCATCCAGGCTCAGCCGCCACAGCCCTTCCTGGCCCGAGGCCGCACGGATGTGCAGGTGCTGGCCCGATCCGGCGTCGACCTCCTTGGCGTACTCCTTGCCGAGCAGCCCGGAGGCGGGCGCCAGGGCGCTGAGCAGCGGGCTGGCTTCTGCCAGCTCCGTAAAGTAGGCGTCCTGGGAGATGAGGAGCCCGGTCAGCACCGTGCCGTGCGCGGCGACGGTGACCGGGACCCGCGCCTGACCGGATTCGTTGACCGACCGCACGAGCTGCTCCAGGACTGGGTCGGTGTCGTGCTTAGCCATATTGCCTCCTCGGCGTCGATTCGCGTCGTTCTGGCTTCGCTGCTACCCGACGCTCGGCGGCCGACACCTCGGCTCGCGGTGCCGCCGATCCCTCTTTCTGCGGCCGTTGTGGCCGCCGGGCGTCTGGCGAGCATTCAGGGATAGTCAGAGGTCACAGCGGTCAGAGCTGGGCGGCGGCCGGGGCAGGAACTACGAGGACTGGAAGCAGGAACAGGCCGAGCGGGGATTGCGAGATCGGCATCTAGGGCCGCGAGAGGACCTATGGAGCAGCCCGCACTGCAGCAGGACCTGCCGGGGCAGACTGGTCGGATGAACCCCGCGGCCGACCACGGCGAGGAAAGCTACCGGGGCTCGAGGCGGCTGGCCGGCAAGGCCGCGGTGATCACGGGGCCGACAGCGGGATCGGCCGGGCCGTCGCGATCGCCTTCGCCCGTGAGGGCGCCGGCGTCGACATCTCGTGCCTTGATGAGGAAGCCGATGACGGGAGGCGCCGTCCTGCGGGAACAGGCAACAGCGCGAGCACGAAGTACACCCCGACCATGCGACGGCAGCAGCCGCACCCGCCGCTCCCGCGCGCGGGCGCCCTCCAGCTCCGCGTCCGCGAGCTCGAACGGCACGATCCGGGTCAGCTCACCCCGATGACCAGGCTCGAACACCCCCGCCACCACGGTAATCGTCCGGGTGACGCTCCCTGCGTTATCACGCGGCGTCGCTGGGCTCCTGCAGCTGGGCCGCGACGGTGTCGCCGAGCTCGCTCCAGCTTTTCTCGAACTTCTCTAGGCCGTCACGTTCGAGCTGGTCGGTGACGTCATCGAAGTCAACGCCGGCTGCCGCCAGCCGGTCGAATACCTCGGCAGCGGCCTGGTAGCCGCTGGTGATGGTGTCGCCGCGGATCACGCCGTGGTCGGCAAAAGCTTCCAGGGTAGGGCCTGGCATGGTGTTGACCGTGTCGCGGGCGACGAGTTCCGTTACGTACATCGTGTCGGGGTAGGCGGGATCCTTGACGCCGGTCGAGGCCCACAGGGGCCGTTGGGTGCGGGCCCCCTGGCGGGCCAGTTGCTGCCAGCGCCGCCCGGCGGTCAGCTCCTGGTAGGCCTGGTACGCCAGTCGGGCGTTGGCTATCGCTGCTGTGCCTTTCAACTCGGCGGCCTCCGGGGTGCCGATGCGGTCGAGGCGGCTGTCGACCTCGGTATCGACACGGGAGACGAAGAACGAGGCGACCGAGTGCAGGGCCGACAGGTCCAGGCCGGCGGCGTGGGCCTTCTCCAGCCCTTCCATGTATGCGTCCATGACGGCGCGGTATCGGTTCAGGGAGAAGATCAGGGTCACGTTGACGCTGATTCCCTGGCTGATCGACTTGGTGATCGCGGCTAGCCCCTCGCGTGTCGCGGGGATCTTGACGAACAGGTTGGTGCGGTCAACGGCGGTCCACAGTCTGCTTGCCATCTCCGCCGTTGCGGTGGCGTCCCGGCTCAGCCGCGGGTCGACTTCGATGGACACGCGCCCGTCCAGTCCCGCAGTGCGCTCATGTACCGGGGCCAGGACATCACAGCCCGAGCGCACGTCGTCGGTGGTCACCGCGAAGACTGCGGCGTCCACGTCTGCCCCGGCCTTGGCGAGGGCCTGCAGCTGTCGGTTGTACCGATCTCCTTTGGACAGCGTCGCGGCGAAAATTGTGGGATTGGTGGTCACCCCGACGACGTGCCGGCTGGCGACGAGCGCCCGCAGCCGACCGCTCGCCAGCAGTTCCCTGGACAGATCGTCCAGCCACACGGCAACTCCCTGGGCAGTCAGATGGCAGAGCGGATCATGCCCCTGATGAGGACCCATCGCTACCTCCGCGTTTCGTCTGATGTTGGGTTACCTCCGAGCGGGCCGTTGCCCTGATGGCATGGCCGCATGGAGCTCCCGCCAGGTCCGTCAGTTGCCTAGCAGGTCATTGAGATCGTCGGCGTGCTCTTCCTCTTCCTCCAGGATCGACTCCATCAGCCGGCGCGTGGTCGGGTCGCTGTCGCCGAGCCAGCGGATGATCTCCTGATAGGAGGAGATCACGATGCGCTCGGCGACCAGGTTCTCCTCGAGCATGCTGGCCAGGTCGGTCGGCTCGGTCTCCAAGTATTCGGTGTGCGATTTCGACAAACCCTTCGGCGACAGATCAGAGGTGCCCCCGAGCTGGCTGATCCGCTCGGCCGCGCGCTCCATGTGTTGGCGCTCTTCCGCGGCATGCTCGGTGAACTCCGCTGCGACCTGCGCCCGGCTGATGCCCGAGGCGACGATCGAGTGCTGGGTGTACCGCATCCAGCAGACGATCTCGGTCGCCACGACCTGATTCAGCACCTCGATGACGGCGTCGACGTCGGACGTGTTCTCCTTCGTCACCGCGCCCTGCTCCATCTTGGCGCGTGCGTCGTCGCGGATCTGGGTGATGTTCAGGGCGAACTTATTCGGCATGCGGGTTCCCTTTCAGGTCTGTCTAGATCGACCTCGCTGCCCGGGCCATGCTTTGCCAAACCTCTGCGCAGCCGCCTGAGCTGTCGCTCTGTAGCCGGCCAGTAATGTCGTCACCTGCCAGGTGGGGCAGACCACTTCGGCCGAGTGATGCCACAAGTCGGAGCGATGCAGCGCCTGCCTGCGCTCCGGGAGGCCGGGAAAGGATCGGGTCGCTAATGCGAGCCGCCTCGGCTACCGGACAGGTAGGCGTGGACGATGACGCCCATCCCGCTGGAATCGCAGAAGGTGGTATTCCCTTCTAATGCGGCTCAACCGCCCAGGGGCGGTCGAGCGCAAGCATTCGGCGGCCGCCGCGGCGGCCTTCTCCGATCGTGCGGCCTATGCGGCGCAGGTGCTCGGCACCCCCGGCAGCACCATGACCGCGAGCGGCCCGGTCGAGGCCGCGGCTTCCCACACAGTGTCCGCGGCCGGCCTGCTCGCCGATCTGGGCAGGTCGCGGCCGCGCTCCGCGTGGCCGCCATCGCCCTCGACCGGCGGGCGGTGCGGCTCCGCCGGGGGCTCGCGCCTGCACCGAATGGCTTCGCCGTCTGCACAGCGGCCTGGTCGGTGATCAGGTCACCTGGCTGGTGGCGGGCCTGGCTCTGCTGGCCGCTCTCGGCGGGCTGGCGCTGCGCAGACCGGAGCCTGGGGCGTTCTATCGGCTGATGCCCGCGATCGCGTGCTGTTCAGGTAGCAAAGGGGAGTCGGCCTTGCCTACCGCATTCCCTTGCCTTCTCCATGAGCGTGGCGAAAGTCGCCCTGGCCAGCACCGCGTCGGCTAGCTCAGCCGGGGTGAGCCTGTCCGAGCGCAGCATGAGCGTCCCGCCCGGCTGTCGGGCAGCGGCAGCCACAATCTCATCCACGCCGGTCATGCCGACCTCGCGGGCTACATGGTCCCAGTCCTTGCCGGGGTCAGTCACGCGGGCGTTAAGCCGCTCCCGAAGCACGCTGGCGTCCGCCTCCAGGAACACGTGCAGGACTTCCTCGCCCGCGTCGGCCAGGCCGCCGAGGATCTCGGCCCGGTAGGCCTCGCGAATCAGCGACATCGGGACGATGAGCGTCTCAGCGTGGTGCTTGCGCAGCGACAGCGCCGTTGCGACGACCAGTTCCCGCCAGCTCGCCAGATGCTGGAAATCGCCGTCGGGCGGCACCCACTTCCAGAGCATGATGCCGACTTCCTCCGGGTCGTACATGACCGCGTCCGGAAGCCGCCGATGCAGTTCCTCAGCGAGCGTCGTCTTCCCCGCGCCGAACCCGCCGTTCACCCAGATGATCACCGGCACAAACTACCCGGGGATGCGCAGGGTCGCCCGGCCCGGCGGCACCGCCGTGATGTCAACCTGGGCTGCTGAGGTCCTGCCCGCCGAACGAACCGGCGAGCGGACCCTCCCGTCACACCGCCCACTCCCCTTGGCCCGGCAGGCGGGCGCGGAATTGTTGTGTGTCAAAATGCTCGGAAACAGGGTAGAAAGCCACACGGTAATTCGTGAGCAAGCCGGGCCCGGTGATGGAGTCTTCAGGCGGAGGTCGCTGGTGAGGACCGTGCATGTGGTGCTCGGGTTGCTCATGAGGAAGTGGTCGGTGGCTGTAGGTCCTCGCTCAGGCGCTGCCGAGCGGGACGTCGCGGGATAGGGTCACGGCGCACTCGAGCAGGCCGGCGTGCACGAACGCCTGGGGCATGTTGCCGCGGAGTTGGCGCTGGTGCACGTCGTACTCCTCGGTGTAGAGGGCGGCGGGGCCGCACGCGCTGCGGTTCCGCTCGAACCAGTGCGCGGCCGCGACCGGGTTACCGCACGCGTGCTCGACCAGCGCCATCCAGAACCCGCAGAGTAGGAACGCGCCCTCGGCCTGGTCCAGCGGCCTGCCGTTGTGCCTGAACCGGTACACGTAGCCGTCCGCCGCCAGCTCCCGCCGGACCGCCTCGACGGTCGCCAGGTTCCGCGGGTCGTCGGCCGCGAACCCGCCCCTGATCACGGGCATCAGCAGGGCCGCGTCCACCCGCTCGTCGTCGGGCGCCCGCTGCCAGCGGCCGGAGGGGTGCACGGCGTCGCTCAGGCTGGCGGCGATCGCGTCGGCCAGCCCGCTCCACTGCGCCGCCTCGCGGTGACCGTGGCCGCCGGGCGCGCCGACGGCGGCGGCGGCCGCGATCGCTCGCAGCCCGGACACGCAGGCGAGCCGGGAGTGCGCCCAGCGGCGGTCGTCCAGCTCCCAGACGCCGGCGTCCGGCTCGTTCCAGCGCTTCCCGATGCCGTCGGCGGCGACCGCCGCCGCCCGCC
>DATCGA010000516.1:0-8385 GCA_036509215.1 Trebonia sp.
TCCCGCCACTCCCGCCACTCCCGCCACTCCCGCCACTCCCGCCACTCCCGCCACTCCCGCCACTGTCGCGGCCGAGCTGACCGCGCACGATGCGCTGGCTGCGCATGCCGAGGCGGAGTACGGCATCACCACTGTCTCCCGCATCGCTCCGCTGCAGGACGCGATCGCGGTCAGCATCGCGTTCGCGGCCGGTGCGGTGCTCCCGTGGCTGGCCATCGTGCTGATCCCGGGGCCGTCCCGGGCGCTGGTGACGTTCGCGATCGTGCTGGCGGCGCTAGCGGTGACCGGATGGGTCGCGGCGCGGATCGCGCAGGTTCACCCGCTAATTCCGATGGTCCGCACGGCCAGCGTCGGCGGCCTGGCGATGCTGATCACCTATCTCGGCGGGCACTTCCTCCACCCGTTAGCAGTCCCGGCCGGGGTCCCCTTCTGTCCACGGTGCCGATAATGACCGGTATGACCAACCGTTATGACGAGGTGCTCGGCCCGTTGCGCGAGGCGTACGACGGGGGAGCGGCCTGGCGCGACGAGCGCAGCAAGGAGCAGTGGAAGCTGGCGGAGCGGCAGGCGTTCCGTGACCGGCTGGCGCCGGGGGCGCGGTTGCTCGAGATCGGCGCGGGGACCGGGCAGGACAGCTCGTACTTCCAGCAGGAGGGCTTCGGCGTCGTTGCCGCCGACCTGTCGGCCGCGATGGTCGAGCGCTGCCGGGCCAAGGGCATCGAGGCCCGCGTCATGGACTTCCTGCACCTGGACTTCCCGGTCGGCTCGTTTGACGCCGTGTTCGCGATGAACTGCCTGCTGCACGTGCCGAACCAGGATCTACCCGCGGTGCTGGCGGCGGTCCGAGCGGCGCTGCGCCCCGGCGGGCTGTTCTTCGTCGGCGTGTACGGGGCGCGCGACGGTGACGAGAGCGGGGAAGGCCCGCTCGACGGCGACCGGCACGTGCCGCCGCGCTTCTTCTCCTGGCGCACCGACGAGCAGTTGCTCGGCTTCGCCGCTGACGCTCGTTTCGACCGGGTGGACTTCCACGCCGTCGAGACCGACGGCGGCAGGTTCCAGTCGCTGACTCTGCGCAGCTAGCTGGTTCCGAGACCCTGCGGTGTCACCCACCACTCTGAGGCGACTTCGAGCCCGCAGGCTCGCAGCGCCTGGCGCTTGGGCTCATCGAGGTGCGCTGTTACGACGACCGCCTGGACTGCGCCCCGCCGCCCGGCTTCGGCCAGGGCGGCGCGCAGCAGCTCGACGCCGGTCGTCGGCCAGTTTGCGGCCGGGGTGACCACGAAGTCGTCGATATCGCAGGACAGGCCGCCGGGGTCGTAGACCGGCGGCGCCGGCTTGAGAGACGCGATGAGGAACCCAGTCAGGCGGCGCGCCGGGTGTCTGCCAGGGCCGTTATCGCGGGCACATCGGTCTGCGCGGCGACGCGTATCTGCTCACTCATCCGCCCAGCGTCGCACCGCATTCCGTATCGACAATGGCGCAAGGGGTTCGGCGAATTTCTAAGACACCCAGAAATTTCTGTTATGTAGCAGCTCCGGACGGGTCTCCCGATCATGAGCCATCTGAGGCGCAGCTCGACGAGGAGCGCAGCGAGAATCGGCCGGCCGTTCCGGCTGCTGTCGATCCTGGGCGCGGCCATGCTGGTGGGGGGGTGCCTGGCCTACGCCGCGATCACGACGATGACCACCGGCCCCAGAGTGCCGGCCGCCCTCGCGGCCCTGGCCGCCAGAACCGGGCAAGCCACCGCGACGGCGCCGACGACGCCGACGGCGCCGGCACCCGCGGCAGCGCCGGCAGCATCAGCAGCGCCGGCGGCAGCGACGGCAGTCCCGCCCGCGCCGCCCGGCTGGGCGACCGTATTCAAGGACGGCTTCGGCGGCCAGGCCGGCTCCCCGCCCGCGGCGGCCAACTGGCTCTACGACATCGGCACCGGCTACGGAACCGGGGAGGTCGAGCACACCACCAGCTCGACCAGGAACGTCTACCTGGACGGCCGCGGGCATCTGGTGCTCAAGGCGACCCGCGCCGACGGCAGCTGGACGTCGGCCAGGATCGAGTCGACCCGCGACGACTTTCAGGCCCCGCCCGGCGGCGAGCTCGAGCTGACCGCGTCGGTCGAGCAGCCCAACCCGGCCGACGGCCTCGGCTACTGGCCCGCGTTCTGGGCGCTCGGGTCGCCGATGCGGACGGGCGGAGGCTGGCCGACGTCCGGCGAGCTCGACCTGATGGAGGACGTCAACGGGCTCAACCAGGCCTCGCAGACGCTGCACGACGCGGCCGGCAGCGACGGCCACCCGCTGACCGCCTGCCGCGGCTCGAAGTGCGAGTCCGGCTACCACGCGTACTCGGTGATCGTTAACCGCGCGAAAACGAACGCCGAGTACCTGCAGTTCCTGATCGACGGCCGGGTGACCGACACCGTCACCGAGGCGCAGGTCGGCGCCACCGCCTGGCGGGAGGCGATCGACCACGACTTCTTCATCATCTTCGACCTGGCGATGGGCGGAAACTATCCGGACGGGGAGTGCAACTGCACCGCGCCGGCCGCCGCCACCTCGTCCGGCGCGTCGATGAGCGTGGCCTACGTGGCCGTCTACGAGAAGGGCGGCAACTCCACCCCCAACCCGCGCCTGGAGGCGACCGGGCGCGTCACCGGAATCTACGGGCGCTGCCTGGCCAATCAGAACGCGCTGAACACCGAGGGCAACCCGATCGACGCCGGCGCCTGCGGCGGCAGTTCCGGCCAGCGCTGGTCGGCCTACTCCGATCAAACCCTGCGCGCCGAGGGCGGCTGCCTCGACGTCGCGGGCGGCGCGACGGCGGCCGGCACCGACGTCGACTGGTACCCCTGCAACGGCACCGCCGCCCAGGCCTGGACGCGCAAGCCCGACGGCGAGCTCGTCAATCCGAGATCCGGGCTGTGCCTGACCGACCCGGGCGGCAGCGCGGCCGCCCGGCTCGACATCGCAACCTGCGCCGACGCCGCCGCTCAGCGCTGGTCCAGCCCGACCGCGACCACCCAAGCCACAGAAACAACAAACACCACAAAAACAACAAACGCCACCGGCGCACCGCCCGCCTCCTTCTGGGGCAACACCGCCGCGATCCCCAAGGCGAAGCACGTCGTCGAGGTCAGGGTCATCAACCAGACCAACGGGCGCTTCCCCAACAGCGAGGTCTACTGGAGCTTCGACGGCACCGAGAAGTCGATCGCCCAGCAGCAGTACATCGACATGCCCGCGAACTCCTCCGGCCGCATGTACGTCTACCTCGGGTCGAAGAACAGCAAGTACTTCGACTTCATCGAGTTCACCGTCGGCGGGGACTCGATGAACGTCGACACCACCCGCGTCGACCGCTTCGGACTCAAGCTGGCTCTCCTCGCGCACAGCCACAGCGGCCAGACCCAGGAGGTCGGCGAGGACTACGCCACGTTCAAGGAGAGTCGGGCGGTGACCTTCGCGCGGTTCGAGGCCTTCGTCCCCAGTCAGTTCAAGGGCCTCGCCACCATCGACGCCCCGTACGGCATCCCCTCGCCCGGCAACGACCCCGCGTTCCAGCCCGGGGGGAAGTACGCGAGCTACTTCACCGCCTACGCGACCGCCCACGGCGCCAAGGCCGACACCACCGCCGACGTCTTCGGCTGCGGCGGCACGCTGTCCGCCAACCCCCCGCTGTGCGCGGCCCTCAACCGGCACGTCGCCCAGCTGCCAATGTCGCAGCAGGAGAACCCGGCCGACTTCTACAAGGCCGGCCCGGCCAACTACTACGCCCAGTTCTGGCATGAGAACGCGATCAACGGCAAGCAGTACGGCTTCCCCTACGACGACGACGCGAACCAGTCGTCGGACCTCTCCGTCGCCAACCCCCAGTACCTGATCGTCGCGGTCGGCTGGTAGCCGCCGGTTAGCACCAAGAATGGAATGCTGGTCATATGGACGAACCCGCCACCGCAAGGACCCGGCTGCGGAGCTTCAGCCCGGTCTTCCCGGTTCGCGACCTGCGGCGCGCCCTGGCGCACTACGCATCGCTCGGCTTCGACGTGCAGCCCTACACCGAGGGCGACGGCTACGGTTTCGCCGATCGGGACCGGGTGAGCCTGCACCTGTCCCTTGACACCGGACACGAGCACGAGAGCGGCGGCGGCGACGTCCACGACCATGAGCACGTCGGCACCGCCTACCTGTACGTCGCCGACGCCGACGCGCTCTACGACGAATGGACCCGCCCGGGCGTGGGCGGGCTGACCCGGCGGGTCGGCGACACCCCGTACGAGCTGCGCGAGGGCTCGCACGTCGATCCGGACGGCAACCTGATCCGCTTCGGGTCGCCGATGCCGAGCCAGACCGGCGAGCGGCTCCGCCTGCATCTGGAGGCGCGGTACGGGATCGACGTGACCGGGATGACCGACCTCGACGTCGGCGTGTGGCGGGTCGGCCGGGCCGACGGCCCGGACTGGGTGGCGCGGTGGTTCCCCGCCCGGCGGCCGGCCGAGGCGGTGGCGGGCGACGCCGCGATCCTGCGGTACGTGGCCGCGCGCGAGTTCCCGGCCGAGCGGTGCGCGGCCGACGACTCGGTCTCGACCCTGGACGGCCGGGCGGTGCTGGTGACCGAGTGGGCCGGCCCGGTGCCGCGCCGGGAACGCCGGGAGGCGATCCGCGGGGCCGGCGGCCTCGGCCGGCTGGGGGCGCTGCTCGGGCGGCTGCACGCGCTGCCGCCCGGCGTCGGCGCGGTCGCCCGGCCCGGCGGCGCCTGGCATCACCTGGCCGACGGCCTGCCCGCGGCCGAGGCGGCCGCGGCCGCGGAACTGCTCGCGGGCATCGCGCACCTCGTCCCCGACGCCGAGCGCGAGGCCCACCGGGCGCTGCAGGCGCAGGTCGACGCGCTCGACACCGCCGACGGGCTCCCGGAGGCGCTCACCCACCCCGACTTCGTGCTCGCGAACGTCGTCGCGACCCCCGGCGGCATGGTCCTGGTCGACTGGGCGGGCGCCGGGCGCGGGCCCCGGGCCTGGTCGCTGGCTTTCCTGCTCTACGCCGAGGGGGCCAAGGACCTGCGCCGGGTCGACGTGGTGCTGGCCGGGTACCGCAGGCACGTGACGCTGGAGGACGAGGAGCTCGCCCGGCTGGCGGCCATCGCCCAGGCCCGCCCGCTGGTGCTCAGCGTCTGGTCGGTCTGCACCGGCCGGGCAACCCCGACCGAGGCGCTCGCGCACGCGGCCGAGGCGAAGACGCTGGCCGAGGCCGTCGCCGACCGCGCCAGGGCGGCGCTTGAGAAGTAACCCCCGGGTTCAGAGTCACCGGAACCAGCCCGGGGAACGCGCGGTCCGTTCTGGAAATTCAAGATCTTTTCCTCCGAACGGACCGTGCATGACTCTGGTCGGCCGAAAAGATCCCCGTCAGCCGGCCGGCCGGTCGGTGACGTCGCTGAGCCCGTGCTCGAGCAGGTCGAAGGCGGCGTCGAACTCCGCACTCTGCCCGCCGGGAGTCCCCATCGCCGTGCTCTACGCCGTGATGGTCGTGTTCGGCACCGGCCTCGGCCTCGGCCTCGGCAACGAGATGCTGCTGGTGTACGCCTCGGTCGAGCGGCGCGACCTCGGGGTCGCCACGACCGGCATCAGGTTCGTGGAGACACTCGGCACCTCGCTCGGCGCGACCGCGTTCGCGACGCTGTTCACCGCGCTGGAACCGGACGGCGCGACCACCTCGCGGGCCTTCCTGGCGGTCGGTCTCATCTTCGCCATCGGGGCCGCGGTCATGGGCGGCGCCACCGTGGTGGCGCTCACCCTCCCGCTGTCGGCTTCCCGGCTTTCAGCCAGCCCGCGGCCGGCCAGCCGGCTACCAGCGAGGCTGCCTGCGCTCGTACCCAGGGACGATCCGCTGCATGTAGCCGGTGTCGTCCCGGTTGCGGAGCCCGCAGGCCAGGTACTGCTCGTGCAGCCGGCCGAGCGAGTCCCGGTCGAGCTCGACGCCGAGCCCGGGCCGGTCGGGGACGGCGATCGCGCCGCCGCTGAACGTGAACGGCTCGCCCGCGACGACGTCCTCGGTCTTCCACGGCCAGTGCGTGTCGCACGCGTAGGTGAGGTTGGGCACGGCCGCGGCGAGCTGGACCATCGCGGCCAGGCTGATGCCCAGGTGTGAGTTGGAGTGCATCGACAGGCCGAGGCCGAAGGTCTCGCAGATCCCCGCGAGCAGCTTCGACCGGCGCAGGCCGCCCCAGTAGTGATGGTCGGAGAGGATCACCTGGACGGCGTCCTGCCTGATCGCCGGGGGCAGGTGATCGAACGCGACCACGCACATGTTGGTGGCGAGCGGCATCGCCGCGTCCCGTGCCACCTGCGCCATCCCGTCGATGCCGGGTGTCGGGTCTTCCAGGTACTCGAGCACTCCGGCCAGGTCGCGGGCGACGCCGAGCGACGTCTCCGGCGTCCAGGCGGCGTTCGGGTCGAGCCGCAGCGGGTGGCCGGGGAACGCGTCGCGCAGCGCCCGCACCGCCTCGATCTCCTCGGCCGGGGGGAAGACGCCGCCCTTGAGCTTGAGCGCGGTGAACCCGTAGCCGTCGACCAGCCGCTTGGCCTGCGCGACGATGCCGTCGGGATCGAGCGCCTCGCCCCAGCCGTCGCCGTCGGCCCCGGGGTGCCCGGCCCACTTGTAGAACAGGTAGGCCGAGAACGGCACCTCGTCCCTGACCGCGCCGCCGAGCAGGTCGGCGACCGGCAGCCCGGCCGCCTTGCCCTGGATGTCGAGGCAGGCGACCTCGAACGGCGAGAACACCCGGTCGGTGGCCGCGCTGTGGCCGATCAGGCCGGACGAGATCGTGGTCTCGGCCGCCCCGATGGCCTGCACCCGGCGGTAGACGTCCTCGGTCTGGTAGACGTCCGCGCCGACGATCGCGGCCGCGGCGGCGTGCAGCGCGGCCAGGTGCTTCTCGTCCGCGTAGGTCTCGCCGAGGCCGGTCAGGCCGACGTCGGTGGCGACCTCGATGATCGCGCGCAGCGCGAACGGCTCGTGCACGCCGACCGAGTTCAGCAGCGGCGGGTCGGCGAACGCGACCGGGGTGATGGTCACGCCGGTGACGCGGATGCTTGCCTTGCCCATCGCGCTAGTCCCGGCCGTACGCGCCGTCGACGAGGCGGAGCAGCCCGTCGGGGTTGGACTCGCGGACCGCGTCCGGCAGCAGCGCGTCGGGCACGTCCTGGTAGGCCACCGGTCGCAGGAACCGGTCCATCGCCAGCGTGCCGACGGACGTCGTGCGGCCGTCGGAGGTGGCAGGGAACGGGCCGCCGTGCACCATCGACGGCACCACCTCGACCCCGGTCGGCCAGCCGTTGAACAGGATCCGGCCCGCCAGCCGCTCGAGCACCGGCAGCAGGCCCGCCGCGGCCGGGCCGTCCGCGCTGTTGGCGTGCACGGTGGCGGTGAGCTGCCCCTCCATCGCCCGGGCGACGTCGGCCAGCTGGCTCGGGCTGGCTGCCCGGACGATGACCGAGGTCGCGCCGAACACCTCGTCGTGCAGCTCTCGCGCGGCCAGGAACTCGTCGGCGGTGGTGGCGACCAGCGCCGCGCAGCCCCAGCTCGCATGACCGGTCTCGCGGCCGGGGTCAGCCCCCAGCGCGATCACCTCGGTCCCGGGATGGCCGGCCAGCCTGGTCGCGCCGTCAGCGTAGGAGTCGGCGATGCGGCCGGTCAGCATCGGGGCGGCCGGGCTGGCGGCGACGGCGTCGCGGGCCGCCCCGGTGAAGCGGTCGAGGTCGGGGCCGTCGACCCCGATGACGATGCCCGGGTTGGTGCAGAACTGGCCCGCGCCCAGCGTCAGCGACCCGACGAACGCCGCGCCGAGCTCGGCCGCCGCCTCCGACAGCCGCCCCGGCAGCAGGAAGACCGGGTTGACGGCGCTCATCTCGGCGAAGACGGGGATCGGGACCGGCCGCGACGCCGCTGCGGCGACGAGCGCGAGCCCGACCCGGCGCGAGCCGGTGAAGGCGACGGCGGCGATGGCCGGGTGGGTGACCAGCTCGACCCCGACGGTCGGGCCGTCGGCGTAGACCATCGAGAACACCCCGGCCGGGAGCCCGCTGGCGGCGACCGCGCGGGTGACCGCGGCCGCGACGATCTCGGAGGTGCCGGGGTGGGCGTCGTGCGCCTTGACCACCACCGGGCAGCCGGCCGCCAGGGCCGAGGCGGTGTCGCCGCCGGCGACCGAGAAGGCAAGCGGGAAGTTGCTGGCCGCGAACACCGCCACCGGCCCGACCGGGACGCGTCGCTGGCGCACGTCCGGCCGTCGGGCGGGCTTGCGGTCGGGCAGCGCGTGATCGATCCGCGCCCCGTTCCAGCTGCCCTCGCGCAGCGCGGTCGCGAACAACCGGAGCTGCCCGGTCGTCCGCCC
>DATCGA010000517.1:0-14792 GCA_036509215.1 Trebonia sp.
TCGGGTACGGCCACGAGTCGAGATCCATCAACGTGTGCTTGCTCACGCGCGCCGGCACGCCCTCGCGGTTCGGGGTGACAGCCGCGATCCGGCCGTCGGCGTGATAGCTGACGTCGTAGAACCTCGGGACGTAGATGCTGCCGGTGGCCGCCAGCGAGAGCAGCAGGCCGTCGCGGCCGCCGGGCTGGCCGGCCTCCTTCCACCCGCGGATCAGGTGCGTGACCAGCAGCACCGCCTCCTCGCCGTCGCCGAGCACGACCGCGTCGAGGAAATCCGCCACCGGCTCGGGATTGAACGCCGCGTGGCCTCCGGCGATCACCAGGGGGGAACCCACGGACCGTTCGGAGGAAAGAATTGGAATTTTTGCCAGATCGAGAGCAGTCAGCAGGTTCGTGTAGCCGAGTTCGGTCGAGAAGGACACCCCGAGGACGTCGAAGGCGCCGACCGGGCGGTGCGCGTCGACGGTGAACTGGGGTATTCCGCGCTCGCGCATCATCGCCTCGAGGTCGGGCCAGACGCTGTAGGTCCGCTCCGCCAGCACGCCTTCCTGCTCGTTGAGGACCTCGTAGAGGATCGCGATGCCCTGGTTGGGCAGGCCGACCTCGTAGGCGTCGGGGTAGAGCAGCGCCCAGCGGACATCGGTCTCATCCCACACCTTGACGGTGGAGTTCACCTCGCCCCCGACATACTGCACCGGCTTGCGGACCAGCGGCAGTAGCGGCTCGAGCTGTGGGAAGACCGATTCGACAGGCATGCGTCTCAGGGTACCCGCAGCCTGGGAACTCATCGTGGTCGTGGCGTTCCGCCTCCGTGACCCGGCCGGGTGCCGTCGGGTGCCGTCGGGTCACGGAGGCGGGTGGTTAGGCGGTCGTGAGGGCGGGGGCTACCTTGTCCGCGAACAGGGCGAGGCCGTCGCGGTCGTAGGCCACGTCGGGGAGGTTGATGATCGCGTAGCTCATGCCCAGCCGGCTGAGCTGGCTGAGCTTCTCGGCGATCTGCTCGGGGGTGCCGACCAGGTGCCCGTTGGCGAGGTTGCGGACTGTGCTGTCGGCGTTCTCGGCTGGGAGGTACTTCCCGAGGTGGTCGCGGATCCAGGCCAGCCGGTCCTGGACCTCCTTCTCGGTCTCGCCGATGACGACGTTGTAGTTGGCCGACCGGACGATGGCGCTGTAGTCGGTGCCTAGCTCCCGGCAGTGGGCTTCGAGGATCTCGGACTTGCGGGTGAAGACGTCGGGGTCGCCGTCGAAGTTGGTGTACTGGGCGTACTGGGCGGCGATGCGGAGAGTTTTCTTCTCGCCGCCGCCGGCGATCCAGAGCGGGACGCCGCCGTCCTGCAGCGGCAGCGGCCGGCAGATGGCGCCGTTGACCTGGTAGTGCTGGCCGTCGAGGGTCGCGCTGCCGGTGGTCCAGAGCTGGCGCATGATCTGGACGCCCTCGTCGAGCATGGCGATGCGCTCGCCCGCGCCGGGGAAGCCGTAGCCGTAGGCGCGCCACTCGTGTTCGTACCAGCCGGCCCCGATGCCCATCTGCGCCCGACCGCCGGAGATCGCGTCGACCGTGGCCGCGACCTTGGCCAGGTAGGCCGGGTTGCGGTAGGCCATGCAGGTGCACATCTGGCCCAGCTTCACCCGGCTGGTGGCCGCCGCGAACGCCGCCATCAGCGTCCACGCCTCGTGGGTGGCCTCCTGGGTGGGCAGCGGCACGGTGTGGAAGTGGTCGTATACCCAGATCGAGTCGAACGGACCTTCCTCGGCGGCCTTGGCCACGCCGAGCATGGTCGCCCAGTGCTCGGCCGGCTCGATTCCGGCCAGGTCCAAACGCCACCCTTGTGGCACAAACAGTCCAAATCGCATGGTTCACAAGCCTAGAGCGTGTGGCCGGCGGGGGGTGGAGGCGGGCTGGGGTGGATGGGGTGCGGGGGGCTAGCGGGTTAGGTGAAGAGTTGGTGGTGGCGGCGGACGGATTGGACTAGGCCGATGGCGATCATGTCGGCGAAGATGGCGGAGCCGCCGTAGGAGATGAACGGTAGCGGGAGGCCGGTGATCGGCATGATGCCGATGGTCATGCCGACGTTGACGAACGTCTGGAAGATGAACCAGATCGCCACCCCGGACGCCACCAGCATGCCGAACATGTCGTCGGCGATCTGGGCGGCGCGGATCGCGCGGAAGACGACGATGCCGAGCAGCGCGACGATCGCGGCCGCCCCGACGAAGCCGAGTTCCTCGCCCGCGACGGTGAAGATGAAGTCGGTCTGGACCGAGGGGACGAAGTTGCCGCCGGTGAACGTGCCGTGGAACAGGCCCTCGCCGTGCAGGCCGCCCGAGCCGACCGCGATCTTGGCCTGGAGGCCGTTGTAGCCCGAGCCGGCCAGGTCCTGCGTGGGGTGCAGGAACGAGGTCAGCCGGGTCAGCTGGTACCCCTTGAGCAGGTGCAGCTTGGCGATGACGTAGATGCCGCCGGCCACCGCCGCGAGCAGGCCGAGCACCCAGTAGAGCCGGATGCCGGAGACGACGACGATGCCGGCCAGCGTGAAGACGAGGACGAGCATGACGCCGAGCGCGGGCTCGCGTTCGACCAGGATGATGAGCGGGGCGGCGGCGAGGGCGGCCAGGCCGGCGTCGCGCAGCCTCGGCCGGCCGGACGGGTCATTGCGGCGGGACAGCAGCCAGGCGGCGGAGAGGATGAGGCCGAGCTTGGCGAACTCCGACGGCTCGACCTGGAAACCGCCCGGCAGCGAGATCCAGGCCTTGGCCCCGTTGACCGACTGGCCGACCGCGAGCACGGCCAGCAGCAGCAGCAGCGAGAAGCCGTAGATGTACGGCGTCCAGCGCCGGATCCGGCGGTAGTCGATGGACGCGGTGACCATCATCAGCACGAAGCCGAGCACCGCCCACAGGATCGCCTTCTTCAGGTACGCGTGCGGGTCGAGCCCGGCCTGCCGCAGGGCCGGCTCGGTCGCGGCCCAGACCAGCACCGTGCCGAGCACCGCCAGCGCGCAGGTGACGGCGAACAGCAGCCAGTCCCAGGACCTGGCCACCCCGCCCTTGGCGAACGCCCGGCCGAGGCGGGACTGGCGGCGGGGGGCGAACGTCCCGGCCCTCGGGCCGGCCCAGCCGCGGGATGGCAGCCCGACGCTCATCGCTTCGCCCTCGCTTTCGCCGTGCCGGGGATCGGAGGAAGGCCGGCGCTCATCGCTTCACCGTCGCCTTCCCGGTGCCGGGGATGGCCGGCAGCTTCCCGCCCGGCAGCGCCGCCTTATGGCCTTCCAGGCCGTAGATGCCGTCGTAGATCTGCCGGACGGCCGGGGCGGCGGCGTCCGCGCCGAAACCGGAGTTCGGCACCATCACGACGACCACGAACTGGGGGTTGTTACAGGGCGCGAAGGAGGCGAAGACAGAGGTCGCGTTCTTGCCCGCGACCGCGGCGGTACCGGTCTTGCCCGCCACGCAGACCTGGCCGAGCGGGAACCCGCCGAACGCCCCGGCGGCGGTGCCCTGGGTGACCACGCCCGCCAGGGCCGACCGCATGTAGGCCAGCGTCTGCGACGAGACCGGGAGCTTGCTGAGCACCGGCGGGTTGATCTTCTGCACCAGCTTCCCCGACGCGGAGACGAAGGCCTCGCCGATCCTCGGGCTGTAGAGCGTGCCGCCGTCGGCTAGCGCTGTGTAGGCGTTCGTGAGCTGCAGCGGGGTCGAGGTCACGTAGCCCTGGCCGATCGCGGCGATGACCGCCTGGCCCGGCCCCCAGACCCAGCCGTCCTGGCAGTTTTCGTACTCGATCTGCTGGACGTAGGAGCCGTTCGCCTTCCCGTTCTTGCACCAGTTCTGGCCCTTGTGGGCGTTGTCCTCGTACAGGTTGTAGAGCCACTGGCGGGTGGGGATGGAACCGGCCGACTCTTCCGGCAGGTCGATGTCGGTGTACTTGCCGAACCCCCAGTCCAGCTCCATCTGCTGCATCTTCTGGATCGGCGCGTGCGCGTTGAGCTGGAAGTTGGCCTTGTTGTCGTCGGTCTGCCACATCTGGTAGGCGACGTTGTAGTAGACCGTGTCGCAGGACTGGATCAGCGCCTCGCGGAACGAGATCGGGCCGAGGTTCGGCTGACCGTCGTTGGCGAAGCTGCGGCCGCCGATGGTGACCGTGGCCGGGCAGTTGTAGAGCCCGTTGAGCGAGAACCCGTCGGCGACGGCGGCGGCGGTCGAGGTGACCTTGAACGTCGATCCTGGCGGGTACTCCCCCTGGCTGGCCCAGTTCATCACCGGGTCGCCCGAGGCGCTGCCGAACAGGTAGTTGAACTCGCTCTGGGAGACCCCGCTGGTCCAGACCGACGGGTTGTAGTTCGGGTAGCTCGCCATCGCCACGATCCGGCCGCTGGTCGTCTCCACCACCGCCGCGCCCTGGTTGACGCTGTTGCCGGACGCCCGGGACCGGGCGATGGCGCCGTTGAGGGCCTGCTGGGTGACCGCCTGCACCTTGGCGTTGATCGAGGTGACGAGCGTGTCGCCGGTCTTCGCGGGGGTGCCTCCGACGGTGTTGAGCACGTCCCCGGCCGCGTTCACGGAGACGATCTGATCGCCCGGCTTGCCGGTCAGCTCCTTGTTGTACTTCGCCTCGAGGCCGGCCTGGCCGACCAGGTCGTCGCCCGCGAAGCCGGTCTCGGGTAGGTGGTCGGCCGCCATCTCCGACTGGGTGATCGGCTGCAGGTAGCCGAGCACCTGGGCCGGGTCGGCGCCGCTCGGCATCGGGTAGTCGGTCACCGGCTGGAGGGACGCGGTGACCCCGATGAAGACCTTCGGCTCCTCCATGATCTGCAGCGCGGTCGCGTCGCTGACGTGCTCGGCCACCGGGACCGGCTGGTAGGGCGAGCCGGTCCAGCACGGCTGGGGGACGCCCTTGGTGCACAGCCTGACCTTCTCGCTCAGCGTCTTATCCGACAGGTGCAGCAGCGGCGCCAGCTTCTTGAGCACGGCCGCGCCGTCGTCGGTGGTGTGCTGAGACAGGTCAAGCATGTTGACCGAGACGACCATCTCGGTCTCGTTCCGGACGAACGGCGACCCGGTGTCGTCGGTGATCGCGCCGCGCACCGCGGGCACCACGATCTGCCTGGTCTGGTTGACCTGGGCGAGCGCCTGGTACTGGGTGGTGTCGAGCACCTGCAGGTACCAGAGGCGGCCGCCGAGCACGACGACCGCCGCCAGCGTGAGCGCGTACAGCCCGAACAGCCGGCGGCGGTTTCTCGGGATCATCGGCGGTCTCCACTCGGCAGCAGATCACGGACGCCGGACAGCACCGCGCCGGACAGCGAACGGCGCCGGGTCCGCCACCGGTCCTTGCTGCGGGAACGGCGCACCCAGCGGGTCGACGGGCCGCTCGAGTACCAGTTCGCGCGCGGCCGCCTGGAGGTGCGGAGCCAGCCCTTGCCCGGGGTCGCGCGCTTGACGGTCGTCGGCCGGTGGGCGTCGGTCCTGAGCCAGCCCGCCGACGGCTTCCTGCGGCCGGCCACCGGGACCGATGCCCGCCCCCCGGTGCCGCTCCCGGCCGCCGGGACCCGGCCGCCTGCGGCGCGGATCCAGCCCTTGCCGGGGCCCTTCTGGCGGCGGGGCGGCGTGATCGCGGACGACTTGCCGGAGAACTTGAGCTTCGGGGTCCGGCCGAGGCTGGTGACGCCGGCCCCGGCCGATCGCAGGGCGGAGGCGGAGTGCGCGAAGTTCAGCTTGGCGGCCTTCCGGCCGGATAGGGCAGGCCGGGCGATGCCAGAGCCGGCCGCGTCCGTTCGGGCAAACGATTTTGATCTGGCGTCTGCCAGGCGCAGCTTCGGGACCCGGCGCGCCTGGCGTTCGTCGGTGAACTTGGCCCCGCTGCCGGCCAGCTTCAAGTTGGGGGCGGCGCCGGCGCTGGCGGCCCTGAACACGGCTGCCAGCCGCTGGGCGCCGACGAACTCCGGCCTCGGGGCGCGCTCGGAGACCGGGCGGGCGAGCCCGGCCACCCACGAGACCAGGAAGAACGCGAACGGGGTGAGCAGCAGGTCCCACAGGATCGAGCCCGGCAGCACGTGCTTGATGGCGGGGCCGGTGACGTCCGGGTCGGATAGCAGCAGGCCGAGGCCGGCCTTGCCCGCCTCGCCGGCCGCGGTCGCGGCCGCCATCACGCCGAGCTCGACCCACGGGTTGCGCTCGCCGGTGCTCGCGCCCGACGCGGCCGCGGCTCTGGCCGCGAGGTACCCCGCCACGCAGAAGACCAGCGCGTACTCCCCCGCGTAGTGCGTCGCGGGCGGCGCGATGTCCAGCGCCAGGCCGCCCGCGAAGCCGGTCAGCAGGCCGGTCATCGGGCCGGTGGTGACCGCGACCGCGGTGACCAGCAGCAGCACCAGGTCGGGGCCGGTGCCGCCGGGCAGCGGGAGCCGGTTCACGACCGTGAGCTGGACGGCGACGGCGGCGAAGAGCGCGACCGGGAGGGCGGCGAAGACGAGGGCCTTCCGCCACGGGGACGGGTCGGAGGCGAACTGGCCGCTGACCGGCCGGCCGAGGATGACTGCCCGGCTCACTTGCTGACCACGACCCCGAGAACACCGAGCCCGGTGAAGTCGGCGAACGGCTTGACCAGGGCGGTCGGGGTGAGCGAGCCGGGCGTGGTGGTGACCTTGGTGATCCGGCCGATCGGGATGCCGGGCACGTACGGGCGGCCGCCGACCGAGCCGAACGTGACCAGTTCCTGACCCGGTTTGAGCGTCGCGTTGGCGCTGAACAGGGTGAGCTTGAGCGGGGCGGTGCCGGAGAAGTCGTTGGCGGTGCCGGTGAGCGCGCCGATCTGGCCGTCGCCCGCCATCCGGATGCCGACGGTGGCGCTGGCGTCGGTCGCGAGCTGCACGGTGGCGGTGGTCGGGCTGGTGGCGACGACCGTGCCGACGAGGCCTTCGCCGTTGAGCACGGTCTCGTTGGCGGTGATGCCGTCGGCGCTGCCGACGCTGATCGTCACCGTGTCGGAGTAGTCGCCGCCCGCCGCGATCACGCTGGCGGCGACGACCCGGTAGCGATCCTTGCCGGTGAGCTTGAGGAGGCTGTTGAGCTCGGCCGTTTGCTGGCCGGTGACCTTGGACTGCGCCAGCTCGAGCTGGAGGGCGGTGTTCTGCTGCTGCAGGGCGGATACCTCGGAGCTGCTGCCGCCGCCGCGGAACCAGCCGGTGACGTCGCCCCCCACGTGCTCGACGGGGCCGAAGATCCGGCCGCCGATCGAGTGCGCGCCCGACGTGCCGCCGTCCCTGAAGTCGATCGTGATCAGCGCGACCGCCACGATGAGCAGGGCAATCAGCACTGGGCGTGTTCGTCTTGCGTCAAGCACTTGCACAACTCCCGTCCCGCGCGACCCTCCTGCCCTCTGTCTTGCAGGCTATCGTCTGTCCGGAACGAGCACCTGGCGGAGGGTGTCAAAGTCCTCGACGCATTTGCCGGTGCCGAGCACGACCGAGTCGAGCGGGCTGTCGGCGATGTGCACCGGCATCCCCGTCTCCTCGCGGATGCGCTGGTCAAGGCCCCGCAGCAGGGCGCCGCCGCCGGTCAGGGCGATGCCGCGGTCCATCACGTCGCCCGCGAGCTCGGGCGGGCACTTGTCGAGCGTCGTCTTGACCGCGTCGATGATCAGGTTGATCGGCTCCTCGATCGCGTGCCTGACCTCGGCCGCGCTGATCAGGATCGTCTTGGGCAGCCCGCTGACCAGGTCCCGGCCGCGGATCTCGGCGTGCGGCTCGTCCGCCGCCGGGAAGGCCGAGCCGAGCGCGAGCTTGATCTCCTCGGCGGTCCGCTCGCCGAGCATCAGGCTGTGCTCCTTCTTGCCGAAGGTGATGATCGCCTGGTCGAGCTCGTCCCCGCCGATGCGGATGCTCTGGCTCGTCACGATGCCGCCGAGTGAGATCACCGCGACCTCGGTGGTCCCGCCGCCGATGTCGACCACCATGTTGCCGGTCGGCTCGTTGACCGGCAGGCCGGCCCCGATCGCGGCCGCCATCGGCTCCTCGATGATGTACACCCGGCGGGCGCCGGCCTGGTGGCCGGCCTCCTTGACGGCCGACTGCTCGACCCCGGTGATGCCGCTCGGCACCGCGACGACGATCCTCGGCTTGGCCATCCGGGTTCGGCGGTGGACCTTCTGGATGAAGTACCTCAGCATCCGCTCGGTGACGTCGAAGTCGGCGATCACGCCGTCCTTGAGCGGTCTGATCGCCACGATGTTGCCGGGTGTTCGCCCGATCATGCGCTTGGCGTCCACGCCGACGGCGACGACCTGGCCGTTGTTGGTGTTGAGCGCGACCACGCTCGGCTCGTTGAGCACGATCCCACGGCCGCGCACGTAGACGAGGGTGTTGGCCGTGCCGAGGTCGACCGCCATGTCACGGCCGAGGAATGTCAGCGCATTGCCCATCGGGAGCGGAAACCCTTCCGATCAGAGGCGATCTGAACTAAGTCATTAGCCTATCGGATAAGCGGAGCACGTCCCCGCGTGGAAACGCGGGGACAATGCTTCATAAAATCTGCATTATTTCTTACTAGATCCTTACGAGTCCGACCGCTCGGTGACGATTTGCCTAACTTAGGCTGAATGTCCGTTGCGGCTGCTGCCCGGCCCCGGTCACGCTCGCCGATGCAGTGGTCTAGTACTGATACTGATCTAACGCGGCCGCTGTTAAACGAGCTCGGGGAAGAAGATCTTGATTTCCCGCTCGGCGCTGTCCGGGGAGTCCGAGCCGTGCACGATGTTCTGCGCGACCTGCAGGGCGTAGTCGCCCCTGATCGTGCCGGGCAGCGCCTTGACCGGATCGGTCGCCCCCGCGAGGGCGCGGAACGCCTCGATGGCGCGGTCGCCCTCGGCCACCAGAGCGACCAGCGGGCCGCCGGTGATGAAATCGACCAGTTCGCCGAAGAAAGGCCGCTCGGCGTGCTCCGCGTAGTGCGCGTGGGCGGTCTCCGCCTCGATTGTGCGCATTTCCACGGCGATTACCTTCAGGCCCTTGCGCTCAATTCGGGAAATTACGTCACCGATGATGTTGCGGCGGACGCCGTCCGGCTTGACCAGAATGAGGGTGCGCTGCGACATTATTGCTCCTTGCCTTGATTAGGCTCGATTTAGCCTTGATCTGCCTTGATCTGCCTTGATCTGCCTTGATCTGCCTTGATCTGCCTTGGTCTACGGGATCCGGGGATGAGCTTACCGGGGCGGGGTCAGACCGCCGTCGGGCCGGGTTCTCGCTCCCACTTGCGCGCCAGCCAGATGCCGGTGAACCAGAGCGCGGCGAAGATCACCCCGAGGACGTACATCGTCGGAAGCAGGATGCCGCAGGCGATGACCGCGAGCTGGAACACCGAGCCCGCGTAGAGCGTCCACGGGCGCTTGCCGACGTAGCCCGACAGCACGATGGCGACCAGCGCGACCGCGCCGCAGACGGCCGCCGCCATGCCGCCGCTGGCGTGCCCGAGGACCTTGGCGGGCACGATCGCCAGCAGCGCGATGACCGCCTCCATGCCCAGGACGGTGCCGCACAGCCGCCTCATGAGAGCTCTCCTAGCGTGAACGAGTGCCGGGCCGGGGTTCCGGTCTCCTGGTGGGCGCCGCCGTCGCCGGCGGCCCCGCGGACGGCCTGGGCGGGGGCGAGCAGCAGCTGGGCGTCCCCGGCGGTGACCACCGAGCCGGTGACGAGCACGGCGGCGGTGCCGGGGAGGCCGCGGGCGACCGCGTCGGCGTCGAATTCGTCGGCGATCGACGCCGCCAGGTCGATGGCGTCGTCGAGGCGGTCGGCGACATGGACCCGGTCCTCGCCGAAGAACTCGGTCGCGAGCTCGGCCAGCTCGGCGGCGGGCATCGCCCGGGGCGAGGAGTTGGTGGTCACGACGATGTCGGACAGGGCCGGCTCGAGCTCCTCGAGCAGGCCGGCCACGTCCTTGTCCTCCATCACCGCGACGACGCCGATGATCCGGTCGAAGCTGAACGACTCGGCCAGCGCCTGCACGGTCACCGCCATGCCGGCCGGGTTGTGGGCCGCGTCGGCGATCACGGTCGGCGAGCGGCGCAGGATGTCGAGGCGGCCGGGCGAGCTGACCTTGGCGAAGCCGGCCCTTACCAGATCCGGATCCAGGCCGGCCTGGCCCGAGAGCCCGGGGCCGAGGGTGATCGTCGACCCGTCGTCGCCTTCGCCTGCGGGCGTGGTCACCGCGACGCCGGCGAAGGCCTCGACCGCGGCCAGCGCGACGGCTGCGTTAGACGCCTGGTGCTCGCCGAACAGCGGCAGGAAGACGTCGTCGTAGGTGGCGCGCAGCCCCTGCAGGGCCAGCTGCTGGCCGCCGAGGGCGAGCTCGCGGTTGAGCACGCCGAACTCGAACCCCTCGCGCGCCACCGTCGCGCCGACCAGCGAGACGCGCTCGAGCAGCACCTCGGCCGCGGCGACCTGCTGCTGGGCGAGGACCGCGATCGCGCCGGGCTTGATGATGCCGGCCTTCTCGGCCGCGATCTCCTCGATCGTGTCGCCCAGCCACTGCATGTGGTCCATCGCCACCGGCGTGACCACCGCCACCGCGCCGTCGGCGACGTTGGTGGCGTCCCAGCGGCCGCCGAGGCCGACCTCGATCACCGCGACGTCGACCGGCGCGTCGGCGAAGGCGGCGAACATCATGCCGGTGAGGATCTCGAAGAAGGACATCCGCACCGGCTGCTGGTCGTCGACCAGCTGCACGTAGGGCGCGATCTCCTCGTAGAGCTCGATGAAGCGCTCGGCGTCAAGCGGCACCCCGTCAACCGCGATCCGCTCCCGCATCGAGACCAGGTGCGGCGAGGTGAACCGCCCGGTCCGCAGCCCGCGCTCGCGCAGCAGGGTCTCGATCATCCGGGTGGTCGAGGTCTTGCCGTTGGTGCCGGTGACGTGCACGACCGGGTAGGCGCGGTGCGGGTCACCGAGCAGGCTGACGAGCGCCGCGACGCGGTCGATGGTCGGCGAGATCTGATGCTCCGCGCGACGTGACCCGACCTCGAGCTCGACCTCGCGCAGACGTTCCTCAATGTCCACGGTTGTAAGCCTACTGCGCGTAGTGATTGCGTTTTGATCAGGCCAACGAGGCGAGGCTGGCGGCTCCCGAGCACGGCGTTCATGTTCCGGGGCTGGCCAGCGACTCTTAACGACCCCGTGTTGACCCTAGCCTAGGGACGCTGAGTGTAGGACACTAAATCGGGGACCTGAACCGATAGCGAATTGAATAGCCATGCTCGAATTTATTTCTGTCCTGCCAAGTACAGGCGATGGAACTAGGCTGGGCGGGCAAGAGCCAGAACGGCTGCCATCGTTCACGCTGCTGCGCGACGCCGCGCTCACCGCGGAGGCCGTCGGCTTTCAGGCGGCACTCATCACGACCGGGCACACCAATAACCACTTCGACGAGCGTGTCGGCTACGTGGACAGCGTAGTGACTGCCTCCGCTCTCATCCCGGTTACCGACCGGCTCCGGCTCCTTCTCGCGATCAGGCCCGGCTCGGTGGACGCGGCTCTGGGCGCCCGCATTGGCGCGACCATGGATGTGTTCAGCAACGGGCGGTTCCTGATCAACGTCGTGTGCGGCGCCGCGCCGGCCCTGATGTATGGCGAGGTCCTCGACAACTCGGGCCGCCATGAGCGGGCAGCCGAGTTCACGCAGGTACTTCACCTGTGGTGGGTCCAAGAGAAGGCCAGCTTCCAAGGCCGCTACTTCACCCTCCGGGAGGCAAAGTGCTGGCCCAAGCCTGTTCAGCGTCCGCACCCGCCCGTCTATATGTCAGGCAGTTCCCCAGCCACCCTCGAGATCGCAGCCCGGCTAGCAGACTGCCTCCTTCTGCCCGGTATGCGCCTCTACCAGGCCGCCGATGTCGCAGGCACCGCCACGCGCCTGGCTGCCGAGCACGGGCGACGGCTGCGGCTGGGAATTCACTTTTATGTCATCGCCCGAGCGACTAGGCAGCAGGCACTGGAAGCCGCGGACGAGCAGGTCGGCCATATCGCCGAGGCCGTGCGCGCGCGCCTAGGCGGGCGGGCGGGGACGCTGGCCCACTCCGGCTCCGTGTACTGGACTGGCATGCGGCGCCTATGGCGCGGAGCGAGCATCGCGTTGGTCGGCTCTTACCAGGAGATCGCGGCGACGCTAGCCAGTTACGCCGATGCCGGCTTCGCCACGTTCGTGATCTCGGCGTATCCGGCTTGCGGCGAAACGAAGCGCTTCGGGCAAGAGATCATTCCGAGAATGTCAGACGGTCCGGCCGAGGAGGCTGAGCAGGATTGAGCACCCCGCGGCCGGACCACACGTCGTCGACTGCCATAAAGCCAGCCGACGTCTACCATAAAATCTTCGCCGCCGAGCACGTTCTCGATGATCCCTACCCTTTGCTGCGCCGCCTCATCGAGGCTGGGCCGGTACACCAGGTCGGCTCTGGCCAGTGGATCGCTGTCAGCTACGACGCCTGCGTTGAAGTACTGCGTGACCCCCGCTTCCACATCGACGCCGAAGCCGCCGGACGGGCTCGCGGCGGGGCGAACTGGCGCGATCACCCGTCATTGCGGCTGTTGAACGCCACCCTGCTGGTGGCCAATCCGCCCGGGCACAGCCGTATGCGGAGGGCTGTCGCGGCGGCATTCGGCCCCGAGCGGGTCCGCGCCATGGGCGCACTGATCGCGCAGGCCACTGACAGGCTGCTCGACGAACTGCAGACGGACCAGCCCGCTGACATGATCAGTGGGTTCGCCGACCGGCTGCCGGTGGCGGTGATCAGCCCGATCCTGGGCATTGAGCAATGGCCATCAGGCGACTTCAGGACCCAGACGATGCGGTTCAACCTGATCCTTGAGCGTGAACTGACGGAGGCGAACCTGGCTGACGCTGACGCGTCCGCGATCGAGATCATTCAGTGCATCCACGCCCTAGTGGCGGAACGACGGTTGTCCCGGCACGAGGACCTGATCTCGCACCTGATGGACGCGTCCGCGGCCGGCGTCCTCGACGAGGAAGAAGTCGCCCCGCTGGTCTTCCAGATCTTCAACGCCAGTTACCAGACGACTGCAAGCCTGCTCGGCAATGCCCTCCTCTCGCTTCTGCGGGAGCCAGGCCGGCTGGGCGAGCTGCGCGGCGACGCAGGGCGGGTCGCGCGCACTGTCCAAGAGGTGCTGCGCACCGATCCGCCCGTTCAGAGCACGGGCCGTCACGCGAGCCGGCGGCTGGAGTTCTTCGGTCAACGCATAGAAAAGGGCGATCTTGTTATCTCCGTGCTGGCCGCAGGTAATCGCGATCCGCGGCGGTTCAGCCACCCTGACATCTTCGATATCAACCGTGCATCGCCACCTGTCCTGAGCTTCGGCTGGGGGATCCACCACTGCCTGGGAGCACGTCTGGCGGCGCTTGAGGCCGAGATAGCGCTTGAGCGCATGGCAGACCGCTTCCCGCGGATGCGGCCCGCCGGCCCGCCCCGCCGGTGGCCGACTGCGAACATGCGGGCGTTCGCCTCGTTCCCTGTCTCCCTCGACGCTGAGACCAGACGAGACCAGGGCCCGCGGCAGACCACGCTATGAACGCCGGGCACGGCGGTCGGACGCTGGCCGTACCCGCGCTGTCCGGCAGAGATCTTGTCTCATCTATCCGGGGAGAGCTGGCTGCCCGGGCGTTCGACGCCCGGGTGATGCTTATCGAACCGGCCGAGAGCCGGCTGTATCCGGAACGTGCGCTGCGACTGCGCTTGTCCGTGCTGATGCGCACCTACGGGGACGACTACCACACCGACTCTTTCGACCTGGCGCGGCTGACCGCTCAGGTCCGCGACGGGGATGAGGCGATCTGGTTCTGGGGGTCGCCGACCGAGATCGAACGGGCCCGTGCCCAGCTCCGGCTACCCCCGGGCGCGCCAGCCGCGGACCTGCCAATCGGCACCGTCACCGTGCTGTCTGCAGAGACCGAATTCGGACCTGGCCACGGCGAGCTGTGCCGGTCGGGCAGCATGGACCGCAGTACAGGAGCGGTCGCCGCGATATTGCACCGGATGGCGGGCTACCACTCCGGCGCGGATGCGCCCGTACACGACCGCTACCACACCCTCCTGCTTGCAGCCCGTAACCGGGCCTCGGCGCCGTCGATCAGGGGGGGCGAGGCGGTTCAACACATTCACTGCCATTACGTGCAGTCACGGTTCTGGGGGCTGGTCCCGTTCTACGTCATGCGCGGTGGTGTCATTGAATGCACCGAGTTGCGGGAGAGCAACCGCGACCCCGATGACGTCCGCAGTGCGCTGGCCGCGCCGGTGCCCTGGTTGTTCGCCGACCCGCGTGACGGCGAGTACGCCCGAGCGCTATGTCGCTTGAACTTCGGCACCCCGGCGTCGATCGCCACCCTCGCGGTAAAGCGCGTGTCCCCGGTACCAACCCGGCTTCTGATGCCGCCGCATCCATCACTTTTCCCCGCCAATCACGCGACCGTGAAGCCGGCGACGACAGCAGCCCCCGGGCTTGCGGGTTTCCCCGAGGCCGTCCGGCAGGCGGAGGACAGCGGCGTCTGCTGCGTCGCGGTCCACCTCAGGCTGGACGATCCGCAGCAAGTCAACAACCAGGCGTGGCTGGCCGGGCGCGGGTACGTGCTCACTGCCGTATCGCCACCGAAACGGACCTGGCAGCTCCGCGGCGGCCAGCGTGAGCTGATATCGGCGGCCGCGATCGGCATCTGGTGCCGCACCCGGCCAGACCTGCCCGTCGTCGCGCCGTACTATCTGCAGCACGATGGTGCGGACGAAGCGGAGCGGGCTGTTCT
>DATCGA010000518.1:0-3236 GCA_036509215.1 Trebonia sp.
CCCCGCCGATCAGCAGCAGGATCTCGTTCCCGGTGTCCGCCACCGAGTGCACCGACTCCGCCAGCAAGGACGCGGACCCGGTGATCAGGAAGGCGGCGAACTTCGCGATCGCGATGGCCAGGTTGGCCGCGAGCGCGGCGATGACTGACTTCACTCGCGCCCGGTCAGGTCTCGCAGATCCTTGATCGCCGCGATCGCCAGCGGGTCGATCCCGCTCGCGATCCCGAGGTATACCGAGGCGTAGTCGATCAGCTGCACCATCCCGGCCAGCCGCCGCAGCGGGCCGCCGCCCTCCATCGCGATCTCCGATACGTCGATGCCGCGCGCCTGCGCCAGCGAGGCGGCCGCGACCCTGGTCCGCTCCACCGCCGGGTGCTCGCCCGCCTGATCGGCCAGCAGCACCAGCCGCAGCTGGGCCTCGTCCATCGGCGGCCCGTCGAGGCCGAGCTCGGCGTCGCCCGCGTCGGAGAACGAGTCCCCGTCGTCGAATCCGTCCTCAAGCCCTCCGAGCCGTCCGAACTCCTCGGCGGCGGGGAAGACCGGCTCGGGCGGCGGCGCGTAGGGACCGTCGAACGCGGCCACCTGGTCGTGCCCGGCCGCCGGGAGCACGCCGGTGATCGCCGGGTACTTGGCGTTCGCGGCGAGCTGGGAGGCGAACCGGCGGGCCGCCGCCGCGGCCAGGTCCGACCCGCCCCAGATGACCGGCAGCCGCCCGATCAGGTCAAGCGCGAGCGACTTGGCCGGGTTGACGAACGACTCGCTCGACGGGCGGCACTGGTGCGACACGTCCTCCATGACGGCCGCCGCCGCCTCGTAGTCCGCCTCGTCGATGCGGGCCACCCCGAGCCTGGCCGCGGTCACCAGCAGCGGCACGGTCAGCGCCCACGCCATCGCGCGAGCCGGGCCGACCGTGGTCACCGGGATGAACGTCCCCCTCGCGCGGGCCGCCAGCTCCTGCAGCGGCGACCCGGGCGCGCCCACCCCGACCAGGTGGCAGCCGCGCCGCGCGGCCTCGCTCGCCAGCGCGATCGTCTCGGCCGTGTGCCCGGAGCGGGACACCGCGATCACCAGGTCGGTGGCGCCGATCCAGCCCGGCAGCTGGTATCCGGACACGCCGGTCACCTGGACCGGCGCCCCGGTTCCGCAGATCGCGGCGAGCGCGTCGCACGCGAACACCGCGCCGCCCGCGCCGCCCGACCCGGCGACCACGATCGCGCGGGGCCGGACATCCGGGCTGAGCTGGGAAAGATCGGTCTCGGCGCACTCGCGCAGCGCGGTCCGGACCTGCGCGGCGGACGAGGCGACCTGCCTGAGCATGCCGCCCGGGTCGCCCAACTCGATGAGCTCGGCGTCGTCGAGGCGGAGGGCGGCCAGCGCCACCCCTCCCTGCGGCGTATTCACCCCGCGCTACCTTCTGCCTGCGGCAGCGACGTCTGGCGGGCCTCGTCCACCAGCAGCACCGGGATGCTGTTGCGGACCGGGTAGGCAAGCCCGCACCCGGTGCACACGAGCTCGCTGGCCGCCTCGTCCGCCCGCAGGTCGGCTCGGCACTTCGGGCAGACGATGAACTCCATCACCCAGTCGTCAATTTCCATTCAGCGTCCTTCTGAGTCAGCGACCCGCGTCTTCGCGGATCAGCCCGAGTACCTCGTCGCGGATGGCGGCCACTTCCGCCGCGTTCGACGCTTCCACGTTCAGCCGCAGCAGCGGCTCAGTGTTAGAAGGACGGACGTTGAACCACCACGTGTCCCCCGCGACGGTGAGACCGTCTAGTTCGTCGAGGGTAACCCCGGTCCGTTCGGAGTAAATGCTCTTGATCTTCGCCGTCGCGGCGGCCTGGTCGGAGACCTCGCTGTTGATCTCGCCGCTGTCGGCGTAGCGGGAGAACTCGCTGAGGATCTCCGACAGCGGGCGGTTGTCGTGGCCGAGCGCGGCCAGCGCGTGCAGCGCCGCCAGCATGCCCGAGTCGGCGAACCAGAAGTCCCTGAAGTAGAAGTGGCCCGAGTGCTCCCCGCCGAAGATGGCGTTGTTCTCGGCCATCTTCGCCTTGATGAACGAGTGCCCGACCCGGGTCCTGACCGGGGTGCCGCCGTGCTCGGCGACCAGCTCGGGCACCGCGCGGGAGGTAATCAGGTTGTGGATCACCGCGGAACCCGGCTCGCGGGCGAGCTCGCGGGTGGCGATCAGCGCAGCCAGCACTGACGGCGAGACGATCTCGCCCCGCTCGTCGACGATGAAGCAGCGGTCCGCGTCGCCGTCGAAGGCCAGGCCGATGTCGGCCTTGTGCTCCTTGACCGCCCGCTGCAGGTCGCGCAGGTTGGCCGGGTCGATCGGGTTCGCCTCGTGGTTCGGGAACGAGCCGTCGAGCTCGAAGTAGAGCGGGACGAGGGTGATCGGCAGCCCCTCGAACACGGTCGGGACGGTGTAGCCGCCCATGCCGTTGCCCGCGTCGACGACGACCTTGAGCGGGCGGATGCCGGAGATGTCGACCAGCTTCTTGAGGTACTCGGCGTAGCCCGGGAGCAGGTCCTTCTCGGTGGTCGTGCCCGGCGCGCCATCGTAGGCGGGGACGCCGTGCTCGACCATGGCCTTGATCTCGGCCAGGCCGGTCTCGATGCCGACCGGCCTGGCGCCTGCCTTGCACAGCTTGATCCCGTTGTAGCGGGCCGGGTTGTGGCTGGCGGTGACCATCGCGCCGGGCACGCCGAGCGACCCGGAGGCGTAGTACACCATGTCGGTGGAGCCGAGCCCGCCCCGGATGACGTCCGCGCCCTGGGACGTCGCGCCGCGGCCGATCGCGTCGGCCAGCGGTCCGCTGCTCGCGCGCATGTCGTGCAGCGTGACGATCGTCTTCGCACCGGTCAGCCGGACAAACGCCGCGCCGACGGCCTCGGCCACGCTCTCGTCAAGCTCGTCAGGTACCACACCCCTGACGTCATAAGCCTTGAAGATCTTGTCAAGGTCGCTCACGTTAAGTCCCGTCTTCTGACTGATCCCGTGTTACAGACTCTTCCCAGAACCAAATCTATCGGTCGCGGAAGGCGTTTACCGCCCAGGGACGACCCTCGGTGATCCGGATCAGCGAACGGGATCGAGTTACCCCTCCGGCGCCGGGGACGGGGCGGAGCGCAGCACCCGCAGGTGACCACGCCGACCGACCTCGACGCCCTGGCCGACGGGCTCGGAGACGGCCGGGCGAGGCTGCGCCGACGGAAGCGCCTGGCCGCCGGCCGGGC
>DATCGA010000519.1:0-32515 GCA_036509215.1 Trebonia sp.
AGTCGGCCCCCTCCGGCGCGTGAGCGCGACCCTTGAGATAGTCGTACGTCGTCTGGTCGGGGGCGACCATGCCGGCCCGCGCGCCCGCCTCGATCGACATGTTGCAGACGGTCAGGCGGCCCTCCAGCGACAGGGACCTGATCGCCTCGCCGCGGTACTCGATGACGTACCCCTGGCCGCCGCCGGTGCCGATCTGCCCGATGATCGCGAGGATCAGGTCCTTGGCGGTCACCCCGTCGGGCAGTGCGCCCTCGACGTTGACGGCCATCGTCTTCGGCTTGATCTGCGGCAGCGTCTGGGTCGCGAGCACGTGCTCGACCTCGCTGGTGCCGATGCCGAACGCGAGCGCGCCGAGCGCGCCGTGGGTCGAGGTGTGCGAGTCCCCGCAGACGATCGTCATGCCCGGCTGGGTGAGCCCGAACTGCGGGCCGATCACGTGCACGATGCCCTGCCCGGCGTCGCCCATCGGGAACAGCTTGACGCCGAACTCGGCCGCGTTGGTGCGCAGCGCCTCGACCTGGATGCGGGAGACCGGGTCGGTGACCGGGCTGTCCGGGCCCGACAGCGGGACCCCGGGACCGGTGATGCCGGTGGTGGGGACGTTGTGGTCCTCGGTCGCGATCGTCAGGTCCGGCCTGCGGACCTTCCGCCCGGCCGCGCGCAGCCCGTCGAAGGCCTGCGGGCTGGTGACCTCGTGGACGAGGTGCAGGTCAATGTAGAGCAGGTCTGGCTCGCCGTGGGAGCTGCGCACCACGTGGGCGTCCCAGATCTTCTCCGCGAGCGTGCGAGGTTCGCTGCTCATGCGGTCCATCTCCTTCTGTCGCGCTCGACTTGCATCTCACAATTTGAGACGGCAATATCATTACATGAACGATACTAGCGGGGTTGGCGTGCTCGACAAAGCCGTGTCGGTGCTGGCGGCGGCCGAGAGCGGTCCGGCCACCCTCGCCCAGCTGGTCGACGCGACCGGGCTGGCGCGCCCCACCGCGCACCGTATCGCGGTCGCCCTCGAGCGGCACCGCCTGCTGGCCAGGGACGTGCAGGGCCGGTTCGTGCTCGGCCCCCGGATCGCCGAGCTCGCCTCGGCCGCGGGCGAGGACCGGCTGCTGGCGGTCGCCCAGCCGGTGCTGATCCAGCTCAGGGACGCGACCGGGGAGAGCGCCCAGCTCTACCGTCGTCAGGCCGACGTCCGGGTCTGCGTGGCCGCGGCCGAGCGGGCGAGCGGGCTGCGGGACACCGTTCCGGTCGGCGCGGCGCTGCCGATGACCGCCGGCTCGGCCGCCCAGGTGCTGCTGGCCTGGGAGGAGGGCGAGCGGATGCACCGGGGCCTGCGGGGCGCCAAGTTCACCGTCACCACGCTGGCCGGGGTCCGCCGCCGGGGCTGGGCCGCGAGCGCGGCCGAGCGCGAGGCGGGCGTGGCGTCCATCTCCGCGCCCGTGCGGGGGACGCCAGGGGCGGGCGGGGCGGGCGGCAGGGTGCTCGCCGCCGTCTCCGTATCCGGGCCGATCGAGCGGCTCACCCGGTCGCCCGGCCGACTGCACGCCGCCGCGGTGGTGGCGGCAGGCGAGAAGATCAGCGAACTGCTCCGAGCTGAGGGCGGCGGCAGAGTCGGGAACGGCGGCTAGGCGGCTCGGCGAGCGCAACTGGAGCCCCTTCGGGTTCCCCGCCTATCACCAGCAAGTCTGGTCTAGACCAGGTACAAAAACCCGCAAACTTCACGTATCACGTAAAAAGTCTCGTGATCATGGCCCTCTGGTCCTACCGCTTCCGAATGACGCGGCTTAGCCTCGAATAGTTGGCGCGGCCGCGCGGGAAGCGAGTAGGGGTGCCGAGATGGGTTCCGGCCAGATACTGGTACGCCTTTGGGCTGGCGACGCCAGGCAATCTCATCCGCCGCCGTGGCGCGCCCGTCGGCCGCACCCGGGCACTCAGCGTCATCCTTCTGGCACGCCATGCCCTCCAGCCGAGATGTCCGGCTTTAGTGTGACACTTTCCAACTTGCAGACATATTTCTGTTGCATTTTATTTCACGAGCGGGCTATGGTTGTCGCTCATCGGCGAGAACAGGGGAACTAGATGGACCATGACGGGTTCACGCCCATGAAGGTGGCTGTCGTCAGGGAGGGCGCGCCGGGCGAGCGGCGGGTCGCCCTGGTCCCCGAGACCGTGCCGCGGCTGACCGGGGCCGGCCTCGAGGTGCTGGTGGAGCGCGGCGCAGGTGACGCCGCCTGGTTCCCCGACAGCGCCTACCTGGCGGCCGGGGCGGCGATCGCGGAGACCGCCGACCTCTACGCGGCGGCGGACGTGATCCTCACCGTGACCCGCCCCGACGAGGCCGCGATGGGCAGGCTGCGGGCCGGGCAGACGGTCGTCGGGATGCTCTCGCCGCTGGTCACCCCCGAGCTTGCCCGCCAACTGGCCGACAAGGGCGTCACCGCGGTCTCGCTCGACCTGCTGCCGCGCACGCTGTCGCGCGCGCAGGGCATGGACGCGCTGAGCTCGCAGGCCAACGTGGCCGGCTACAAGGCGGCGCTGGTGGCGGCCGAGGCCTACGGCCGGTTCTTCCCGCTGCTGATCACGGCGGCGGGCACCGCGCGGCCGGCCAAGCTGCTGGTGCTCGGGGCCGGCGTGGCCGGCCTGCAGGCGATCGGCACCGCTCGGCGGCTCGGCGCCCAGGTCAGCGGCTACGACGTGCGGCCCGCGTCCAAGGGCGAGGTCCAGTCGCTCGGCGCGACCTTCCTCGAGCTGACCTCGGTCGTCAGCGCGGCGGGCGAGGGCGGCTACGCCCGCGAGCTCACCGCCGAGGAGCGGGACGCGCAGCAGGCCGAGCTGGCCGCCCACATCGCCCGCCAAGACGTGGTGATCACGACCGCCCAGGTGCCCGGTCGGCGGCCGCCGCTGCTGGTGACCGAGGACGCGGTGGCGGCGATGGCAGCCGGCTCGGTGATCGTGGACATGGGCGCCAGCGCCCTCGGCGGCAACGTCGCGGGCTCGGCGCCGGGCCAGAGCGTGGTCACCGCGAACGGCGTCACGATCATCGGGGCGACGAACCTCCCAGCGACCGTCCCGACCGCCGCCTCCAACGCCTTCTCCCGCAACATCAGCGCGCTGCTGCTGCACATGACCGTCGACGGCGCGCTGCAGATCGACACGACCGATGAGATCCAGGCCGGGGTCGTCATCACCCGCGACGGCGAAGTCGTCCAGCCCGCGGTGGCGAAGCTGCTGCACGAGAGCCTCCAACACGAGGGAGCCAACTTTGTCGACCGCCCTGGTCACTGACCTCACCATCTTCGTACTGGCGCTGCTCATCGGCATCGAGGTCATCGGCAAGGTGCCCGCCACCCTGCACACGCCACTGATGTCAGCCGCCAACTCGATCCACGGGATCGTGCTCGTCGGCGCGCTGCTGATCGGCGTCACCTCGCACACCGTCGTCGGGTACGTGCTCGCGTTCGTGGCCTCCTTCTTCGCCGCCGCCAACGTCGTCGGCGGCTACGCGGTGACCGGCCGGATGCTCAAGATGTTCCGCCGCAAGGCGCAGCCGGCCCAGCCCGCGGCGGCCCTGGCCGACGGCGCGGCACAGTCGCAGGCACCGGCGCAACGGCAGACCCCGGTCCCGTCCGAGCCCAACCAACGGTCGTAGGGGACGCGAGCATGGACAGCTTCACCACCAACATCCAGCTGGTCTACGTGCTGGCGGCCGCCTGCTTCGTCTACGGCCTGCACCTGATGAACTCGCCCGCGACCGCGCGCCGCGGCAACCAGGTCTCGATGGCCGGCATGGCCATCGCGGTGATCGTGACGCTCGTGCTGCTGATCCACGACGGCTCCGTCACCGGGGTTGGCTGGACGGTGATCATCGTCGGGGCGCTGCTCGGGTCGGCAGTCGGCCTGCACGCGGCCAGGACCGTCCAGATGACGGCGATGCCGCAGCTGGTGTCGATGTTCAACGCGGTCGGCGGCGGGGCGGCCGCGCTCGTCGCCGTGTACGGGTACATCCACGACGAGTCGGCCCCCGGGGGCGTGCTCGGCAGCACGACCGTCTTCACCGTGCTCGACGTGATCATCGGCTCGGTGACGTTCACCGGCTCGCTGATCGCGGCGGGCAAGCTGCAGGGGCTCATCACCGGCCAGCCGGTGATCTTCAAGGGCGGCCGGGCGCTCAACGCCGCCCTCGCCGTGATCGCGGTCGGCGCGGCGGCGTTCATGCTCACCACCGCCAGCCTGCCCGCCCTGCTGATCGTGGTGCTCGCCTCGCTGGCGTTCGGCGTGATGATGGTGCTGCCGATCGGCGGCGCCGACATGCCGGTGGTGATCTCGCTGCTGAACGCGTTCACCGGCACCGCGGTGGCGATGGCCGGGTTCGTCATCGGGAACTGGGCCCTGATCGTGGCCGGGGCCCTGGTCGGCGCGTCCGGCGGCATCCTCACCAAGCTGATGGCGGACGCGATGAACCGGTCGCTGGCCAACATCATCATCGGCGGCTTCGGGACCGGCGACACGGCGGTCGCGGCGGCGGTCGCGGGAGACGCGCAGGTCCGCGCGATCGCCGCCGACGACGCCGCGATCCAGCTCGCGTACGCGTCGAAGGTGATCATCGTCCCCGGCTACGGCCTGGCCGCGGCCCAGGCGCAGCACGGCGTGGCCGAGCTCGCGGCGGTGCTCGAGAGCCACGGCATCGAGGTGACCTACGCCATCCACCCGGTGGCCGGCCGGATGCCCGGCCACATGAACGTGCTGCTGGCCGAGGCCAACGTCCCCTACCCGCAGCTGCGGGAGATGGAGGAGATCAACCCCGAGTTCGCCCGGGCCGACGTGGCGCTGGTCATCGGCGCCAACGACGTGACCAACCCGGCCGCGCGCCGCCCCGGCTCCGCGATCTCGGGCATGCCCATCCTCGACGTCGATCAGGCGAAGTCGATCATCGTCGTGAAGCGCTCCATGGGCACCGGCTACGCGGGCATCGACAACGAGCTCTACGCCAACCCCAAGACCAGCATGTACTTCGCCGACGCGAAGCGGGCGGTGGCCGAGCTGACCGCGGCCGTCAAGACCCTGGTCGGCTAGGAAAAATCGTGAGATCGAGTAAATCCATGGCGTTTCCGGTGCCAGACAGGGGCGGGAACGCCATGGATCTCGAAGGGAACCGCGGGCTGTAGGTGGCCGGGCGGGCACTTTCCCTGACGGGTTGTTAGACGCGGGGTGGCCGGGGTAGCGCAGACCGTCAGACGAACGGAGGCGCAGACCATGGAACACCATGCCGGCGGCGCGCAGGCGATCGAAGACCATGCGCAGCCCTCGACCGGGGAGCTCGTCAAGCGGCTGTCCGAGCAGGTCTCGGTGCTGGTGCGGGACGAGCTGAAGCTCGCGCAGCTGGAGATGACACGCAAGGGCAAGCAGGCCGGGATCGGGGCCGGGATGCTCGGCGGCAGCGGCCTCATCGCCCTCTACGGGGTGGGGTGCCTGCTGGCGTGCGCGATCCTCGGACTCAGCCGGGTGCTTGAACCGTGGCTGGCCGCGCTGATCGCCGGCGCGGCCCTGCTGGCGGTCAGCGGCGCGGCCGCGCCGCTCGGGCGGGCCCGGCTGAAGCGGGCCGCGCCGCTGGTCCCGGCCCAAGCCGCCGACAGCGTGAAGGCCGATGTCAACGAGATCAGGGAAAGGGCGCACCGATGAGCATCGAAGGAACGGTCGTCGGCGCAGCTCCCGGGGCACCGGATGACCCGCAGGGGCTGCAGGACGAGATCGAGCGGACCCGCGAGCACCTCGGCCAGACGGTCGCGGCGCTGGTGGCCAAGGTCGACGTGAAGGCACGGGCCCAGGACGAGGCGGGCCGGCTCATCGGACGCCTGAAGTCCAAGGTCATCCAGGCCAGGCAGCAGGCCGCCGCGCGGGCGACCGAGGCGCGACGGCAGGTGGCCGCCTCCACCGCCGGGCCGCGGCAGGTCAGGCCGCAGGCGGCGGCGGTCGCGGCGGGCATCTCGAAGGCCACGCCCGAGCCGGTCAAGCAGGCGGCGGGCAACGTCGCCGACACCGCCAGGCGGCGGCGGACGCCGCTGCTGGCGGGGATCGGCGCGACCGGCGCGGGGCTGGTCGGATGGCTGCTCTTCCAGCGGTGGAGGCAGCGCCGATGAAGCTGCTCAACAAGGCGATCGGGCTGCTGGTCGGCATCCTCGGCGGGATGCTGGCCCGGTCGGTCTTCAAGAAGCTGTGGCAGGCCGTCACCGGGGAAGACGAGGCGCCCAAGGCCACCGACGCCCGCCGCGGCTGGCGGGAGATCCTGCTCGCGTCGGCGCTGCAGGGCGCCATCTTCGCCGTGGTCCAGGCCGCCCTCGACCGCGCCACGGCCGAGGGGACCGCCAAGCTCACCGGCGAATGGCCAGGCGAGGGTGCCGACGATGAAGCGGCCGAGCAGTCCGACGGGGCCGCCGGCAAAAGCGACCACGGCCATTAGGAATCACGGGCAGGGGGCCTGACGATGGCTGACGCCATCCACCCGCACGGGCGGCACGCGTCTAGCTGGAGGGATGGGAAGACGATCCCTTCGCAGCGCGAGGGGTGCCAGCGGAACCGGATACTGCCGGTCGGCCAGGCGAAGCGACGATCCCGCCGCGCAGCGAGGTGTCGGGCGGGCCGGACACGCCGCTCGAGATCGGCGCGGCCGGCTGGCGCAACACCCTCAAGCGGACCGGGAAGAATTTCGTCCGCGACCGGTGCAGCATGACCGCCGGGAGCCTGGCCTACCACTGGTTCCTCGATCATCGGCGTAGCGATCGCGGTCTGGAGCGCCTCCGGCGGCATGGCGGCGCTTGAGACCGGGCTCGACATCGCCTACGAGGTGCCGGTTGACCGCAAGTTCGTGCCCGAGCGGCTCCGCGCCTTCCTGCTCATGCTCGTCACCGCGGTCCCGGGCGGGGTCGCGGCGGCGCTGATCGTGTTCGGCGCGTCGATCGGATCGGGGATCGCGGGCCACGTCGGCGTCAGCGGGACCGCGTTCGACGTCGCCTGGACGATCGTGCGCTGGGCGCTGACGATCATCATGATCTCGCTGCTGTTCGCGGTGTACTACTTCGCCGCGCCCAACCGGGAGTCGCCCCGCTGGCAGTGGGTTAGCCCGGGCGGACTTCTGGGCACGGTGATCTTCCTGGCCGCGTCGCTCGGCTTCTCGTTCTACGTGTCCAAGTTCGGCTCGTACGGCAAGACCTACGGCGCGTTCGCCGGGGTGGTGATCCTCATCTTCTGGCGCTACCTGACCGGGACGGCGGTACTGCTCGGCGGCGAGCTCAACGCCGAGATCGAGCGCGAGGCGGCCGCCCAGGCCGGCCATCCGCGCGCCCGGGCCAGCGCCGAGCGGCCGAACGAGAGCGGATAAGGCGGACCGCGGCCCAGCCGGCTTCACTGCGGCGGCGCCCCGGGCCCAGGAGGCGCCTGGGCGACGATGGCGGAGCAACGGTCCGATTAGTCAAGTGATTTCGTAAACCCGTCACAGTCCCGGGATAGTCCCTAGTTAGCGACGTGACAGAGATTATTCGAAAACCTGGAACGTCACTGCCCCGGTACTGTCCCGCGACTGTCTGGGCTTTATGTCCGTTTTTGATTTGGGGCGTTCCTGACTCTGGCCTGACTCCGGTTGGCTGCCCTGCCTGCCTGGCCTGGGGTTTCGCGCTGCTGCGCCTGGCTTTGGGGCCGGGCTCGGTTTTGCGCGCTCGTGCGGCGGTTCTGCGGCGGGGGTCTTGCTGCCCATGCGATGCGGGCGCGTGGTCCTGGTGGTCTCGCCCGTGCGGGCCTGCGGCCGGCCGGGGCTGCCGGCGGGGGGTTCGCCCGGCGGGTCGGCAGTGCCCGCTGCGCCGGTCTTGCGCCGCGGGCACCGGGCGCGGCGGCGCGGGCCGGCGGTGGCGGGGTTCGGGGGCGCGCTCCGCGCGTCCGGCCGGGCGCGGCGGCGGGCTGCGGCGGCTGGCGGGTGGCCGGGCTGGCGGGGGCGGTTGGGTCGGCCGGGTTCCGTCAAATCGCCTTGCATTTGACGGGTTCCGGGCGACGGCGACAATCGGGGGCCGGGGGTGGGTGGGCGTTCTTCCCACCCACCCCTGATAGGCGACGCTTTTTGCCTTTTGCCTCTTGCCTTGGCCTTGGCCTTGCGCCTTTGACGTGGGGGTAAGGTCGCGCGGCGCGGTGAGGGCTGGCGCGGGGCGCTGCTTTGTGCGCCCGTGGGTGATGCCGTGACGACGCTTCGCGTAGATGATGGTTATGGTCTTGGGTTGCTGGTTCTCACCGGGCCGGGGGCGGGCCGGGCAGGTCGGTGGGTCGCAGGCGCGTCTGGGCGGTGCCGCCGGTCAGCAGCACGTCGGCGATCCGTTCGCCGGCGTGGCCGTCCCACAGTGCGGGGCAGCGTGGCGCAGGGGGGAAGGCGAGGATGTGCTGTGCGGTCTCGATGATCCGTGCTGGGTCGCGGCCGGCCAGGATGTTCGTGCCTTCAGTGACCGTTATGGGTCGCTCGGTGTTGTCGCGCAGCGTCATGCAGGGCACGCCGAGCGCGGTCGTCTCTTCCTGTACGCCGGCGCTGTCGGTGAGCACGATCTTGGCGCCGGCCTCCAGCGCCACGAAATCCAGGTAGCCGGCCGGGGGAATCAGGCGCACTTGATCGGTGGTGATCATCTCGCGCAGGGACGACGCGGCACGCGGGTGCGCCGGCAGGATGAGCGGCAGTTCCTCGGAAATCTTGGTGAGGGCGCTTACCAGCCGGGCCAGGGTTTCCGGGGAGTCGACGTTCGCCGGGCGGTGCAGGGTGACCAGTCCGTATTTGCCGGAAGTGAGGCCCAGTCGCTCCAGTGATGCGGAGTTCAGAGCGCGCTCGCGGTTGGTCAGCAGGGTGTCGATCATGACGTTGCCGACTAGGTGGATCTGGTCTTCGCGGTAGCCCTCGGCGCGCAGGTTGTCCACGGCGTCGGGGGACGGTGCCAGGAGATAGTCAGAGAGCCGGTCGGCCACTGTCCGGTTGATTTCCTCTGGCATGGACCAGTCGCGGCTGCGCAGGCCGGCCTCTACGTGGGCCAGGAGGGTGCCTGCCCTGGCGGCGACCAGGCCGCAGGCCAGGGTGGAGGTCACGTCTCCGACCACGACGACGGCGTCTGGCCGTATCTCGTCCACGACCGGCTCGAAGGCGACCATGACGCGGGCTGTCTGCTCGGCGTGGGTGCCAGATCCGGTGCCCAGGTGGCGATCGGGCCTGCGGATGCCCAGGTCTCGGAAGAAGACCTCGTTCATGGCTTCGTCGTAGTGCTGGCCGGTGTGGACCAGCACCACGTCGGCCCCCCGCGCTTCCAGCGCGTCCATGACCGGCTTGACCTTCATGAAATTGGGGCGCGCGCCTGCCACGCAGATGATCTTCAAGACTTCCGCCGTTTCACACCCGGGTTGCCGCCTGACCTGGGTGAGTATAGGGGATGCGGTCGCCGGCGCTGCGGAGGAACAGTTGAAGTAGCAGGCGGCGGTCTGTAGGCGGGACTGCCTCCTGGCCAGCGCCGAGAGGCTCGCGCCCGTGCATGAAGCGGTGCTGGTTCACGATCAGGACGTCGCCGCGCTGGAGCATGTATGAGGTCTGCCCCCCGGTCAGGTGGCTGGCCAGTTCCCGGGCCGCGCTGGCATGTGCCTCATCGAGCCCGGGTTCGGTGAGCATCTTTGCGGTGAACCGGACGAATCCGGCGTCAGCCGGATCGCTGTCCAGCACCGCGAACGGCGTGTACTCCTCGCCTACGTCGGAAAGCTCGTAGAACGAGCCGTACCGGTAGGCTTTCTGGGCCAGGAGGGCGCGGCCTGGCGGCGACAGGCGCGATGCTGCCGCACGGGCGTCGGAAAGGATGCTCGGGCCGCCGCCGAGCGCGTCAGGCCGGATGCACAAGAGCGTTGTGTAGTCCGGGGGCCGGGTCGCGTTCACCAGGTCCATGTGAAACGCGTTGTATCCCGTGCCAGTGGACCGGCCCGGGTTGGCGTTGAGGCTGGTCCCGATTTCCTTCCACAGGGGCCACCGGTTGAACGGCTGGAAGGGGACCGCTACCTCGGCAAGGATCGCGGTTGCCACGCGGAGGAACTGTTCCCCGGTTCCTAGCGCGCGGGCGATGTTCCCGAGGCGCACTACCGCGTACCCTCCGGTTGCCCCGTTCAGCGTGCGGACAAGGCCGCTGATCGTCTCATCGAGCAGCGGGGCTGAGGCTAGCTGGGCCCGGTACTGCCCGATCGTGGAACCTGCCAGGAAACTGCCTTCGAGCGCCCAGGCGGGCAGGACGGCCCCGCGCTCGATCAGGGCTTCCTCAAGCTCGCCGGGCAGGTCGATGATCGTGGCCTGGCCGGCGGAGGCGGCGGGGGCAGGGGCGGCGGCAGGGGTGCCTGCTGTTTTCATTGTGAGGTCGGTCCTTGGTCTCTGGGTGCTGCCGGGGCGTGGTCGTGGCGGTCGTGCCGGCGCGGGGGCGCTGGCCGGCGGGGGTGTGGCGCCGGCGGGCGGCTAGGGCTCGTCGGGGTCGCCTTCGGGGGGTCCGAAGGTGCGGCGCATGTCGGCTATGAGTTCGTCTTCGTCGGCGTATTCGCGGACTTTGCGGACGGGGCCGTTCCACCAGTCGGCTTCCCACCGGTTGGTGAGGGGGGATTCTTCGGGGGTGCGGGTGATCAGGCCGACGTGGGCGGCGTGGGCTTCCATTTCCTTGCGGGCGGGCGAGAGGATCGACAGGTCTCGGCGGGTCATCGGCGGTCCTTGGCGGCGGGCGCTGGCTTCGTGTTGCGCAGGTAGGTTCGGATGTCGCTGGCGTAGAAGCGGCGGTGCCCGCCGAGGGTGCGGATGGTGCGGAGCTTGCCGGCCTGCGCCCATTTGGTGACGGTCTTGGGGTCGACTCTGAACAGGCGGGCGACCTCGCCGCGTGTCAGCAGCTCGTCGGCTGAGGTTGCGTGGCCGGGGCCGGGGGCGGGGATCAGCATGAGCGGTCGGCCTCGTCGCCGCGCGGGGCGCTGAGAGTGGCGTGAACGACTTTCCCGCCGCTGTGGGGGGTGGGCCACCAACCCCAGTTGCGGCCGGTGAGGTCGTCGATGACGGCGAGGCCGCGTCCGTTTTCGGCGTCGGGGCCGGGGTGGGCGAGCTGGGGTTGGCCGGGGCCGTTGTCCCATACGGTGATGGTGATGCGGCCGGGCTGGTGGTGGACGGCGAAGATGATCGCGGGCAGGGCGGCGGGGGCTGGGACGGCTGCCTTGATGGCGTTGGCGGCCAGTTCCGAGGCGACGGTCACCACTTCGTCGGCAAGGTGCTCCAAGTGCCAGCGGGTGAGGGTCTGCCGGGTGAGGCGGCGGGCCTGGGCTGCTGCTGCGGGGTGGAGCTGGGCGCTGGCGTAGCGGTTGTGCCCGGCGTCGGCGCGGGGGCTGCCGGGCGGGCGGGGGCCGGTGGCGAAAGACCCGGCGGCTCGCTCCTGGCGGTCGCTGGTGGTTCGGTGCGGCAGTGCCTCGGCGCTGGCGTGCGTTCCCATGTGTGCCCCCGGGGGTGCGGCTTGCGGCTGGTGGGGCATCCCGCCGCCGCTCCTGCTGCGGGTGGTGGGCCGCTGGCAACGGCGGGATGTAGGACAAGGATGCCAGCAGAATGGCAAATCGTGAAGTCTTTCACGGCGAGATAGTAAGTAAAATTGTCATACGTATCGTTGCCTTGCAGCGTGATTCATGAAAGTCTTTCATTACGCGATCACTGGCCTTTCAATTGCAGTGCGCGGTATCTTTCACCGTGGAGGACGGATGGCTGATCCACAGACTGGTTCGACGGTCCCGCGTCGGCAGCTCGGCAGGTACCTTCGCGATCTGCGAGGCAAGGCGGGCCTGACGGTGCGGGCTGCCGCGAGGGAGCTGGAGCGCTCGGAGCCCACGCTGTGGCGGATAGAGAGCGGCCTGGTCGGCGTCCGTTCCCTCGACGTTGAGCAGATGTGCCGCCTGTACGGCGCGGACGAGGATATGACCAAGGCGCTCATGGCGCTTGCGCGGGAGACCAAGGCCAAAGGCTGGTGGCAGGCTTACGGCGATGTCGTGCCGGAGTGGTTCGACCTCTTCGTGGGGCTGGAGGCGGCGGCGGCCCGGATCACCTGGTACGAGTCCGATCTGGTGCCCGGCCTGTTTCAGACCGAGGGCTACGCCCGCGCGCTCGTCCAGCTCGACCACGAGGACGCGGGGCGCGATGAGATCGACCGCTGGGTGCAGCTCCGGATTGGGCGGCAGGCCATACTGAGGAGGCCGATAGATCCCCCGGCGCTGCGCGTCGCGCTACGGGAGTCGGTGCTGCGGTGCTCCGTCGGCGGCCCGGCGGTCATGGCGGAGCAGCTTCGGCGGCTGGCCGAAGTGTCGGGGCTCTCTAACGTGTCGCTCCGGATCGCGCCGTTCTCGGCGGGACTCCACCCCGGCATGATGTCCGGGCCGTTCGGCGTCTTGCGTTTCCCAGTGAACGACGGCGGCCTGGAGTCTGAGCCGCCTACTGTGTACGCGGATGTCTACACGGGCGCGATCTACCTCGATAAACCGCACGAAGTGGCGCGGTATGACCGGGCGTTCAAGGCCATCTGGGAGACTTCTCTGGACGAGGGCGCCTCTAGGGACCTGATACGACAAGCTGCGGAGGAACTGAGATGAGCAGCACGGAATACCACGGCACCGACTACGGTGACTGGCGCAAGTCCACCCGGAGCAACGGGTCCGGCGCGTGTGTCGAGACGGCCGCCAGCGTGGGCACCGTCGCGGTACGTGACACGGCCGACCGCGACGGGGGAATGTTGACGTTCACCGCTGAAGCGTGGCGCAAGTTCACGACCGCGATCAGGTTAGCCGAGCACGGCAGGACAGGGCGGACGCGGGCGGATCATCACCCGCGTCCGCTGCCGGCTCATCCGGCGATCGGCGGAAGGTTCCCGTTGTCGTCTAGGTCGAATTCGCCGTCTCTGACGCCTGCGACGAAGGCGTCCCATTCGCCTTGGGTGAAGTACAGCTTGCCCGCGTCGGGCCTGGTGGGGTCGTGCATGACGTGCAGCAGCGGTTCGCCGGCTTTATGCGCAGGCATCAGGGCAGGGTCGGTGATGACGTAGACCTCGACTCGGCTCTCTTCCATGTGCCACAGACTACTTGTGGCCGCCCTCCGCGCCGGTCCTGTCATAGCGCCGCGCATCCACGACGGTGACGCTTTTAACCCGCACTGCCTGCTGCTCCTGTACCGGTGACGTTCTAACCCGCGCTGTCTGCTGCTCCTGTACCGGTGATGGTTTTGACTTTGACTTTGACTTTGATCTTGACTTTGACTTTATGTTTTTGATTTTGGGGTGGCTGGTGGATTGTAGAGTAGTGTTTTCCGACCACGCTCCCTTGCTCTTTGAGGGGGTGTGGTCGGTGGACACGGAACGGAGAGCCACCAGCCACCCCGCCCCTGCAAGGGGCGTGTTTTTCGAACCTAAGTAGGGTGGACAGTGCCGGGTCCGGCGTGCGCGGGGCTGCGGCGGGGCTGCCTAGCCGCTGGCGTGGGACTGCCGTGCCCGGCGGGGGCGGCTTCGGCTTTTACCCCGTGAATTGGCGGTGACCGCTGCGCCGGTTTTGCGCCGCGGTCACCCGCGCGGCGGCGGCCGGCCGGGCGCGGTGAGGGCCGCCCGTCTTTTGGGGTGAGTGCGCGCTAGCGCGCCATTCCTTGCGGGGTGGACTTTCCGGGGAGCGCAGCGACCTCGGGCGGGAAGGGGGGTCCGGGGGAAAAGGGCTGTGGGGTTTCCCCCCGGACAGGGAATGCGCGCGTAGCGCCTTTAGCTCTGCCTTTGACGTTGAATTGCTGCGCCTGCTTTTGGCGCGTGTCCGGCCGTAGGACGGACGGGGCGGCGGGCGGGGGCTTGCGGGACGGCGGTCAGGGGCGCGCTTCCGCCCCGGCCCCGTCCGGCGCGGTGCCGGCGGGGCCTGGACGGCTGCGGGGTGCCGGCCTGGTCCTGGTGCTCCCTCCCGTTCCTGGGCTGCTGCCCTTGGGTTATCGTCCTGGCGGCGGTCGCCGTTAGGCTGCCTGGCTCGTCGGGGCCGGGGCTGCCGTGAGCTTGCGCGGTGCCTTCCCGGCCGGGGCCGGCTGGGCGGTCCATCGGGCGTTCATCATCGCGCCGATGCGCTGCTCTGCGTTGGCGCTGGCGTGGATGTAGAACCGCAGCGTGGTCTGCACGTTGTCGTGCCCTAGCACCTGGGAGATGTTCGCCAGCTCGCGGGGGTCGGTGTCAAGTGCCTCGGTGGCGAACTGGTGGCGTAGCGAATGCGTGTGGGCTCCGCTGATCCCTAGATGGCCCGTGATGGTGGCGAACCGGGCGACCGCCGTGGGGTACGGCAGGTAGGGGGTTGCCTTCGGGCCGGGGCAAAGCGGGCCGTCCGGAAGGCTCTGGACCATGTTCCACACCATGTCGGGGACGGGGATGTCTCGGAAGTCGCCGGCCTTGCGGTGCTTCAAGGGCTCCAGCTCCGTCCCGTTGCCGCTGGCCTGCCAGCAAAGGTGAAGGTAGCGGGTTCCGTCCGGGCGCTCCTTGAAATCGGCCTTGCGGACCCCTAGCGCTTCCCTGATCCGCAGTCCCATCGTGCGCTGAAGCCACGGGGCGATCCCCAATCCGGGGGTCACGCGGTCACGCGGGCCGACCTTTGCCCATGTCTTGACGGTGAGGCCGTCCGCGAGCGCGCGAACCGCTTCGTCGGGCAGGCAGACCAGGCCCTTGTTCTCCTGCTCCCACTGCTCGGCCGTGACGATGCGGGGGGCAAGGTCGATGCCTGAGAGCGTGTGCCGGGGGATCGTCCCCCGGCGGACGCACTCGTCAAGGGTGCCGGTGATGATCCGGCGGACGTTCCCCCGTACCTCGTCGCTGTAGCTGCCGAGCGTCTTGTTGAGCAGGTTCTTGACCTCGGCGTCCATCTGCGCCACCTCTAGCACGCTGCGGCCGGCTAGCACCTTCACGACGGCGGGGTTCCGGAAGTTGCTGCGGTAGGTGGCCTTGCTGTTGGCGTTGGCCTTGGCCATGCCCTCTATGTAGGCGTCGCACAGGGGCAGAAACTCCACGATGCCGGCGCGGGGGTCGACGAACATCCTGCCCTGGGTCTGCTTGCCGGTCGACAGCGTGAGCTGGAACGTCTGCGCTTCGGTCAGCGTGCCGAACGACTGCTCCCGCTGCCTGGAGTGGGCCGAGTAGCGGACGGTCCACTTGTGGGGGCAGTTCTCGACCTGGGCGGGCTCGCACGTGTGCTGGCACGTGCCGGCGGCGCACCTCGTGTTGGTCTCGGGCCGGTGGCCGTCCCGGTCGCACTTCTTGAAGATGGTCGCCTGAACCAGCGCGTTCTGCGCCTTTGCCGTCGCTCGCTGTCGGTTGGCTGCCGTTCGCGTCACTTCATGACTCCTGACTCTTGCCTGACTCACGACCCCTCTGCAAGTCTATGACCTGCATTGATACCAATTATTCCTGTGATGGTCCGTTCGAGATGATGATTTTGAATTCCCGTTTCGCGGAAATGCGGAGCGACCGGAAGAATGTAATTGTCGGCGGCCAAGGCCGGGCCTGGCGGGCGGCCGAGAGGCGGCGCGCCGACGGGGGTTTCCTTACCAGGTCTCGGGGAAGCACGTACGCTGGCCGATACGGCTACCTTCTGTCCCTACGACATCATTCCCCACCGCACTGCTTGCCTGTACCCGCCGCAGGCGCGCAACGGTATTACCCGGCGGCGAGGGCCGATACCCTCCGCCGCCCCACTGAGGCCATGCCTTTCGTCTACACCACTAATCTGTCGGAGGTCCGCATCCTGGCGGAAACGCGGGCCAGGTTGGCGGGCCTGGCCGAGGATCGCATCGTCGACTTCGTGATCGCAGTCAGCGAGGTAGCCGCCAACACGGTCAGGCACGCCCGGACGCAGGGGTCCATGGAGATCTGGTGGGACGCCGGGGAGCTCGTCTGCGAACTCCGCGACGGCGGCGTGATCACCGACCCGATGGCCGGCCGCCGACCGCCTGCCGCCGACGCCAACGGGGGCCACGGACTCTGGCTCGTCCGCCAGATCTGCGATCAGGTGGAACTGAACTCCGACGAGAACGGGACCGTCATCCGGCTGCACATGTCGCTGCCGGCCGGCCGGCCGGGAGGGTCGCGATTCGCCCGGTTCGAACAGTGCCACGGCCGCCCCGATGTAGTCTTATGACGGATACTGTCTTTACCAGAGCACGCGGCCGGACCTCGCCCCAGGAGGTCGGCCGCCCGCGAGCAGATCATCGCCGACCAGGCCACGTCCATGATGGAGCTGTCCACCCCGGTCGTGCGGCTGTGGGACGGCATCATCGCGGTGCCGCTGGTCGGCACGCTCGATTCTGCGCGGACCCAGTTCGTCATGGAGAAGCTGCTTGAGACCCTGGCGGCGACGGGCGCCGACCACGCCGTGATCGACATCAGCGGCGTCCCGACGGTGGACACCGAGGTCGCGCAGCATCTGCTCAAGACCGTGAGCGCGGCCCGCCGGCTCGGCCGCGAGCTGGCGGCCAGGCTCGCCCTCGACCGCCAGGATCAAGTCCGGGTGGCCACCGCTCTCAGCGAGATATGCCACAGCGCGGTCACGGCCGGGCAGACCGCCGTCATCGCGTTCGCAGCCGACGACGCTGACCTGCTGCTCACCGTCACCGCCGATGGCGAGCCGCCCGCGGACGGGATCACCGCGGCCGCGCGCCTCATGGATACTGTCGTAGCGGACGGGCGGGTCATCCGGATGGCGAAACGCCGGCCGCTGAATGCCCAGCCAGACACGCGTGCGATAAGGGAGGACCTGGCCGCCATGCTTCCTGAGTCCGCCCTGGACGAGGTCCGGCGCAACAACGACGATCTGATCGCGACGCTCGAGGACCTCAAGGCGCAGAAGGAGCAGCTGCTGCTGCTCAATGCCGAGCTGCAGGAGACCAACCGCGGCGTGATGGCGCTCTACAGCGACCTTTCCGACGAACTCGAGCAGACCAACCGGGGCGTCGTCGCGCTGTACAGGGAACTGGACGAGAAGTCCGAGCAGCTGCGCGCGGCGTCGGCGTCCAAGAACCGGTTCTGGGCCAATGTCAGCCACGAGCTGCGGACACCACTGAACTCGATCACCGGGCTGACCCGGCTGCTGGCCGATCCGGCGGGCGGCCTCGAACCTGATCAGCTCCACCAGGTGGAGCTGATACTCGCCACGCTGCGCGGCCTCGCCCGCCCGATAGCCGAAGGCAAGCCGGTCGAGGTGGTGGTATCGGCCGACGACGCGCCCGCCACGATGCTTACCGACGAGGTGGCGCTGACCGCTATTTTGCGTAATCTGCTGTCCAATGCCATTAAGTACACTGACGAGGGCGAGGTGCGGCTGACCGTGCGTACCGCTGGCGACAGCATCGAAATCCGGGTATCCGATACCGGCGCCGGCCTTCCGGCCGATCAGATCGAGCGCGTGTTCGAGGAGTTCTATCAGGTCCCCGGCGTCAGGCGTGGCGGCACCGGGCTGGGGCTGCCCTACGCCCGCCGGCTGGCCGGGCTGCTCGGCGGCGAGCTGACGCTGGCCAGCGAGGCCGGCCGCGGTACCACGGCCGTGCTTCGCCTTCCGCACGGGACGCCGTCCGTCGGCACCGTCATGCTGGCCGACGACGCGGGGTTCCGCCAGGTGCTGAGGTCGATGCTGGCCGGCATCGCCGGCCGTCTCGTCGAGGCGGAGGACGGCGCCCAGGCGCTCGCCGTCATCGCCGCCGACGGCGCCGACCTGGTGATCACCGACCTGATCATGCCCGGCGTGGACGGGAACGCGCTGCTCGGGCTGCTGCCCGACGGCCTGCCGGCGATCGTCGTCACCGGCCTCGACGTGACGACGCCGCCGCGCGCCTCGACGCCGCCGCGCGCCTCGGCGCTGCTGCACAAGAAGGACCTCACCAGGGAACGGCTGGCCTTCGCCATCCGGGGTGTCAGCGAGGGAGTGCGATGATGGAGGCTCCTGGCGCGCTGCTCCTGGTCGACGACGACGAGGCCAAGCGCTATGTCCTGGCGACCTGGCTACGGCGGGCGGGGCATATCGTGACCGAGGTCCTGACCGGTCAGCAGGCGCTCGGCCTGCTCGACGCGGCCGAACTGGTCCTGCTTGACGTGAACCTGCCCGACATGAGCGGCTTCGAGGTCTGCCGGCTGATCAAGGCCGACCCGCGGACGGCCGCGATCCCGGTGATCCAGGTGTCCGCGACCGCCACCGAGGTCGCCGACCGCGCCCACGACCTGACCCAGGGAGCCGACGCCTACCTGATAGAGCCGATCGAGCCAGTGGAACTGCTGGCCACGGTGACGACCGGGCTGCGCTACTACCGGGCCAGGCAGCGCGCCGAGCGGACCGCATCGAGGCTCACCGCGCTCGCCAGCGCGACCCTGGACATCAACGCGGCCGAGACCTTCGACGGGCTGGCGACGGCGGCGACGGTCGGCGCGTCGCGGATCTTCTCCGTTCCCGCCGTGCTCATCCTGAAGATGCCCGACGGCCAGGACCGCAGGGTTTCCGCCACCCCGGGCAGCTCGGGAACGGCGCGGCGCGGCGGCTCGCCGGGGCTGGCAGGCCGCGTGGCCGAATCCGTGCTCGGCCCGCGGCGGGTCAGCGGGATGGCGAACATCAGCCGGGAAGACTGGCTGCGCCTCGTGCCCGACAGCACCCTGCAGGTGGACGTCTGCGCGGCCGCCGCGAGGATCAAGCCGGGCAAGCCGGCCGCGGTCATGGTGATCGACTGCGCCGGCGTTTCCGGCGACGAGGACATGCAGATCCTCGGCCAGCTGACGCAGTCGGTGGCGCTGGGCCTCGAGGCCCTGCGCTCATTCGCGGAAGAGCACCTAGTCGCTCTTACCCTGCAAAGGAGCTTCCTGCCGGCAACGCTGCCCTCGGTGCCCGGCGTCTCGATGGCGTTCCGCTATCTGCCCGCGAGCGACCAGGCCGAGGTCGGCGGCGACTTCTACGAGGCGCTGCCCTGGGGGGACGGTGTGCTGGTGGCGATCGGCGACGTGCAGGGGCACTCGCTGCACGCCGCGACCGTGATGGGGGAACTGCGGCACGCGCTGCGTGCCTTCGTCATCGAGGGGCACCCGCCGGTGGCGATCACGGGACTGGTCAACCAGGTCCTGCGCCGCTACCACCCGGGGCTCATCGCCACCTTGTGCCTGGTGCTGCTCGATCCGGCCAACGGCGAGCTCACGATCGTGAACTGCGGGCACATGCCGCCCCTGCTGGTCGAGGGCGCGTCAGCGGAGTTTGTTGGCGAGGGCGGGCTCATGCTCGGCCTGACCCGCCATGATCCGCACGTGCAGGCGGCATCGCTGCCCGTTGGCGGCACCGTCCTGCTCTTCACCGACGGCCTGGTCGAGGATCGCGCGGTCAACCTCGATGACAACCTGGAGAAGCTGCGCGGCGTCACGCTGCAGGCCGCCGACGCCGACGTCGAGGCCTTCGCCAACCACGTGATGTCCGCCCTCGGCTCGAGCGAGGACGACGTCGCGATGATCGTCGCGCGCAGGACGGGCTGAGAGCCGGCTAAACCGGGTCCGTGTCCATCGCCTCGGCCAGGCTCGGGTAGACCGGAACCACGCGGCCGACGCCGATCAGCTGCAGCACCCGGCGCACGGAGCCGTCCGGCGAGACCGCGAGCCGCAGCTCGATGCCGCGTGAAACGGCGGCCTCGTGGGCGAAGATCACCGCGTGCACGCCGGAGGAGTCGCAGAAGGACGTTGACGTCATGTCCGCGACCACAACGTCCACACCGGTCATCAGGGCCGTGACAAGCTGATTATGGACGTGCTCAGAGTTGGTCACGTCGATCTCGGCCGGCAACACCACGACAATTGGCATGATCCGCGCCGCCTGATCACTCATTACTCAACCTCTCCCGCCTCTTCCCCTACAACACCAAGGTTAGCGCGTTTTCGCCGGTTGGCAGGTGGCTTGCTGTTCGGTATCCGAGTCAGCACGGGTCCGGGCCCCGATGGGGATGGGAACGCCTAGAGCGGTCAGAGTCCGGTCACGGTGGCCTGAGCGGGGTGCTCGACGGTGAAGCGGTGCTTGATGGTGGCTTCCTCGCGCGGGGTGAGGACCAGGTTCCAGGTGAGCTCGCCGAGGTCGTCGGTCTCGGCCGGGGGCGGCGTGGCCTCGCGGGCGCGGACCTTGATGTCACCGTCGGCTGAGACCGGGATGTGGTCGTGCACGCTCACCGTGGCCGTGCGGTCTCGGTGGTTCTCGACCGTGATCTCATAGCCGATGTCGATCGTCCTGGTGCCGCCGAGCAGGGCCTTGCTCGTGCTGCGGCGGCGCAGCTTCCGCTCGACCTTGATCTGGTCGTCCACGCCGAGCTGGACCTCGAACTCCTCGCCGGGGGCGACGGTGTCCAGGTGGGTCTCGCCGACGAACTGCGCGCCGTGGAAGATCCGCGCCCGGCCCGGGAGCAGCAGCAGGCCGCCGTTGGTGACGGTGGCCCGCAGGTACGCCTCGGGGGCGAGGACCGGGACGGTCAGGTAGTCGAGGACCGCGTCCGCCTCGAACGCGGCGACCAGGGTCTTGTGCGGGCCGCCGTCGCCCGGCACCGCGAGCGGGCGGGCCACCGTGTAGGTGAGGCCGGCCCCGGACTCGCTCTCGGCCTGCCTGGCGGCGAGCATCCTGGCCGCCCGAGGCTGCATCTTCGGTGCGCCGCCGAGATAGGCCCCGCGAACCCGCGGATCGGACTCGGACCCGTCATCGGCCCCGGCTCCGCCGGCCATGCCCGAGCTCACGGCCATGGCGGCCGCCGCCACCGGCTGCGGCTGCGGGCGGCCGATGTACCAGGGGCTGAGCTCGGGCAGGGTCCGGCTCTGGCCCTGCCGGGCGGTCGACAGCACGAGCGCCGTCTCGGGCCAGTCCTCGCCGGTCTGCTGGGTGACCTCGGCCAGGTAGGACACGTTCAGCCGGTCGCCGTCGAGCGTCAGGTCGTACAGCGATCGCCAGGACGCGCCGGACACGTGATAGCTGAGGTCGATCTCGGCCTCGGTGGCCTCTCGGGCTTCGAGGTCCACCGTGACCTCGATGAACGCGACCGTCTCGGCCGCCTTGGCGGCGCCCTGCTCGGCCGCGGCGAGGCGCGCCTCGGCCGCCGCGAGCTCCTGCTTGGCGGCGCGCTTGCGGGCGGCGATCTCGCGCCTGTTGGCAAGCGTGCCGGCGGTGGACGCGCAGAGGTGGCCGGCCATGCCCGACAGCTCGTCGTAGCCGGCCCGGCCGGAGCCGACCGCCCGGGCGAGCGCGGTGGCGGCGGCCTCCGACAGGTGCGTGAGGAAGCCGAGCCCGGCCAGCTCGGCGGCGTCCTCGTCGTCGAGCCCCTGCACGGCGTCGCGCCAGCGCTCGACCTCGGCCCGCAGCCGCGCGGCCTGCTCGCGCAGCGGCACGGCGGCAACCCGGCGGTGCACCTCGACGTTGAGCAGGGCGAGGTCGCCGCCGCGGGCCGCCACCCGGACGCTTGAGGTGTCGGCGGTCGCCGGCAGGCCCCCGATGAGCACCGACCTCGGCCCGGCCGCGAGCCGGATCGCGCCGGCCCGCACCACCCGGGCGCCGTCCCTGAACACGGTCACGCTGGTGATCGGCGCCTCGAGCGCCGCTGCCGCCGTCGTCTCGGTCAAGGTCCCGTCCAATCCTCTCGAGTGCGCTGTCCCCGGTCGGTCAACGGTTAGACGGTCAGTATGCGCCGCCGGTTGCCTTTATGGACCAGGCCGTCGCTATCTCGCCCGCGAGGGCGATGTTGCCGCGGGCGACGTCCAGGTTGACCTCGACGCTCTTGCCCTCGGTGGCGCGCTGCATGTAGTCGAGGAGGAACGGGGTGACCGCCTTGCCGCGGACGCTCGCCTGGTCGGCGGCGGCCAGCGCCTCCTTGAGCACCCGGTTGTGCAGGGCCGGGTCAAGCTGCTTGTCTGGCGGCAGCGGGTTGGCGATCAGCAGGGCGGCGCTGTCGCCGAGGGAGTCCCTGGCCGCCATGACCTCGGCGATGTCGGTGGCGCTGTCGAGCCGCCAGTCGAGGTCCTCGCCCGAGTCGGTCAGGTAGAACGCGGGGAACCGGCTGGTGCGGTACCCGACGACGGCGACGCCGCGGGTTTCCAGCCGCTCCAGCGTCGCCGGGATGTCGAGGATCGACTTCACCCCGGCCGACACGATCGTGATCGGCGTCGCCGCGAGCACGGTCAGGTCGGCCGACTCGTCGAGCGACTCGGCGAAGCCCCGGTGCACGCCGCCCAGGCCGCCGGTGGCGAACACCCGGATCCCGGCCCGGTTCGCGAGCAGGGAGGTGGCGGCGACGGTGGTGCCGGCCGTCTTGCCCTTGGCCATCGCCAGCCCGAGGTCGCGGACGCTGACCTTGATGACCGACTCGTCGAGGGCGATGCGCTCGAGGTCGCGCTCGTCGAGGCCCACCTTGGGCACGCCGTCTATCACCGCGATCGTGGCCGGGGTCACCCCCGCCTCGGTCAGCATCTCCTCGAACGACCTGGCCGCCGCCAGGTTGGCCGGCCTCGGCAGGCCGTGCGAGATGATCGTCGACTCAAGCGCCACCACCGGCCACCCGGCCGCGAGCGCGGCGCGGACAGCAGGCGAAACCTCAGGGACCGTTGACATGAGCCCGACCATACCGGTCTGCTCTCGAGCGCGGCCGGCCCGGAGGGTGGTGGCATTCGCGGCCTGCGGCGTATGGTGCGGAAGAGCACTCGCGGCACCGCCGGCGAAGCCGCGCCCTGCCCCTGAAACGCCGTGCAGCGAAGCGATCGGAGTAGCCGTGACCGAGCGGACCAAGTTCATCCTTGACGAGTCGCAGATCCCGTCCCAGTGGTACAACATCGTCCCCGACCTGCCCGCTCCCCCGCCGCCGCCGCTGCACCCGGGCACCCACCAGCCGGTCGGCCCGGATGACCTGGCGCCGCTGTTCCCGATGGAGCTGATCCGCCAAGAGGTCACCGGCGAGAACTACGTCGACATCCCGGGCGAGGTCATCGACGTCTACAAGCTGTGGCGGCCGACGCCGCTGTTCCGGGCTCGCCGGCTGGAGAAGGTGCTGAACACCCCGGCCCGGATCTACTACAAGTACGAGGGCGGCTCCCCGGCCGGGTCGCACAAGCCGAACACGGCGGTCCCGCAGGCCTACTACAACTCGGTCGAGGGCACCAAGCGGCTCACCACCGAGACCGGGGCCGGGCAGTGGGGCAGCGCGCTCGCGTTCGCGGCCGCGCAGTACGCCCTGGACTGCGAGATCTGGATGGTCCGGGCGTCCTACGACCAGAAGCCGCACCGCCGCACGCTCATGCAGACCTACGGCGCGACCGTGCACCCGTCCCCGTCCCGGGCGACGCAGGCGGGGCTGTCGGTGCTCGAGTCGGACCCCGACTCGCCCGGCTCGCTCGGCATCGCGATCAGCGAGGCGGTCGAGGCGGCGGGCGGGTCGGCCGAGACCCGGTACGCGCTCGGCTCCGTCCTCAACCACGTGCTGCTGCACCAGACGGTGATCGGCCAGGAGGCGCTGGCCCAGTTCGACCTGGCGGGCGAGGCCGGGCCCGACCTGATCGTCGGCTGCACCGGCGGCGGCTCCAACTTCGCCGGGCTGGTCTTCCCGTTCCTGCGGGAGAAGCTGGCCGGCCGGATGAACCCGGTCATCAGGGCGGTCGAGCCGTCCGCGTGCCCGTCGTTCACCCGCGGGCGCTACGCGTACGACTTCGGCGACACGGCCGGGTTCACGCCGCTGATGAAGATGCACACCCTCGGCCACGGGTTCATCCCCGACCCGGTGCACGCGGGCGGGCTGCGCTACCACGGCATGTCGCCGCTGCTATCGCACATGTACGAGCTCGGGCTGTTCGAGGCGGTGTCGAAGGCGCAGCGGGAGTGCTTCGCGGCGGCGGTCACGTTCGCCCGGGCCGAGGGCATCCTCCCGGCGCCGGAGCCGTCGCACGCGATCGCGGCGGTCGTCGAGGAGGCGAAGCGGTGCGCCGAGTCCGGTGAGGAGAAGGTGATCCTGACCGCCCTGTGCGGCCACGGGCACTTCGACATGGTCGCCTACGAGCGGTACCTGTCGGGCGAGATGACCGACTACGACCTGGCGCAGGAACGGATCGACGCGGCCCTGGCCAATCTGCCCGTCGTCCCCGGCGCCTGATTGCCGTTCGCGACTAGCGGGGGGCGGAGATGGTGGGGAGGAGCTTGGGGGGGCGGCGGCGGTCGGTGGCCTGCTCGAAGGCGTAGGCGAGGGCGAGCAGGCGGGGCTCGCTCCAGTGCGGGCCGAGGAACGAGACGCCGACCGGGAGGCCCGCGACGTAGCCGAACGGGACCGTGATCGTCGGCCAGCCGGTCACCGCGCCCGGGCGGGAGGTGCCGAAGACGTTGTGGTCGCCGAGGATGTAGTCGGTCAGCCAGGCCGGGTTGGCGGTCAGCGAGAAGATCGCGTCCAGCTTGTGCTCGACCGTCGGCGTCTCGACGGCCGACATCGCCAGCCGGTTGGCGGCCCGGCGCAGCTCCAGGTAGACCGGGTCGGCCAGGTTGCCGCTGGTCGCCTCGGCGGCCTGGAATATCTCCTGGCCGAAGCGGGAGAGCACCGGGTCGGCGTGCAGCTCGTTGAACTCGATGAGCTTGGCCAGCGTCTCGGGCGGCGCCTGGTCGGTCCCGGCCGCGAACTCCGCCAGGTACTTGAGATAGGCGTTGATCCCGTGCTTGAACTCGTAGTTCAGCGCGTCGAACTCGGGCTCGGTGACCTTCTCGATGCCGGGCAGCTCGACCGGGTCGATCACCACCGCGCCGAACGACCGCAGGCAGCCCACGGCGACGTCGAGCAGCGCGGCGGTGGCGGCGTCGGCGCCGACGGACGCGGCCCGCCAGATGCCGATCCGCGCCCCCTCAAGCGCCGCCGGGTCGAGAAACTCGCAGTAGTCGATGCCGCCGTGGGACCGGTCGGGGTGATCGTCGTCCGCTATCCCCTGGGCCGAGAGGTCGTCCGAGTCGGCGGCGGCCATCGCGGTCAGCAGGACGGCCGCGTCGGCGACCGAGACCGCCATCGGGCCCGCGGTGTCCTGGACCGGGGAGAGCGGCACGATGCCGGTCCGGCTGACCAGGCCGGCCGTCGGCTTGATGCCCACCACCCCGCACGCACTCGACGGGGAGACGATCGAGCCGTCGGTCTCGGTGCCCACCGCCAGCGCCGCCAGCCCGGCCGAGACGCCGGCCGCCGACCCCGAGCTTGAGCCGGACGGGTTCCGGTCGAGCGCGTAGGGGTTCGCGGTCTGGCCGCCGACCGTCGACCAGCCGCTGCTCGACCTGGTGGAGCGGAAGTTCGCCCACTCCGACAGGTTCGCCTTGGCCAGGATGACCGCGCCCGCCGCCCGCAGCCGGGAGATGACGAACGCGTCCGGCGGCCGCACCCCGAGCAGCGCGGGCGAGCCGGCCGTGGTCGGCCCCCCGGCCACCTGGACGTTGTCCTTGACCAGGACCGGGATGCCCTCGAGGGGGCCGCGGGGCCGCCCCGACTGCCGGGCCGCGTCGCTCGCGGCCGCCTGCTCGAGAGCGTCGGGAAGCACCGCGATCACCGCGTGCAGGGCGGGGTTCACCTCGGCGATGCGGTCCAGGTAATGCTGGGTCAGCGCGGTCGCCGTGAGCCTGGAGTCGGCCATCGCCTGCCACAGCTCGGCCACCGTCGACGATGCTGGATCGATGCCCATGCCTGGAATCTCGGGGGTCAGTTGGGCTGAGCTCTGGAAATCCGGCATGCCGGCAGGATAACGGCCCAATGCCAGCTGTGTAACGTGCAAAGAACCCTATAAATACCATCCATGCAAAAAACTACAATCCCCAGGCGTCCCGGCCGCCTCAGGAAGCTTTCTTTACGGTAGCCAGGAGACGTGACCGACGAGTAGCGCATAGCCGATGAACGCGACCGCGTCAATGAGCGTGTGCGCGACGATCATCGGCCCGACCCGCCGCCAGCGCAGGAACAGCACGCCGAAGATCACGCCCATGACGGCGTTGCCGATGAACCCGCCGAACCCCTGGTACAGGTGATACGAGCCGCGCAGGGTGGCGCTGATCGCGATCGCGGCGGCCGGGTTCACCCCGAGCTTGCGCAGCCTGGTCAGCAGGTAGCCGGTGACCAGGACCTCTTCAAGCAGCCCGTTCTGGAACGCGGACAGGATCAGCACCGGGAACCGCCACCAGACGTCCGGCAGGCTCTCGGCCACGACGTTCACGGCGATGCCGAGCTTGTAGGCGATGAGGTACAGGCCCAGGCCGCTGAAGCCGATGAAGGCGGCCAGCCCCGCCCCGCGCAGGAAGTCGCGCCCCGGCTGCGACCAGTTCAGCCCGATCGAGGACCAGTCGCCCGCGCGGAAGAGCAGGTAGACCGCGAGCAGCACCGGCGCCACGCCGCTGAGCAGCGAGTCCAGTTGCAGGAACAGGTCGAGCAGCGGACGCCCGGGCGCCTGCGAGCCGTTCAGCGTGACCGACTGCGAGTGCAGCGCGGCCTGGGTGGTCAGCGAGCCGATCAGCGAGATGAACGCGTAGAGGCCACTGGCGCCGAGCGACACCGCGAAGACGGCGATGATCTCCCAGCGCAGCAGCACCCGGTCCCGTCGGGCCAGGTCGGGGGCATCGTCCGGACGAGTGAGGCGGAGCCACGCGACCGTTCGGGAAAATCGATTCTGATCTTCTCCCGATGACGGTGCCTGGTCTTCGTCGGGCGGGGAGACGGCGGACGCCGCCGCCTCGTCACGCGAGGAGCGCGTCGAAATCCCCGTCCTGCGCGCCGCCGATGAGCGCCTCGATCTCGGCTCGGGTGTAGATCAGGGCCGGGCCCTGCGGGTCGGCGGCGTTGCGGACCGCGATCTGCCCGTCGGGCAGCCTGGCCATCTCCACGCCGACGTCCGCGCCGCCCGCCAGCCGCCACGTCAGGTCCGGCAGTTCCCCGGCCGGCATTCCGTTGTAGAGCCCGTCGGCCATGGCGCCTAGATCTCCTTCAGCATCCCGGCCAGGATCTCCCTGGTCCGGTCGGGTGACGTCCCCGCCACAGAAAGTCGTTCCATCACCGCAGCGTACCGCTCGACTTCCTCGTCCTTGTCGATGTAGTGCGCGCCGGTCAGGTACTCCATGTAGACGATGTCCGGCAGATCGGTGTCGGGAAACCGCATGATCATGAACGCGCCGCCGTCGGCCGCGTGCCCACCGTACTTGAACGGCATGACCTGCAGGGTGATGTTCGGCTCGGCGATCACGTCCATCAGCCGCTCGATCTGCGCCACGTGCACGTCGCGGCCGCCCATCGGGCGGCGCAGCGCCGCCTCGTCCACGATCGCCCAGAACCTGGGCGGGTTCTCCCGCTTCAGCAGCTCCTGGCGGCCCATCCGGAGCTGCACGCGGCGCTCGACCTCGTCCGCGTCGAGGCCGGGCGAGCCCTGCTGGATGACCGCCCGCGCGTAGTCCTGGGTCTGCAGCAGGCCGGGCACGAACTGGATGTCGTAGACGCGGATGAGCTGGGCGGCCTCTTCGAGCCCGACGAACACGTGGAACCAGTCGGGTACCGCATCGTGGAACTTCTGGTACCAGGGAGTGGCGTTCGCCTCCCTGGTGAGCTGGATCATCTTCTCGCGCTCGGCCGGGTCGGTGACGCCGTAGAGCTCGAGCAGGTCAGTGACGTCGCGTTCCTTGAACGAGACGCGGCCGAGCTCCATCCGGCTGATCTTGGAGCCTGAGGCGCGAATGTGGTAGCCGGCGTCGTCGCGGGTGATGCTCGCACCCTCGCGGAGCCTGCGGAGCTGTGCGCCGAGCAGCATGCGGAGCACGGTCGGCCCGCCTGCGGGAACAGCAGCGCTCCCGGGCGCACTTACACTCAACGCATTCCCCCTCTCAGGCGTCTCAACGGGCCGGTGTTCCCCGTCCACCAGCACGTCCCTCCACCAAATGCACGCGCCGTCTGCACGGGCAATCCGCACATGCATGCGGCAACGACGCTGGAATGATACCGCGCTCAGTGCCGCTGCACGAGTTTCCGGCAATACTTAGGAAGCTAGGACAGAATAGGGCATCCAGCCGCCATTCGGCCATCCCCGGCCGCGGCCGGCCAGCGTCGGCCACCGCGCGCAGCATCGCGGCAGTTCAGCACTATGCTTCGTACCGTCACCGCGTTCACGTTAGGGCAGCCCATGTTCAAGTCATCCACGGCAGGCGGCACCGCCTTGGCCGGCATCGAGAAGAAGCTGTCCGGCGGCGCGCCCGACGATCCCGGCCTCCCGGTTACGATGCGGAAGGCGGTCAGGTTCATGCTGGCCGGCGCCGCCATCTACGTCGTGCTCGGTGCTTTCGAGGCCATCGCCACCCTCGTGTCCAGGAACTCGATCGACATCAACGGCAAGCCGCCGACGTCCTCGCAGCTGGCCACCGCGCTCATCTTCCTGATCGTCTTCTATGCCGTCTTCACGCTGATCTGGGTGCTGATGGCCCGGTTCAACCGCGCGGGCATGAAATGGGCGCGCATCGTCGCCTCGGTGCTGTTCGCCTTCTCGACCTTCGAGCTCTACAAGACGATCGACTCGCTGCACGGCGGGCAGCTCATCACCGCCGCCGACGTCATCTTCATCATCATCACGCTGGCGTCGTGGGCGGTCGGCGTGGGCGCGATCGCCATGCTCTGGCGGTCGGACTCCTCCGCGTACTACCAGGCGCAGACGATTCGCCGACAGTAACCGCCTCCCCGGTCACTGCCTGTAGTAGACCGGCGCTTGTTGATTCCTCCCGACTTCAGGCTGTTGCGCCGTATTCGCCGGACCCCTCTGGACTAATCACACCCGCGGGCGTAAGTAGGGGAAGAGGTCTATTGACCGCGAGGTCTAGACCCATTTACTCGTCACCTGGGGAGGGGATCGGCGTCGTGGCACACGCATGGATGCCGGAGGCAATGCGCATCCGGGCGGAAGCGGACGGTGGGGCACTCGGCGGCGGTGCCCCCCGGGTCGTCTGGCTCACCCTCGGCAGCCTGGCCAACTCCGTCTCCGTCCAGTCGGCCGCGCAGCGGCTGGTGGCCGAGCACCGCCCCTGCCACCTGGTCTGGAACCCGATGACGGGCGAGATCGCGCAGCTGATCTCGGTGCTGCGGGCCGGCCGCGCGCTCGGCGCGCCCGACCGGCTCGACTGGACGCCGGTCCGGATTCACCGGCGGCCGGAGAACGTGAACGCCGAGGGCCGGGTCTGCGTGCAGATCGGGGTGCTCGCGGTCGAGGCCGAGCCGTTCACCGACGGCCCGCTGATCGCGGTCGAGGCGATCATGAGCTGGCTCGACTCCTGGGGGGTACCGCGCCGCTGGCCGGGCGGCCAGCCCGGCAGCTGGACCGAGAGCAGCCGGGCGGCGTGGGCGCGCGGGGGGCATTTCGGCGCGTCGCAGGTTCCCGGCTGCGCGCACGCCGGCCCCGGGGCGATCGACATCCACCGGCTCACCGGCAGCGGGCCGCACGGGCTGGCGGTACGCACCCGTGAGCTGCCCACCCCTTTCGCCGCCGCCCCGCTGCCCATTCCCGCCTAAATGCGTTCGGCGGCATCAATCCGGATGACCTAGGCTCACCGCCATGAGCAGCGACACCACGCCTGAAACGCCCCTGTCCCAGACGCCGCGCACCACTTTGCGCAGGCACCGCGAGCGTGCCGCGACCGACCGCGCCGAGCTCTACGCGGTGCTCGACGCCGGCCTGATCTGCCACCTCGGCGTGGTTGCCGACGGCGCGCCGATCGTGCTGCCGACCGCCTACGGCCGGGACGGCGACACGCTCTATCTGCACGGGTCGTCGGCCAACGGGGCCTTCATGGCCGCGCGGGGGCAGCAGGTCTGCGTCACCGTCACCCACATGGACGGGATCGTCGCCGCCCGGTCGGTGTTCAGCCACTCGATGAACTACCGCAGCGCGGTCGTGCTCGGGACCGCTGCGGCCGTCCTCGACGAGGACGAGCGCTGGCACGCGCTCGAGCTCATCACCGACCACCTCATCCCCGGCCGGTGGGCCGCCGCCAGGCAGCCGACCGAGAAGGAGATGGCCGCCACCGCGGTGATCTCGCTGCCGCTGGCCGAGGCCTCGGTCAAGATCCGCACCGGGATGCCGGTCGACGAGCCGGAGGACTACGCGCTCGACGTGTGGGCCGGCGTGCTGCCGGTCGCGGTGACGTTCGGCGCGCCGGTGCCCGCGCCTGAGATGCCGGCTGGCGCCGAGGTGCCGGCGCATATTCGGGAGCGCGCGGGGGCTTAGCGGCTTGCGGGGCCTGGGGGCCTGTCGGCTACGCCAGCGACAGGTTCCACGGGCCCTGTCAGCTACGCCATCGACAGGTTCCGGGGTCTGTCGGCTACGCCATCGACATCGTCTAGTGGGGTCGGTGGCGTAGGCGACAGGTGGGCGGGCGGGTGAGGGCGGGTCGGGGGCGCCGGTGATGGAGTGGGTGTTGTCGGTGGGGCGGCTTGGGTCGGCGCGGGATGGCGGAGGGGCGGCGGCGGGGAAGCGGAGTCAACGGTCCGTTCGGGATGAAGGTTTTTTCCTTTAATCTTGGTTGGATGAACGACCGGCTGGTATGGATCGACTGCGAGATGACCGGGCTCGATATCGAGCGGGACGCGCTCATCGAGATCGCGTGCGTGGTGACCGACGGGGAGCTGACGCTGCTCGACGGCGGGATCGACCTGATTATCAAGCCGCCGGCCGAGGCGGTTGACCAGATGAGCGACGTGGTGCGGGAAATGCACACCAAGTCGGGGCTGCTGGCCGACCTGTCCGGCGGGATGGCGCTCGACGAGGCCCAGGACGCGGTGCTCGCGTACGTCAAGCACCACGTGCCCGAGGCCAAGAAGGCGCCGCTGTGCGGTAACTCGATCGCCACCGACCGCTGGTTCATCGCCCGCGACATGCCGGTGCTCGACAACTGGCTGCACTACCGGATGATCGACGTCTCCTCGGTCAAGGAGCTCGCGCGGCGCTGGTACCCGCGGGCGTACTTCGCCTCCCCGGCCAAGCACGGCGGGCACCGGGCGCTGGCCGACATCACCGAGTCGGTGCAGGAGCTCCGGTACTACCGCGAGGCGGTGTTCGTGCCCAAGCCGGGGCCCGACTCGGCGACCGCGCGGGAGATCGCCGGCCGGTTCGAGAACCCCAAGCCGGCCGACGCGTAACCCGTTCGTTCGCACTACGGGAGACCGCTATACTCGTGTCAGCCTTCTGACGAAGGCGCATGGTGGGTGTAGCTCAGCTGGTAGAGCGCTAGGTTGTGGTCCTAGATGTCGCGGGTTCAAGTCCCGTCACTCACCCCACGTGAAAAAGCCCCGGGCGTCATCGCGCCCGGGGCTTTTGCGTCTGCGTCGGCCGGGAGGCTAGACCCCGGTGGCGACCGGGACGGCGAACAGCCCGGCCAGGTGCGGCGGCAGGTCGCAGAGGGTGACGGACTCCCGTTCGGCCGGGTCGGTGCGGGCCATGACCGCGACCATCATCTTGGTCTCGCTGCGGTTGACCGGCAGGTGGGGGATGCCCGGCGGGATGTAGAGGAAGTCGCCGGCGTGCACCACCGTGCGGCCGCAGAGGCCCGGGCCGTGCCAGACCTCGGCCTCGCCCATGGCGACCCAGATCGCGGACTCGTGGCCCTTGTGCGCGTGCGGCGTCCCCCGGGTGCCCGGCGGCAGCATCATCAGGCGCATGCAGAGCGCCTTCGACCCGACCGTGTCCTGGCTGATTCCGGTCGACAGGGTGAGGCCCTGCTCCTCGACCGCCGTGGGGCGGATCACCGCGCAGGTGGCGCGCTGGTCGGCCCCGTGGTCCGGGGCGGTCGTGCCGTCCGGCCGTCCTGCCCCGAACGCGCCTGACGCGGGCCGTCCTGACGCGGGTCGGCCTGACGCGGGCCGGCTTGCCCGGTCCTGCTCGGCTGTCGCCGAGGCGGCGAAGCTCTGACCATGTGCCATGTGCTGCACTCCCTCTCGCAGGCCCGGTCCGCCACCCGGGCCCGATATGCGCTGATGACCTGCCGCGACCGCCGGCTGGAGGAGAGGGAGCACTCCGGGCGGCTCAATGCGACATGCACAGTTTCATGTGAAAATTCGGCGATCGGCTGATTCCGCCAACCCGGTGGATACGTTACCGGATCACCACAAGCGACCGAGGGGTAACTGCGCGCATTGGGGCCGTAACTTTTAACGGGCGGCCGCCGTTGTTCGTCGTACGTGTAGGCGCGAATACCGCCGGTACACTCAGAGCGTTCAGGCGTGACCCGCCGCGCCCCCCGGAGGGATAGAGCATGAGCGAGAACGACCCGTGGAAAAACTGGTACCAGCAGCCTACGCCGTCCGACCCCGCGTCGCCCGACCAGACCGTGTCCATGCCGCAGCCCTCGAACCGGCCGTCGTTCGAGCCGGCCCCCGGATCCGGCGGCGGCAACGGCGGTTACGGCGGCGGCGCTGGCGGCTACGGCGGCGCGAGCGGCTACGGCGGCGCCGGCGGCG
>DATCGA010000520.1:0-7940 GCA_036509215.1 Trebonia sp.
GCGAGATTGCGGAACATGCCGTTGACGCCCTGCCGAACCCTGGCCTCGTCGATCGCGGACCTGATGGCGGTCTGCCGGACGGCGTCGATCGCCTGGCCGACCTGGCCGATCTCGTCGTTGCCCTCGTGCACCGGCGGCGCCTCGGCGGCGACGTCGACCGACTCGCCGCGGCGGAGCCGGGCGACCACGGCCGGGAGCTGCTCGCGGGCGAGCGTCAGGGCGGAGATGCGGAGCACGGTCAGGCGGCGGTTGATGGACCGGCCGAGCAGGATCGTGACCAGCAGCGTGAGCAGGAAGCCGGCCGCGCCGACGATGCTCACCGCCCACAGCCTCCGCTTGGCGTCGATGGCAGGGGTCGTGTTGGCGGCGAGCACGGTCGTCGCCGTCTCGTCGCCCGCCAGGCTGGCGGCGTGCAGCCACGTGGTGGTCACGCGCTGCCAGCTGGCGGGGGTGAGGCCGGTCGCCGCGATCTCGCTCAGCGGGGCGCCGGACATGACCGCCTGCTGGATCGTCGTGGCGCTCTTCTGCACCGCCGACGGGGCCAGCGCGTTCATCGTGTCGTTGTAGGTCTTGAGCTCGGCCGGGGTGAATAGCTCCTCGAAGAGCAGCGTGTCGTCCTGCTGCCGTCCCGCCGCCTGGCCGAAGGCCACCCGCTCGGCGGGCGTGAGCGACCCGCTCGTCAGCGCGCCGGCCAGGATCGCGTCCTGCTCCGCCATGTCTTCCTGGGTGTTCACGGCGGAGATAAGGCCAAGGCCCTGCTCGGCCCCGGCCGCGTCGGAGATGCTGTTCGCCTCGGCCTGCAGCACCGCGCCCTGGCCGGCGATGACGTTGGTGTAGTCCGCGAACCCGGTGAGCGCGGGCAGCTTCCTGGCCAGGATCCCCTCGCGCAGCTGGGGCAGGCTGTCGACGGCGGCGGTCATCGAGGCGATGCCGTTCGTCTCCGCGGCGGACGCGCTGCTCTTGGTGCCGGCCGAGTTGAGCGCGGCCGTGACCCGGACCTCGCCGGCCTCGGTGGTCGCGATCGCGCTACGGTAGGCGGCGAGGTTGGCGCTGCTCGGACTGGACGCGTAGACGACCGCGGCCCGGCGCTCGGCCTGCAGCAGGTTGACGAAATTCGTCAGCGGCTCGGCGGTGGCGTTGATGAGGTTCGGCGCCCGGTCCAGGTTCAGGTAGGTCGTGGTGGACGTCCAGGCGACGTACCCGAACAGGCCGAGCATCGTGATCAGCGGGATGGCTACCAGGAAGTAAATCCTGAGCCTGATGGATCGGCCGCGCGATCCCATGGGATTACCCCCTGGCGGTTACGGGTAAGGGCGTGGTCACGATACCGCGCAGTAGCCTGCGATAGAGGCCAAACCGGTACATTCCATGGCGAAAAACTGCAGGTAATGATGATATTCGCTATCTGCAGGCTGACTGGTGACGGCTCGATTGACGGAGCCACGGCCTAGTCTTGAAGCCGTGACCACGACCCTCCTCGACGGCCTCAACCCGCAGCAGCGCGCCGCCGTCATCCACGCCGGCGGACCGCTGCTGATCGTCGCCGGGGCCGGCTCGGGGAAGACCCGGGTCCTCGCCCACCGGATCGCCTACCTGCTGGCGGAGCGGGACGTGTCGCCGGGCGAGATCCTCGCGATCACGTTCACCAACAAGGCGGCGGGCGAGATGGCCGGCCGGGTCGCGCAGCTCGTGGGCGACCGCCGCGCCCGGGCGATGTGGGTGATGACGTTCCACTCGGCCTGCGTCCGCATCCTGCGCCGCGAGGCGTCCAGGTTCGGCTACCCGTCGAACTTCTCCATCTACGACTCGGCCGACTCGCAGCGCCTGATGGCGCTCGTCTGCCGCGAGCTCGAGCTCGACGCCCGCCAGTACCCCCCCAAGTCGATGGCGGCGCAGGTCTCGAACCTGAAGAACGAGCTCGAGGACTACGAGTCGTACGCGTCCCGGGCGCGCACCGCCCGCGAGAAGGCGCTGGCGGAGGTGTACGCGGAGTACCAGCGCCGCCTGGTGGCGGCGGGCGCGATGGACTTCGACGACCTGATCATGGTCACCGTCAACCTGTTCCAGGCGTTCCCCGACGTCGCGGCGGCGTACCGCCGTCGCTTCCGGCACGTGCTCGTTGACGAATACCAAGACACCAACCACGCCCAGTACGTCCTGGTCCGCGAGCTGGTATCCGGTGGTGGCTCTCTTTTCGGCTCTCGAACGGACCCGGCCGGCTCTGGCGGGCCGGCTGAGCCCGACCCGGCCGGCGGCCCGTCGGAGCTGTGCGTCGTCGGCGACGCGGACCAGTCGATCTACGCGTTCCGCGGCGCCACGATCAGGAACATCACCGAGTTCGAGCAGGACTACCCGAACGCGACCGTGATCCTCCTCGAGCAGAACTACCGCTCGACCCAGAACATCCTCGCCGCGGCCAACGCGGTGGTGTCGAGGAACTCGGGCCGCAAGCCGAAGAACCTCTGGTCCGAGGCCGGCGACGGCCCGCCGATCACCGTCTACGTGGCCAACAACGAGCACGACGAGGCAGCGTTCGTGGCCGAGGAGGTCGACCGGCTGAGCGACGAGGGGCTGTCGACCCCCGGCCAGGTGGCGGTCTTCTACCGGACCAACGCGCAGTCCCGCGTCTTCGAGGAAATCTTCATTCGGGTCGGGCTGCCGTACCGGGTGGTCGGCGGGGTCCGCTTCTACGAGCGCCGCGAGGTCCGTGACCTCCTCGCCTACCTGCGGCTGATCAACAACCCGGCCGACGAGGTATCGCTGCGGCGGGTGCTGAACATGCCCAAGCGCGGCATCGGGGACCGGGCGGAGGAGTACGTGGCCGGCTACGCGGCCCGCGAGCGGATCACGTTCGCGCAGGCGCTGCGGACGCCGTCGGAGATCCCGGCGATGGCGGCCAGGTCGGCGTCGGCCATCGCCGGGTTCAACGCGCTCGTCGACGACCTCCGCGAGCAGGCCGCGACCGGCGGCCCGGTGGCCGAGCTGGTCGAGGCGGTGCTCGACAAGACCGGGTACCAGACGTCGCTCGAGAGCTCCGAGGACCTGCAGGACGTCACCCGGGTGGAGAACCTGCAGGAAATGGTCTCGGTCGCCCGCGAATACGACGGGGCATGGTCACTCGAAAACCAGCGAGACGGCACGCTGGCCGGCTTCCTCGAGCGGGTCGCCCTCGTGGCCGACGCGGACCAGATCCCGGACGGCGCCGAACACGGCGGCATGGTGACGATGATGACGCTGCACACCGCCAAGGGGCTGGAGTTCCCGGTGGTCTTCCTGACCGGGATGGAGGAGGAGGTCTTCCCGCACCAGCGGGCGCTGACCGACCCCCGCGAGCTCGAGGAGGAGCGGCGGCTCGCCTACGTCGGGATCACCCGCGCGGAGCAGCGCCTGTACCTGACCAGGGCCGTGTCGCGTAACTGGTACGGCCGCCCGGCGTTCCACTCGCCGTCCAGGTTCCTGTCGGAGATCCCGTCGTCGCTGATCGAGTGGAAGCGCGACGCCGCCGCCACCTCCGCCGCCTCGACGTCTTCATCGGCCCGGCTGGCGTCCCGGCCGGGCGTCAACGCGATCGGCAACCGCGCCGTCCCGGCGCTGACGGCGGGGGACCGGGTGAACCACGACAAGTTCGGCCTCGGCACCGTGGTCTCGGCCGACGGCCACGGCGACTCGGCCGAGGCGAAGATCGACTTCGGAGGCGACTACGGCGTGAAGCACCTCGTCCTGCGGTACGCGCCGCTGGAAAAGCTCTAGCGCTGGTCCCGGGGGTCCCGCGGCGGGCGGGCGGGGCGCTGCGGGGCTGGCGGGCGCTGGGCCCGCGGGTCGCCGGGCCCGGGGCCCGGGTTGGCCGGGCGGGGACGGAAGGCGGGCTTCGGTGCGGCCGGCGGGGCGTTCCGGCTGGGCGGCCGGCGGTCGGCGGCCGTGCGGGGATCGGCCGCGGGCCGGGGATCGTTCCATGGATCGCGATCATCGCGGGCCGGGCGGGCGGAACGGGCGCCCTCGGGGGGCCAGGGGGCGCTGCCCGGACGCGGGGCAGGCCGGCTCCTGGTCGCGTTCTGGTCGGCCCACGGGTCGACCTCCGGGCGCGGGCCGCGGGAGGCCGCCGGGCGGTCGGCCGACATCCGGAACTGGCCGCCGACCAGCTGGCGGGAGAGCAGCCAGCGGGTGCCGCCGATCAGCAGGACCAGGATCGTGGCCGCGCACATCGGGAAGAAGATGCCGGCGATCCACTGGGTGAAGCCGGCCGCCAGCCCCGCCGTCGACGACGACAGGCTGCTGTCATGGATCTTGCCGGTTATCACCGCCCCCGCGAAGAAGGCGAAGGCCGGCAGCGGGAAGAACAGGTAGACGGCGCCGGGCCGGACCGCCAGCGTCGCCACGACCGCGCTGACGATGATGCAGAAGCTGAGCAGGAACCCCGGCTCGGTGCCGGCCACCAGCGTTCCGATGATCCCGATGACGGCCCCGGCGACCAGCACCAGCAGTGCGTTCCTGGTGGACATGGCGCCGATCCAGCGCAGCGGCGACCGTCCGGATCCTCCGGACGCGCCGTCGCCGGGGCGCTGCTTCGGCTCGCGCGGCGGTCGGGGGCCGCCTCGTCCCCGGTCGTCGGGCCCGGCCCAGCCCGGACCGTTGCGCGGGTCGCGCCCGCGGGGGTCGCGCCCGCGGGGGTCGGGACCGCGCGGATCAGGCCGGCCGGAGCCGGCCGCGCCGCCTGCCCGGCGGCGCGCGGGATCGTCCGGCCAGCCGCCGGCCTCCCCCCGGGGCGGTCGCCGGGCGGTCTCGCCTCGCGTGGGGCCGGGTCGTGGCTCCCACCCAGGTTGAGTGGTCATTGCTGGAGAGGGTAATACATCGTTTCCTAAGTTTCCCTCAAGCCGTAGCGTCTGCCTGCGCGTCGGCGCCATTACGTTCCGCTGTGATGCGTACTTGACCAGGTAGTATTCACAACAGTGTAAGGACCGTCCGGCACCGGGTAGCCTCGCCGCAACGGTGAACAGGGACGGCCGGAGGTAATAAGATTGCTCGGCATGCGCGGCGCGACGATCGCGGGCAAGGTCGGATACGCGGCGAGCTGCCTGCTCGCCGCCGTTCTGCTGGTGGTATCGGGGTACGCCCACAAGGTCGACGGCCTGGTCACCGGGCTGGCCAGCTCCAACGCGATCTCCGGCGGGGCGCAGACCGGGGCGATGAACATCCTGCTGATGGGCCTCGAGAGCCGGACCGACTACCAGGGGAACACGCTGTCGTCGGCCCTGCTGACCGCGATGCACGCGGGCAGCGTGTACGGCGTCAACAACGAGGGCGTCGGCGGCCAGGACACGAACACGCTGATCCTGATCCACATCTTCGCGGGCGGCCAGAAGGCGGTCGGCTACTCGATCCCGCGCGATGACTGGGTCACGTACCCGCAGGCCTACGACGGCCAGTCGCACGGGAAGATCGACCAGGCCTACGGCCTGGCCTACGCGCAGTCGCTGAACCAGACCGTGAGCTCGTCGATGAGCCGGTCGCAGCGTTACTTCCAGGCCAACGAGGCCGGGCAGAAGGCCGCCATCGACACGGTCGAGGCGGTCACCAACCAGAAGATCGACCACTTCGCCGAGATCAACCTGGCCGGGTTCTTCTACCTGGCCCAGTCATTCGGCGGCGTCGAGGTCTGCCTGAGCTCGTGGGACGGGCCCAACGGCCCGGGCACCAATCTGCACGACGCGAACTCGGGCTTCAAGGCACCGCACGCGGGCTACCTGCACCTGGCGGCGGACCAGGCGCTGGCGTTCGTCAGGGAGCGGGACAACCTGCCCAACGGGGACCTGGACCGCACCCACCGCCAGCAGGCGGTCCTCGACTACGTGATCTGGAAGCTGAAGACCGAGGGCGTGCTGAGCGACGTCGGCCAGCTCACGGCCCTGCTCAGCACCGCCGACAAGTACCTCATCACCGACTCGAGCTGGAACCTGCTCGACTTCTCGACCCAGATGCACGCGCTCAGCGGCGAGAACCTGAAGTTCTACACCGCGCCCATCGTCGGCTACGAGACCGTCGACGGGCAGGACGCCAACCAGATCGACGTCCCCGCCGTCCAGGCCGCCATCAAGGCGAAGTTCACCGCCCCGGCGCCGTCGACGGGCGGCAAGTCACCGTCGAAGCCGGCCAAGAAGGCCGCCCCGATCCCGGCCGCGTCGACGGTCACGGTCAACGTCTACAACGGCGGCAGCACCGCCGGGCTGGCCGGCCACGTCTCGGCCGCGCTGACCGCCAAGGGGTACCGGGTCGGCGCCGTCACCGACGCGTCCGCCCAGTCGCAGACGGTCGAGTCGGGTGACGAGGTGTTCTACGGCGCGGGGGCCTCGGCGAACGCGGCCAAGATCGGCGGGTACTTCGGGGTGACCGCCACCGCGCTCGCCTCGCTGCCCTTCGGGCACGTGGAGGTCCTGCTCGGCAGCGGGTCGACCGTCGTGCCGTCCGGCCTGACGAAGGCCGCCAGCCCCACGGCGACGCCCTCGGCCGGGTCGACCTCGGGGAACAACGGCGCGGCGGGCACCGCCGTAACCGTCACCGCGAACGCCAAGTTCGGAATACCCTGCGTTTACTGACATATGTTCATATCTTGTAGCTGCGTGTTCTGATCCCTCCGGGAGGAGCAGCTATGTTCTCGGCGCACGTCGCGAGGCTGGTCGCAGGCAAGGTCGGCTACACCGTGAGCTGCTTTCTCGCGGCCGTTCTGCTGGTGGTGGCGGGCTACGCCCACAAGGCGGTCGCGGACCTGAGCGCGCTCGGCGACGGGATCACGATCGGCGGCAGCTCATCCGTCGGCGCGATGAACATCCTGGTGATGGGCCTGGAGAGCCGCACCGACTTCCAGGGGCAGTGTCTTTCCTCGGGCCTGCTGACCGCGATGCACGCGGGCAACGTGGCCTCCTGCAAGGATCAGACGGTCGGCTCCCAGGACACCGACACGCTGATCCTGGTGCACATCTTCGCGGGCGGTCAGAAGGCGGTCGGCTTCTCGATACCGCGCGACGACCTGGTCACCTATCCCAAGGCGTACTTCGACGGCATCACCACCGGGAAGATCGACCAGGCGTACTACTTCGCCTACGTCACCTCGCTCAACTCGACCTCCGGCACGTCCATGAGCTCCGCCGAGCGCTACCTGAAGGCCAACCAGGCCGGCCAGGCGGCCGAGATCGCCACCGTCCAGTCGGTCACCGGCGTGCACATCGACAACTACGCGGTGATGAACCTGGCAGGCTTTTTCACGCTGGCGCAGGACTTCGGCGGCATCGAGGCGTGCGTGACGCCGACGAAGGTGAACGGCACCGCCGACGCCAACCTGTACGACACCGCGTCGGGCTGGAACGCGGTCGCGGACGGCTACAACCTGAAAAAGGGCGGTTCGCAGTACCTGCACCTGGCAGCGGACCAGGCGCTCGCGTTCGTCAGGGACCGGGACAGCCTGCCCGACACCGACCTGAGCCGCACCCACCGGCAGCAGGCGGTCATCGACTACGTGATCTGGCAGCTCAAGCACGAGAACGCGTTCAGCGACCTCGGCCAGCTGACCGCCCTGCTGGGCGACGCCAAGCAGTGGCTGATCACCAACTCGGGGTTCAACCTGTTCGACTTCGCCACCAACATGAGCGCGCTGACCGGCAAGAACCTGAAGTTCTACACGATGCCGATCTCCGGCTTCGCAGACGTGGACCTCAACGGCTCGATGCAGGACGTCAACGACATCGACGTCAGCTACATCCAGCAGGTCGTGAGCAAGGCGTTCAACCCGCCGCCGCCGGCCGCCACGCCGGGCAAGAGCGCCGTGAAGAAGAAGGCGGCGCCGATCCCGGCCGCGTCGACGGTGACGGTGGACGTCTACAACGGCGGGTCCGCGGCGGGCCTGGCCGGCAGCGTCTCGACGGCGCTGGTCTCGCTCGGCTACAAGGCGG